>CAZSXA010000172.1:0-4745 GCA_964611195.1 uncultured Bauldia sp.
TCGCCAGAGCACCGTCGGCGACGCCGGTGTCGATCCCCATCGCCGAGTTGCCGAACACCGTCATCCAGATGAAGGTGAATCCGGCCGGGATGAAGAGCACCGCGAGCACGAACTGGCGGACGGTTCTGCCTCGCGAGATGCGCGCGATGAACATGCCGACGAACGGCGACCACGAGATCCACCACGCCCAGTAGAAAAGCGTCCAGCCGTCGATCCAGCTGTTGGATGAGTCGTACGCATAGGTCGTCAGCGACCGACCCATGAAGTTCTGCAGATAGTGCCCGACATTCGAGACGACGCTGTCGAGCAGTTCGATCGTCGGCCCGGCGAACAGTACGAACAGCATCAGGGTGACGGCAAGGATGAGGTTCGCCTCGCTGAGGCGGCGGACGCCCTTGTCGAGGCCGGTTACGACCGAGATCGACGCCAGCGCCGTGATGCCGGCGATGAGGGTCACCTGGAAGCCGGTCGAGACCGGAATACCGAACAGGTAGTCGACGCCGGCATTGATCTGCGCGACACCGAAGCCGAGCGAGGTGCCGATGCCGAAGATCGTTCCGGCGATCGCGAAGATGTCGACGGCATGGCCCCAGGGTCCGTTGATACGCTCCTTCAACAGTGGATAGAGGCCGGAGCGAACCGTCAGGGGCAGATTGTAGCGGAACCCGAAATAGGCGAGCGACAATCCGACGACGGCATAGATCGCCCAGGCGTGGATGCCCCAGTGGAAGAACGTCACTTCCATCGCTTCGCGCTGCGCGGCGATGGTGCGCGGGTCGGCCTCGGGCGGTGCCGCGAAATGCGTCATCGGCTCGCCAACGGCGAAGAACATCAGCCCGATGCCCATGCCCGCCGCGAACAGCATCGCCACCCACGACGCGAACGGAAAGTCCGGCACCGAGTCGTCGGCCCCGAGTTTCAGCCGACCGAAGCGCGTCAGGCCGAGGATAAGGACGACGACGACGAAGCCCGCCACGGCCAGGATGTAGAACCAGCCGAATTGATCGAGAATGCCGCTCTGCAGGCGATCGAAGAACTGCTCGGCCGCATCCGGAATCGCGATGCCGAGAATCACGAATACCGATATGACGGCGAGCGCACCGAAGAAGACAGGCGGGTTGACCGTGAACCGCGACATCAGCGTGCGGCCCGGCGTGTCTGCATGGCAGGGTGCCAGCAAGTCATTCCGTCAGCGTGACCCGATCGTCGGTCGAGGTCAAATCGGGCTGTTCGCAACTCGTTGCCAAAAGACCTTTGACGCCAACGGATTCTTCGAGCGTCCGGGGAAGCGTTGACCGGCGTTGCGGACGCGCTACGCTTCCGCAGGTCAACACGGGTTCCCTATGGCCCCGCCGCTGCTCCGGCGAGCGCGGCCTGCGTCGATCAGCATGTCCTCCAGTCACGTCGTCTCCGATCAGAGCGATGTCATCGCCTTCCTGAGCGATCCGGCGAGCCATGGCATCGAGAGTTCCGTTGAACGAATCGACACGCAGAGCGCCGTGGTCTTTCTCGCCGGCGACGATGTGTTCAAGCTGAAGCGCGCCGTCCGGTTTCCCTTCATGGATTTGTCGACGGTCGAGAAGCGCCGTCGCGCTTGCGAGGCCGAGATCGACGTCAACCGGGCGAATGCTCCGACGCTTTATCTGGGCGCCCTGCCGATCTCGGAGGAGAGTGGCGGTCTTCGCTTCGGCGGCGAAGCCGAGCGCGCCATCGACTGGGTGGTGCATATGCGGCGCTATCCGGAAAGCCGCTCGCTCAGCGCAATCGCCTCGAACGACGAAGCGCTGAGCGACACGCTCATCCGGGAGCTGGCGCACGCACTTCACGGCTCGCACCAACGCGCGGCGACGAAGGACGGCGAAACCGCCTATGCGGTTCTTGGCGAGACAATCCAGCAGAACGCCGAAGCGTTTCCGGAGTGGCCGGACCTCTTCCCTGCCGAGCACGGCGTTCGCCTGTCCGAACAGTCGAACGATCGCCTCCACGGCCTTCAAGCGTTGCTTCTCAAGCGAGGCCGTGACGGCTTCGTCCGGCGCTGCCATGGTGACCTGCACCTCGGCAACGTCGTTCTCCTTGACGACGAGGCGACGCTGGTCGACGCGATCGAGTTCGACGACCGTATAGCGACCATCGATCTGCTCCACGA
Source organism: uncultured Bauldia sp. (assembly GCA_964611195.1). Taxonomy (GTDB): domain Bacteria; phylum Pseudomonadota; class Alphaproteobacteria; order Rhizobiales; family Kaistiaceae; genus JADLGL01. The sequence continues at coordinate 2,147 of CAZSXA010000172.1, forward strand.
CCTCGCCTTTCCGGCGATGGACCTCTGGCATCACCGCCAGCCTGAGGCGGCGAACCGGCTGCTCAACCGCTATCTCTGGCTGAGCGCGCCCGCCAACTTGGAGGCAATGGCTGCGTTTCCGCTGTTCGTGAGCCTTCGCGCGGCGCTCCGTGCCAAGGTCGTTGCCGCCTCGCTCGACTATCTCGACAACTCGGCGCGGACGGAAGCCGCGCTGCGGGCGCGCGCCTATTTCGAGCTCGCCGTGGCGGCGGTGGAAGACGACCGCCCCTCCCTCGTTGCGATCGGTGGCCTTTCCGGAACGGGCAAGAGCACCGTCGCTACACGCCTTGCGCCGATGCTGGGCCGTCCGCCCGGCGCGCTGCATCTTCGCAGCGACATCGAACGAAAGCGCCTCTGGCACGCGGACGAATTCGACCGCCTTCCGGCCGAAGCGTATTTGCCGGAGCAAAGCGAGGCGGTCTACGCGCGGCTCAACGAGCTCGCAGCGACCGCACTCTCGGCCGGACAGTCGGTGATCGTCGATGGCGTCTTCGCGCGCGACGCGGAACGCGAAGATATCGCGGAGATCGCGCGGACGCTTGGCGTCCCGTTTCACGGGCTGTGGCTGGAAGCGCCTGCGACCGTACTGGCCGACCGCGTGACGGAGCGGCGCAGCGACGCGTCCGATGCCACTGCCGAGGTCGTCTCGCAGCAGTCGGCGTACCAAGTCGGATCGATGGATTGGCAGCGGATCGACGCCGCCGGTGAGGTCGACGCCACCGTCGACGCGGCAAGAGGTGCAATCAACTTCGACGCCAGTCGCAGCCAGGCAGCGCCTACAGGCCGCCATTCGCGGTGACGATGGCTGCTACCCCAGCGGCGTAGATCAGCACGATCATCCACCCTTCGAAGCCGACGCCGCCGAGCCCGCTCCGCTGACGGCGAAGGAGGCCGAGAAGAAGCACGCCCGTCACGGCGATAGCGACAGCGACGAGCATCTGATCCGACCGCGTGATCGCGTGATAGATCGAGCCGTCGCGATAGGCGACGTCCGCGGCTGCGGTAAACAGCGTATCGAACGCGTTGCCGCCGATTATGCCGCCGACGGCAAGCTGCAGAGCGCGGTGTCTGACGGCGGCGATGGTGGTGACGAGTTCGGGAAGCGATGTCACCGTCGAGGTGAATAGCCCGCCGACGACCGTCTCCGACATGCCCAGCGATTGCGACAACGCCGAGCCGGTTTCGGCGACCAACCAACCCGCCGCACCGACCGCGGTCAGCACGATCAGTCCGACGACAAGCGTGCTGCGAAGACTGTGGGATGTGTTCTCTTCATCCTCGTCGTCGTGGTGCGTCGCGTCCGTTTCGTAGGGCGACCACATCGGCGCCTCGCGCGCCTCGCGCACAAGCCGAAGTCCGACGAGATAGCCGGCGGGGACGATGATCGACACCGGGTGGATGTTCCAGATCGCGATGTCTGGTCCGAGCGTCGCGCCCATGATGATTGCAAGCAGCACGACCAGAATGACGCCGCTCATGATGTTGGCGAGACTCACGGCGGCGTGCTCGAGATTGGCGCGACGGTAGAACGCGTCGGCGGCAACGAGAAACAGCGTTTGCACCGCGATGCCGCCAACGGCGTTGGAGAAGGACAGCGACGGATAGCCGTTCCAGGCCGTGACGACCGAGGTGATGCTGCCCGAAAGCGAGGTCGCGGCGCCGAGAACCACCGCTCCGACCAGCGCTTCGCCAAGACCGGTCTGGTCGGCGAGGCGATCTGCCAGAACGGCCAGCCGCGACCCGGCGACCAGGATGACACCGGCGCCGAATACGAACAGGGCGAGTTGCCAATGAACGGCCAAGTCGCCAATCATGTGCGATCACATTGGTGACGCGCGGGGCGCCGGGCCGCTGTCGGTGTCATGCTTGGATTGAATCCTTCGGTCGGCGGACGCTTGGGACGGCGGAACACTTCGCCGGCGGGACGCAACAGCGGGTCGAAGCAGGATGCCCCGCGTCACGGAGGGATAACGGGCGAGACAGCGTTCGGTTCCTGACAGCGGCAACTTCGCAGCGAGCGCAGGGAAGGTGTCCTCTGCCGGATGGATTGATCTTCGCGCGCGGAACGCTCAGAGGAGAGACATGACCGAACTCGACATTGTGCTTCGGTTGCTGGCGGCAACGGTCGCCGGCGGAGTCCTCGGCCTCGACCGCGAACTGCGCGGCATATCGGCCGGCCTGCGCACGCATGCCATGGCCAGCCTCGCCTCGGCGGTGATCGTCGTGTCGTCGATGCTGATCTACCAGGAACTGACGACGTCGGCCGGCGAGCCGGCGACGGATCCGCTCCGCGCCGTCCAGGGGCTTGCGCAGGCGATCGGTTTCGTCGCCGCCGGCGCGATCTTCTTCGCGCGCGGCGAGGTGCACAATCTCACCTCGGCGGCGAATATCTGGCTGGCTGCCGCCGCCGGGATCGCTGCAGGCGCCGGACAATACGCTCTTGTCGGAATCGCCCTGGTTTTCGGGCTGGTGGTGCTTGTCGGCGTTCGACTGGTCGAGCGCTTCATTCCGCGCTCGATCAAGCGTCAGAGGGAGTAGCGGCTAGTGGACGCGCGGAACC
>CAZSXA010000173.1:0-4641 GCA_964611195.1 uncultured Bauldia sp.
GCTCCGTGGCACGGGTGCTCCTGCGCCGGCTAGACTTGGCAAACGCAGCGGTGCTGACGACGGCCGACGAGGGGCCGACGAATGACAACTCGACGGGCTTCCGAAGTATGGAGAACCGCCCCGACGCAGGCACCCAGAAGGTGCTGGCACTCCCTACCGGACTCGAACCGGTGTTTCCGCCGTGAGAGGGCGGCGTCCTAGACCACTAGACGAAGGGAGCGGTCGCTGAGCGCGAAACGGCGATATAGCTTTCGTGGCCTCTTCTGACAAGAAGCCCCAGGGTTGGGCATTCCACGCAATGGTCCCAGATGTCGTGAGGTCGCCCGCCCAGCGGTGGAGCGGTCGCGTGGCGCTACTCCGCCGTCACCCGGAAACGGCCGACCACCGCCATCGTGTCGGCGTCGACCAGCACCGTGACGATGTCGCCTCCGTCGCGGAATCCGAGGGCGATTTCGCCGCCGTCGAGCGACACCGAAACCAGGAACGCCTCCGGCGAGAGGCCGACATCGGCCGCCGTTACCTCGCCGACCACGACCTCGTCCGACGAACGCGTCGTCGTCGTGGTGGGCTCGGCGATAAAGAAGCGGTAGACAATCGCGATCAGGACGGCGCCGATCCCGAGCCCCAGCGTGAGGCCGCCGATCAGCATCAGCCGCCTGAGACGCCGCTGAACCCGCTCAAGCACCGGGTCGAGTGGCGGTTCCTCTTCGTCGTCGAATGTTTGAGCCATGATCGCGGACCCTATCGATCGCCCCGACGAGATCGAACTCGAAGCCCCCGCCGAGGCTGCCGGGCGGCGTCTTGACGCCTTCCTCGCCGGTGCGCTTGCCGACCTCAGCCGCACCCGGCTTAAGGCATTGATCGAAAACGGTCATGTCGCGATCGGCGGGCGGACGGTAGTGGAGCCCAAACGCCCGGTCAATTCCGGTGACCGGATCGTCGTGACGCTCCCGCCTGCCGAGGCGGCGGAGCCGCTTCCCCAAGCAATTCCGCTCGATATCGCCTCTGAGGATGCCGACCTCATCGTCATCGACAAACCCGCCGGGATGGTCGTTCATCCCGCACCGGGCCACGCCTCGGGCACGCTGGTGAACGCCCTGCTCGCCCACTGCGGCGACAGTCTCTCGGGCATCGGCGGCGTCAGACGTCCCGGCATCGTCCATCGCCTCGACCAGGACACCTCGGGGCTTCTGGTGGTCGCCAAGACCGACAAGGCGCACAAGGGCCTGGCGAAGCAGTTCGCCGCCCATGGCCGCGACGGCGAGTTGGTGCGCGAGTATCGGGCGCTCGTCTGGGGTGCGCCGAACCCGGCGATCGGCACGATCGACGCCGAGATCGGCCGCTCGGCGACCAACCGCCAGAAGATGGCGGTGACGCCCGGCCGTGGGCGCGAGGCAGTGACGCATTACCGGGTCGTGGAAGCGTTCGGTCCGAGAGACGCGCCGGTCGCTTCACTTGTTGCTCTTCAGCTCGAAACCGGCCGGACCCACCAGATCCGGGTTCATCTCGCCCGCCTCGGCCACCCGGTGATTGGCGACCGGACCTATGGTTCGGGGATGGCGACCAAGGCCGCGAAGCTGCCGGAGCCCGCCAGGAGCCTCGTCGCCGGGCTCGGCCGCCAGGCGTTGCACGCCGCAATCCTCGGCTTTCGCCACCCGACAAGCGGCGAGCACATGCACTTCGAAAGCAGCTTACCCACTGATATTGCTGAGCTTATCGAAGGCCTCCGAAAGGTCTGACGGCGCACCTTGCGCCGGCCGCCCTCGATCCCCACATCTCTCTAGCTTTGATCGCCGCTAGCTGGGGAGACGGCGGACATCCCGCGCAAATGGCCAAGAGTGCCGCAGATGTGATGCGGCACAACGATCCACGCCGCGCTCCTGCCCGAATCCAGTCCTAGAGACGATTTGACGGAACCAAGTGACGGCGTTGCCGATTTTCGGGGCGTCGCTACACTGGCACGACGATAGGTGTGCGAATGGCTCAGGCAGCTACATTACCAGCAATTGCGGCCGGTGAATCCGGCCTGACCCGGTACCTCGAAGAGATCCGGCGCTTTCCCATGCTCCAGCCGCAGGAAGAGTACATGCTCGCCAAGCGGTACAAGGAGCACGAGGATCGCGACGCGGCCCACAAGCTCGTCACCAGCCATCTGCGGCTCGTGGCGAAGATTGCCATGGGCTATCGCGGTTACGGCCTACCGATCGGCGAGGTGATCTCCGAGGGCAATGTCGGCCTGATGCAGGCGGTCAAGCGCTTCGAGCCGGAGCGGGGTTTCCGCCTCGCCACCTACGCGATGTGGTGGATCAAGGCCGCAATCCAGGAATACATCCTGCGCTCGTGGAGCCTGGTGAAGATGGGAACGACCGCGAACCAGAAGCGGCTCTTCTTCAACCTTCGCAAGGTCAAGGGCCAGATCCAGGCGCTCGACGAGGGCGACCTCAAACCGGAGCAGGTTCAGGAGATCGCGACCCGTCTCGGCGTGTCCGAGGAGGAGGTCATCTCGATGAACCGCCGCCTCGGTGGCGATTCCTCGCTGAATGCCCCGATCCGAGCCGACGCCGAGACCGGCGAATGGCAGGACTGGCTCGTCGATGAATCCGTCAGCCAGGAGGAGATCCTCGCCGACAAGGAGGAGGCGAACAGCCGTCACCAGCTCCTCGTCGACGCGATGGAGGTTCTCAACGATCGCGAACGCCGCATCTTCGAGGCGCGCCGCCTCGCCGAGGATCCGATCACGCTGGAGGAGCTTTCCGGCGAGTTCGGCGTCAGCCGCGAGCGCGTCCGCCAGATCGAGGTTCGCGCCTTCGAGAAGGTGCAGGAGGCGGTGAAGAAGGGCGCCAAGGCGCTTGAGGCCCGGCCTGCCGAGATCGAACCGGCATAGCGCCCGTCGACCACGGGAACTGCAGTGTTCCAGGGGGACCTTCGGGTCCCCTTATTTGTTTTCCGGGTTGCCCGCCGCACTGGCGAGCGGCAAGGAGACATCATGGCCGTTCAGAACCTTTCCACCCTCCTTATCCGCGCTGTGACGCCGGACGACTGGCCGGCCTTCGAGGCCTTCTTCGAGGGGCGCGGCGGACCCAAGCATTGCTGGTGCATGGTGTGGCGGAAGTCGAAGGACGAAGCGCGGCAGCTTCGATCTAAAATCGACGCCGACAAGGCAGCCGGCCGGCCGACGCCGGGACGGGCGTTCCTGAAATCGGCGATGCGGGAGCGGATCATGGGCGGTGTTCGCGTCGGTCTTCTCGCTTATGACGGTGACACGCCGATTGCATGGTGTTCGGTTGCGCCGCGTCCGACCTATCGCGGCCTCGGCGGCCCGGAGGACTTTGCCGACGAACCCGGCGCGGTGTGGTCGATCGCCTGTTTCTTCGTTGCCGCGAAGTGGCGTGGCGCCGGGCTCACGCGCCGGCTGATCGATGCGGCAGCGGAGCATGCGAGGGACCGGGGAGCCAAGGTCCTCGAAGCCTATCCTGTCGCTGCGGACTCGCCGAGCTACCGCTTCATGGGCCGCGTACCGGTGTTCGCCGAGGCAGGCTTCTCGGCTGTCGGTGCGGCCGGCAAGCGCCGAAACGTCATGCGCAAGGCGCTATGATCGGCTATCCTGAGGGTCGGCGGCGGAACTCTCAGGAGGCCTGGAATGGCAACGAAACTCGCAGCAGCAGTGACTTTCGCGGCAGCGCTTACGGCGGCGCCCGCACTTGCACAGGACACCTACGCCACCCTCGAGGAGGCGCAGGCAATGGCCGAACGCGCCGCGGCCTATCTCCTCGAGGTCGGACCGGAAGAGGCCTATGAGGCCTTCACGTTTAGCGAGGAATGGCGCGACCGCGACCTATACGTCTTCGTCATCGACAACGAGGGGGTGAACCGTGCCCAGGGCGCGGACCCGGACCGCGTCGGCACCCCCGAATGGGACCTGACCGACGCCAACGGCGTCCTTATCGTGCAGGAAATGCTGGCGGTCGATGATACCGGCTGGGTCGACTACATCTGGCCGAACCCGGTCACCGGCGTCGAAGAGCCCAAGCGGAGCTACATTGTCCGCGTCGACGACGTCATCGTCGGCGTCGGCGCCTACCTCGCGGCGGGCTAAGGCAACGAGCCGACGGCGCCGTTAGGGTGCCGGCGGCTACCCCCCGGGTGCGGGCGCTAGCCGCCCGCTTCCTCCGCCCAGGCATCCAGCGCCTGAGCAAAAATGTCGTCGCCGTCCGTTCCTTTCGAGAATGAGACGATCGCCCGCTCGCCGGACTGATAGACCAGCGACAGATCGAACCAAGGCGAGATGCGAAGCCGCGTCGTGTTCTGCCGCTCCGAACCCACCGGCAGCGGAATGTAGAAGAGGTTCTGACGGGCGTCGGGCTCGCCTTCGAGCGCAACGCCGATGCCTTCCTCGGTCGACTTCACCGCGAGATTCTCCACCTGCTGCAGCGGTCCGCTGTCGGCATTGTTCTCGAGCGTCGCCTGGACGATGACGTCGTGGCTGAAGTCCGGATCCGGCGACCGTGCGATGCGCAGATCGATGTCGAGCTCGCGCTCGGGCACCGTGATGTCGGCCGCGATCACGGCCCCCGTTTCGGGATCGTCGAGGAGCCGCCATTCGATCGTCGCCTCATAGCGCTCCGCCGGAACGTCGGGATC
>CAZSXA010000174.1:0-4620 GCA_964611195.1 uncultured Bauldia sp.
GCAGCCTGAGCCGGAACCCGAGCCCGAGCCGCAGCCTGAACCGGAACCCGAGCCCGAGCCGGAGCCTGAGCCGGAACCCGAGCCCGAGCCGGAGCCTGAGCCGGAACCCGAGCCCGCACAGCCGGCCGAACAGGAGCCGGATCAGGATCAGGAAGCAGAGCTCCAGGCCGAGATCGCCGCGTATCTCGATCGCGACCTCGCGGACGCCAACCTCGACACCGACATCGACGGCCTCCGCGCGCAGCTCGAGACGTTCAACCAGCTTCGAGTGGAAGGCGAGGACCTGCTGGGTCGTGGCCGGATTGCCGAGATGGATGTCGAGGCGCTGGCACAGCGCTTGGCGCGGTTGCAGCAGCGCATCGGTTCGCTCAATGCCGAGATCACCGCCCGGCAGAACGCCGATGCAGGGGTCGAGGAGCCGGAGCCGGCCGATGCCGACGTCATCGAGCAGCTTGCTGCCGCCGGTGACGAGGAAGGCGCCGAGCAGGTCCGCACGCTCCGCGATCAGCTCGTCAACGGCCTCCTGCAACTGGGCCAGCAATTCCTCCAGCCGGAGCAGCCGGAGCAGCCCGAACAGCAGCAGGGAGTGCCGGAGTTCGGCGTTGTCGTAGGCGTCGAGAACGAGCGGACCGTGTTCCTGCAGGGCGACCAGTATCAGGTCAGGCGCTCGGCCGCCGAGGAGATCGATCGTCTCCTGTTCCGGGCGGACGACGTCCAGGTCCAGCAGATGGACAACGGCAACGTCCGCACTGCGGTCTACCGGGCCGACGGCAGCGTGATCGTCACCGTCACTGATTCCTATGGCCGGATTGTCGAGCGCCGCCGGATCGATCCGGACGGCACCGAGACGATCCTGATCGCCGATCAGACGGTGGCGTTCCAGAACCAGTTCGACCCCAACCAGCTGCCGCCGCTCCAGCAGCCGCAGCAATATGTGGTCGAGGCCGATCAGATCACCCAGCAGGAGATGGTGGCAGCCCTGACCGCACCGCCGGTCGAGGCCGTCGAGCGCCAGTATTCGCTCTACGAGGTTCGTTACAACGATCGCCTTCGCGACAAGATGCGCCAGATCGATCTGACGACGATCACCTTCGACTTCGGCAGTGCGGCGATCTCGCCGGATCAGTTCGACGAGCTTGCGGTGATCGGCCGGGCTATCGAGCAGATACTCGACGCATCGCCGAACGAGATCTTCCTGATCGAGGGACACGCCGACGCTGTGGGGAGCGACTACAACAATCTGCTCCTCTCCGACCGTCGTGCCGAGACCATTGCGGTCGCGTTGTCGCAGAACTTCGACATCCCGCCGGAGAATCTGATCACCCAGGGCTACGGCGAGCAGTTCCTCAAGGTGCCGACCCTTGAGCCGGAACGGCAGAACAGGCGCGGGGTGGTGCTTCGTATCACGCCGCTGCTGATTGCCTCCGGCGCGGCTGGCTGACGAACGCGACGGCGCGCGGTCCGAGAGGATCGCGCGCCGTCTCCCTTCGCGCACGGCGAACGAAGCGCGGTGCAATCAGGCCGGGTTATCCGACACACAAGCCGGGAGATGTTTGAAGTGCCGGGACCGGAACGAGGTCGACACGCGAATCAACCGACCAACATCCCGTTCGCGGGATGGAAGGACATCGTCTGGCGGGTGATCGGCCGGGTCGGTCGCGATCGCGTCGCGCTCGTTGCCGCCGGCACGGCATTCTACCTTCTGCTTGCATTGTTTCCAGCGCTTGCGGCGCTCGTGTCGATCTACGGTCTAGTCGCCGATCCCGCCGATGTCGCTTCGCATCTGGAGTTTCTCGGCGACGTTTTGCCCGCCAATGCCTTCGATATCATCGAAGAGCAACTCACCCGGCTTGGCGATCAGGACACCGGGGCGCTTGGTTTCGGCTTCCTCCTCGGCCTGGCGGCGGCGCTGTGGAGCACCAATAACGGCATCAAGGCGCTCGTTCAGGCCATGAACGTTGCCTACCGCGAAGACGAGAGCCGCGGCTTCGTCAAGCTCACCTTGCTGACGCTCGGCACCACCGTCGGCGCAATGGTGGTCGCCGTTGTGCTGGTGGCAGCGGTCGGGCTGGTGCCGGCGGCGATCAGTTCGCTCGGCCTTGCCGAAGTGACCGAAACGCTGATCCGGGTGTTGCGCTGGCCGATGCTGATTGTGGTGTGTGGCGCTGTGATCTCGCTGGTCTACCGCTACGCTCCGAGCCGCGCGCTCGCAAAATGGCATTGGGTGACATGGGGCGGCGCCTTCGCGACGATTGGCTGGATTCTCGCCTCGCTGCTGTTCTCCTGGTACCTGTCGAACCTTGCCAGTTACAACGAGACCTACGGATCGCTCGGCGCGGTGATCGGCATGATGCTGTGGATGTGGCTGTTGATGCAGATCCTCATCATCGGCGCCACGCTAGACGCAGAGATGGAGCACCAGACCGAACGCGATGCCACTGTCGGCCCGGAGAAGCCGATGGGCGAGCGCGGCGCCGTCGTCGCCGACTCGCTGGGACGGAGCCTTGCCGAGAAATCGAAGGAGTCCTGACGGCTCCCGGGCACGCGACGACAGTCGGCTTTCCAACAAGGGGCAAGCCGTTGTATCCCCATCCGATCTCACGACACGCGAGCGCCAGCGAGGCGCCCGGCGTGGTTCGGGGCGCGGGCAGGGCGAGACGACAGCACCGGAATGACAGGGATTACAGCACTGTTGAGGCAACGGGAGGCGGCGGTCGAGTTCGGTCGGCTCGCACTTCGCTCCGACCGCCTCGACGAGATTCTGAATGAGGCCTGCCGGCTGACCGCCGAAGCGATGGGAACCGAGTTCTCCAAGGTCATGCAGCTGATCAATGACGGGACCGAGCTTCTCGTCGTTGCCGGCGTCGGCTGGCGCGACGGCATCGTCGGCGAGGAACGCATTCCCGCCAAGGTGACGTCGTCGGAAGGCTTCGCGGTCGCCACCGGGTTTCCCGCGGTGTCGGAGGATATCCACGAGGAGGACCGGTTCGACTACGCCGACTTCCTCAAGCAGCACGGCGTCGAAGCGATCGTCAACGTCATCATCCCGGGTGCGCAGGGCAATCCGCCCTTTGGCCTCCTGCAAGTCGACTCGCAGGAACCACGCGAGTTCTCCAAGGACGACGTGCAGTTCCTCCAAGGTTACGCCAATGTCCTCGGCGCGGCGATCGATCGCCACCGCTTCCAGAGCGAGTTGGCGGATGCTTTGGAGGAGCGCGAGCGCCTTTACGCCGAGCTGCAGCACCGCATCAACAACACGCTTATGATGATCGCGAGTCTCCTGCGCATCCGCGCCGATCACTCGCGGCACCCGGCGGTCAAGCAGGAGGTCGCCGCGATCCTGTCGCAGGTCGATATCCTCACCGATGTCTATCGGAAGCTGCACGCCGTCGGCGGAACGGAAGAGGTGGAGCTCGGCGGCTATCTCGGCTCGCTCTTCTCCAGCGTCGTCTCGATCAATAACGGGCGGTCTATCCATCTTGAGAACTCGAGCGACCACGCCCTCGTCAGTTCCAGGCTGGCGGTATCGCTTGGGCTCATCGCCAACGAGTTCGTCACGAACAGCCTCAAGCATTCGCCGAGCGACAAGAAGCTGACACTTTCTCTACAGGTTGAACGAACGCCGGAGGACCTGGTTGTCACCATGTCCGACAGCGGTCCCGGTTTTCGAAGGGATGCTGTGAATGGCAACGGCAACCATTCGGGACTGATCCTTATCGAGAGCCTGCTCGATCAGATCGGCGCCAAGTACGACTGGGCCACCGAGAAGGGCACCCGGCTGACGTTCACCATGCCCGTTGCCACCAACGTCATCGGGCTGGCGCATTAGGCACACCGGCGAAGCAGTCGAAACCGGCCGCCATAGCGGCCGGTCTCTTTTTTGGTTGGCCTATCGAGTCCGGAAGGACGAGATGGCGTCGTTGAGGTTCGGGTCGAGCTGCCCGATGCTCTCCTCGAAGGTCTCGCAGGTGCCGGCATAGTTGGCATCCGTGCAGAGAACGATCGAGTTCTCGGTCATCAACTCGACCGAGCTGATGCGGTTGTCGAAGCCTTCCGGCATCTGCGGCATGTTGGCCGCCGCGCCGACGCAGAAGCTCTCGCCGGTGAACTGCGGACCGTCGAACAGACAGATGCCCGAGCCGGCGCGCGCCTCGTTCTCGGCATCGATGCGCGAACGGATGTCGTCGGAACTCTGCTGGACGACCGTCTGACCGTCCTCGTTCTGCTGAACGTTTGCAGCGCGAACGGTGACGCGGCCGTCGCCGAACTCGCTGGTGACGTCGATCGCCAGAACCACTTCGCCGTCCGAATTGACGAAGACCTCGGAGACGGTTCCGAGCTCATCGCCGTCCTCGGTCGTCACGGTCTGACCAACTACGGCATCGGCATCGACCTCGGTCTCGCCGCCACCTTCGGTCTCGAAGGTGATGGTGTCGACATTCCCGTCGGCATCCAGCCCGAAATTCGCGTCGGCGTCCGCGTCCGCGTCGGCTTCGCCATCCATGTCTGCATCGGCATCGGCGTCGGCATCGACGTCAGCATCGGCATCGACGTCAGCATCGGCGTCGCCGTCAGCATCGACATCGACATTGCCTTCTTCGTCGACGTCTGCATCGACGT
>CAZSXA010000175.1:0-4605 GCA_964611195.1 uncultured Bauldia sp.
CAGCCGGGACTTTTCGGCCGCGTCCGGGCCCCAGGAATTGGGCGCCGAACACGTTGCCCGACGCGAGCGCTGTCGCAAGGAGAATACTAATTAACCACGGACGGGTTGTTCAGAATAGCGCCCGAGATCCCTTCGAGCACGATCGCCTCATCGGAATCCTCGACATCCTGACTCGCACGGGCGACAGCTTGCGCGAGTCCGAGTGCCGTCATCTCGTAATCACGGATGAAGTGATTCAAGATGTCGTCCACCTTCTCGTCGGAAAGGTTGTGCGCTTTGACGATCTGCTCGACGGCCGTCTTCGGCTCTTGGACCGCCACTTCTTGCGACGACTGACAAGCCGCGACGATTCGCGCGAACGTCTCCCTCGTGAAGCCAGCCCGAACCGAGTCAACGATCTTGCCGTAGATTGCTCGTGACTCCAACGACTGAGTTTCGTCGGACCAGATACCCTCGCCCATCGTTTCACCAAGATGCACCTTGGCGATGACTTGCTCCACTGTGGCGAGGTTGAAACAGATCCCCGCAAGGATGCCATAGCGAACGTCGCACCCACCTTGGCCCGTTTCGCTGTTGCTGATCGTCTCGCAAGGCCAAACTGTTCCTGGGCCGCCCGGCATTTCGCCTTCACTTCGCGCGGCGACCTTGTTGAGGAACTTCTGATTCCCGAGTCCGCCCGAATACCACGCCCCCCCTTTGTTGCGCCGCGCGTCGATCACATCCCAGATCGCCTTCGAGACAATCTTGAGCCGCATGTGCGAGTCGGATAGGCTTGCCTCGAGGATCTCTGCGTCGTGCTCCCGCGCCTCGTCCATCGCCGCGAAGGCGATGTCATAGTGGTCCATAACGCGGTACCGATTGGAGAGCACGGCGCGAACGCTTCCATCAAGCATCCGAACGAACACGACCCTCGCCGTGTCGAGCAGCAAGCCGTTGACGAGATCGACACAGCGCGTTGGCCGCTCGAATAACAGACGGTCGAAGAAGTCTGCCGGGATCTTTGGAGCGAGACGGCCGATCAATTGCCGCACGGCTTGCTTGCGGACAAAGGCTCCGCTGTCGTCGATGAAATCGCAAGCGTGTGAGTGCGGTGCCGGAAGCAATCGCAAGCCGCTGCCGTTCCCCTTGTCATCCAAGATCGGTTCGATCACAAGCTGCCGCATGTCGATTGTGAAGTCGAGTTTGCTTTCCTTCTGTCGCTGAAGTTCCTTGACCATCTCTTCGAGCCGACCGCGACCCTTCCAATCGGTCCGACCAAACTCCCCGTACATCTGCCCTTCGTTTCTTGTTTGCTTCGTCATCTTCGTTCTCCTTTTGAGTAATTGTTACCGCGACGATACGCCGCAGTCGATTCCAGTCAGCCCCCCAATGTGCAGTCATTTCGTTTTCTTCTCAGGGTCGGCGACAAGTCGGTCGGCATCGTTGGCCAGATTGATCCCGCGCTCGGCAATCTCATACCAGTCAACTTCGCTGAACGCGGCGTTCAACATCTGCTGGAAGAACAGAAGTAGAACTTCTGTTGGCTTGACGCCATCGTCGATGAGGCGGGCAATCGGATCTGCGTTCAAGAAGAACTCCTTCAAACTGTCGGCCAGTACTGCTGCCAAATGGCGTCGTGCTGGAGGACGCACGCCACGCTCCACGTCTCGTAGTTCGCAAAGCCGCTGTATCGTTCTTCAGTCATTGCCGTTCTCCTTTGCGAGAGACTTTTCAATTCTCTCAAGCCTTGGGCTATTTCGCTGTCTGCCGCCTGTTACGCAACTTCCGTATCTGGCTCGCCATCGCAAGAATGTCGTCGCCAGCCTCCGTGTCGTGACATAGGTTGGCGACAAGACATAGAATCTCATTCGCCTCATCGCTATTTGGGGTGTTCGTCGCTTGAAGCAGGCAAGATGCGACGGTGGCTGCGATACGATCTGATGCCTCATTCAGAAAAACCCTTTCAAACAATGCGTCGTCGAGCGTGTGAACCTCTGTGATGATGGCGAAGTTACTCATATCGTTCTCCATTTGGTAACCGGGTTACGGGCCTGTTCTTGCTTTTTAGATTGGGCCTGGCTGGACTCGAACCAGCGACCTACGCCTTATAAGGGCGGTGCTCTATGCCCATTGAGCTACAGGCCCCTATCCGATACTCCTTCAAGTTGTCGGCCTTCCGTGGCAGTGGTCGGCGGGCCCTCTGACCCAGTCCAGAGAGGACCTTGGCGCGGGTTACGATCGGACCCGCCGACCTATTGAGATGCATATGCCCGAGGCCTCGCGCTCGCGAGTTGCACTAATTCCACACTCTTGGCATTACCGAGGAATACCTCGTGGTTTGACGGTTCCACCTCGGGCACTTCGGCGGGCCGGACTCGAACCGGCCGAATCGGGAGGCCCTAAGCAGGCGCCCTGCCGAGACAATCCAATCGCCGAATACTCATGCAGGCGCCGGCCGCGCTGCTCGACAACGACCGGCGCCGGAGGCGGGTCACGCGCCCGCCGGTGTTCATGGCTCTGCATCCAATGCACGCCGTGCTAAGCAAGGTCGGCCCGAGCAATATAGCCATCGATCTCGTTTCTCTTGTTATCCCTCGCTCTCCATTTCTTCCACCGCTTCGAGCATGCTCGTTCCAGTTCCGCGACTGCGTCGTCCATATTCGCACCGACAGTACAAATGCAGGCGCCAGTGTATCGCGAGGTCCTGTACTCCACAGTGATTTCGCACTGCCGTTTTGCGAACCGATAGGGATGCCACAGTAGGATTCTGGCGCGCTCGACGCGAGTAACAGACGGGAGCGATTCCATCGCGTGGATAATGTCTTCGAGGGTCGGGGTCTCTACGGCGCGCGACACCTCCGCGTTTCCTCCGCAGATTGGGCACGGCACGGCAGCCGCGACCTGTAGTACGGATTTAGGTATACGCATGTTATTCTCCGATTCTGGTTGATTCGACAACTTCCTCGGCGTTTTTCACGGCGTCTCGGTCCAGTTGCGCGACGACATAGCCGAGTCTGTCGTCGTCCATCTCTGTCCCGTAGCAAAGCAATTCCTGTAGGGCCGCGCGAAGTCTGCGGATATAATCCTTAAGCTTTAAGCGCTCGACGTGCTCATACCGTCTGCGGTCTGCTAGCTGCGATAGCTGACTGCGGAGCGCGGCTACCTCCTCGCCGTGGTCTGATATGTCTCCGCAGCAAGGGCAGCGGCATTCGTGCGATTCACTTATCATTCACCTCGCCTCCTTTCGCCTCAGCCGTCTGCGGGAATGTCCGTCAGGCCCACTCCAAAACA
Organism: uncultured Bauldia sp.; assembly: GCA_964611195.1. Classification (GTDB taxonomy): domain Bacteria; phylum Pseudomonadota; class Alphaproteobacteria; order Rhizobiales; family Kaistiaceae; genus JADLGL01. Next base: position 3,271 of record CAZSXA010000175.1, read on the forward strand.
TTCACTGAGCTGCTCGGACAGCTCGCCGCAAACCCATCCCCCGCAGAAAAGGTCCCTGCGTATGCGAACACACGTCAGGCATGTCTTATACGTCGCCCACTTTTCCCATAGCCCGCTAACGTACTCGTACTCGTCACCCGCTGCTATCGCGCCGCCACATTCGACGCAGCGGTGTGGCTTCCTGGCGACGCGCGTAAGCGCGTTATGCACGCGGGGCGGCTCAATGTCGTAGTCGTCGATAAAACAGCACGGCTCCATCACTCCACCTCCCTCGGTAGTACGTACGTTTCTATCACGGTGTGTGTACACGGATCGACGGACTCAACTACGAGCGCCGGTACCGCCACCCCGTCGTACTCCGTCGCAACGCGGCAGTAGCCGTCGGTGATCGACCAGACTGCGTTCCAATCGAAGCGATCGAGATATTCGACTGTCACGCCCTGCTCTTGTGCGGACCGTGCCGACGCCCACAGCGCTGACCATTCCGCAGGCCGATACTCGGAGTGCGCGAGCATCCACGCTCGCACATCGTCGAATCGCCAGCGGGCGTGATAAACGCCCGCCTCGTCTCTGTAGCCGTCCGGGTCGCGGACGTACTCCACGCCGTAACGGTGCGATCCGTCGGTGCGGACAATCAGCGAGGGCCTGGCCCCCGTCGGCAGTTTGCTCGCTGGGGTAGTCGAATCGCACTGCGTGTAGCCGATCGTTGTTGCCGCCGCTGCGATCGTTACCGCTCCTGTTGTCGTCGTTCGTCTGTGCATTGTTTGCCTCCATGACGGCTACGCGCAATTGTCGCCTACGCCGTCGATGTACAGTTCCGGTCCATCAACCATGACCTCGTAGTCGCCCTGAGCATCGCGGACTGACATCACCCCCAACATCTCGATCGCCTCGATAATATGAAGCCGATACAATCCATCGCCTCCATACTTCTGTAGCCATCTGTGGATGGTGCCGTTAATTGCCTCCGTGATTGTTATTCTGCCGTCTCCCACATCGTAATACGTGGTGACTGGATACTCGGGGCTGATCCCAGCGCGTCGCAGATCGTCGACATGCAGGACCAAATGCCCGGTCCGCTGAATGCGTGCGTAGCCGGATTGGACATTCGGCCTGCGTCCGCGAGATGTTCTAACTGGTGTCATGATCTTATCATTTCTCCTTTCTTGCCCATCCCCGGAGGGGCGGTATTGTGGCTACCTGTAGACCTTAGTAGCCTCTGGGATCGTCAGGTCCTGCGCTGAGGTGAGACCGCCGAGGTAGAGGTACGTCACGCTCTTTGGGATCGTCAGGCCGTCGGCGGAGGTGAGGCCATCGAGGGAGAGGTACTCTACA
>CAZSXA010000176.1:0-4582 GCA_964611195.1 uncultured Bauldia sp.
TGCTGGATGTAGTTGTCGCCGTCGAAGAATTCGCCGAGCCGGCCCATCTCGCCGCGCACCAGGATCGTGTCGATGAAGTCGGTGACCAGCGCCTTGTTGGCGGCAGTCTCATCCAGATTGGACACCGCTGTCGGCCCGTCCACCTGGCTGTGTCCGGACGGGTTCGGCGGCGCGAGGGGCGCGAGGTTGTCCCAGTGCTCGGCGAGCACGCCGTCTTCGACGCGGAAGACATCGAATGCGACGAGCTCATCGGCGCCGAACAGAGAAGCGTTGGCGTAGGTCGAGTGGACGACCGCGTAGTCGCCGTCCTCGATCACCCGGTGGATCGTCACCTGAATGCCGCTGTCGGCGAGGGCAGGGATGAAGCCGAGCACCGGCGCCCGTCCGGTCGGCACGGCCGGATTGTGCTGGATGTAGTCCTCGGCGATGAGCCGCTCCGCGGTGGCCGCGTCATAGTCGTGGAAGATCGCGGTGAGCGCAGCCTCGGCGAGTTCGCCCGGGCTGCTCTGGGCATTGGCAATGGTGGCGGTGGCAAGTGTCATGGCGATGGCTCCGATGGTGCGTTTGAGGGTTCTTCTGGTCATTTGTCCGGTCTCGTTGTGGGAGAGCGGCCAACGTGGTACCAGAAATGAACCAGGTATCAATTACGCACTAATTCGGAACCAGGTATGTTTCCCATCACCGCCACCACCGACGAGGAGAAGGCGCTTTGCCCGATCCGCAACGTCCTCGCCAACGTCAACGGCAAATGGCAGCCGCTGATCCTGTTGTCGCTGGAGGATGGTCCGCAGCGCTTCGCCGCCGTCAAACGCCTCGTCGGAGACATCACCCAAAGAGTGCTGACCGAGAACCTTCGCTCGCTGCAGCGCGACGGCTACCTGACGCGGACCGTGCTGCCCGGCCCGCCTTTGGCGGTAGTGTATGAGCTGACGGAGCTTGGGTTCTCGCTCGTCGGCGCGATGCGCCCGCTGCTCGACTGGGCGTCGGAGAACTATCTCGCCGTGAAGGCGGCGCGGCAGGCGCATGATCGCGAAATGGAGGTGTCCGGCTAGGAGGAGGGCCGGGCAGGCGCGCGCGGCTACTCGACCACCATCACCAGCGACTGGTCGAGACCGACCTCTTCGGTCAGGCGGAAGAAGATCTCGGCGTTGTCGGGGTGAAGGCGGATGCAGCCATGCGAGGCCGGCGAGCCGAGATTGTCGATCGCTGTCGTCCCGTGCACCGCGTAGTTGCCGTTGAAGAATACCGACCACGGCATCGGTGCATTGTTGTAGAGGCTGGATCGGTGGTTCGGGCTCAGCCAATAGGCGTTCCATTCGCCGGTCGGCGTGCGGTGACCGCCGAGCCCGGTCGAAACCCACCAGATATAGGTGAGCCGGTTGTCGATATAGACGCGCATCGTCTGCTCGGAGAGATCGACGCGTGCGACGACGCTGTGCTCGTACGCGACTTCGGGCGCCGGATCGAGAAGGGCGATTTGGGCCGGCTCTTCCTGAGCGAAAGCGGAGGCGCTCCAGATGAGCGCGGAGGCGGCTGCGACAGCCGCCAGGACGTTCTTCATCGGCCAATCCCCCAGCGATGGACCGTTCTTCGATCGCGTGCCGGTGGAACCCACGACACACCACAGGCCGGCAATGCTCACGGGATTGGGTGAACAACCCGTTGCCCGGAGCGCGCGGTTCACGGAACCGTGATCGATCCGTCTCATCGGGACAGCCCTGCGTCGAGCGGCTTTCGGTCCCCGCCACAATCGGCTAAGCCCCACCCCTCTAGTCCGGAGTGACTCTTGTCGATCACGCCCGATCCGAACCGTGTGACCAGCGTCGATATCGCGGCCCGCAAGGGCGGCGAGCCGATCGTCGCGCTCACCGCCTATCACGCCCACACGGCAGCGATCCTCGACGACGTCGTGGACTTCATCCTGGTCGGCGATTCGCTCGGCATGGTGATGCACGGGCTGAACACCACAATCCCGGTGACCCTCGATATGATGATCCTCCAGGCACGCGCCGTGATGCGCGGCGCCAAGCGGGCGCTTGTCGTCGTCGATCTGCCGTTCGGCTCCTACGAGGAAAGCCCGGCCGAGGCCTTCCGTTCGGCCGTGCGCGTAATGAAGGAGACCGGCTGCGGCGCGGTGAAGCTCGAGGGCGGCCAGCGCATGACCGAAACGGTCGAGTTTCTCACCCGGCGCGGCGTTCCCGTCATGGGCCATGTCGGGCTGACCCCGCAATCGGTGAACACGATGGGCGGCTTCAAGGTGCAGGGCCGCGACCCGCGGAGCGCCGAGACGGTCCTCGACGATGCCCGCGCCGTCGCCGAGGCCGGCACGTTTGCGGTGGTGGTCGAGGGCGTGGTCGAGCCGCTGGCGCGCCAGATCACCGAGGCAGTCGCGATCCCGACCATCGGCATCGGCGCATCCGCAGCCTGCGACGGCCAGATCCTCGTTCTGGAGGACATGCTGGGGTTGAGCCGCAACGTTCCCAAATTCGTCAAGCGCTACGGCGCGCTCGCCGATCACATCGCCAAGGCGGTGTCCGACTACGCCGAGGATGTCCGCGCCCGCCGCTTTCCGGCGGAGGAGCATACCTACAAGCCGAAGACCTGACGCGGGCGGCTTGTTTGCGCGGCGCATGACCGGGCGATAAGGTCGCGCCGCGCCGAGCCGGAGGCGCGTCTCACACCGAGGGCCGACGACGAATGTCCGATGTATTCCGCGAGGTTAACGAGGACCTCCGCCGCGAACAGATGAAGCGCCTGTGGCGGCGCTTCGGCCCGTTCGTCATCGGCGGGGCGGTCCTGATCGTCGTCGCCGTCGCCGGCTACCAGTGGTACCAGTCCGTACAGAATGCGCGCGCGGCCGATTCCGGCGACCGCTATCTGGCAGCGATCAACGCCTATAGCGACGGCAACGCCGAGGCCGCGCTGGAAACGCTTCGCGAACTGATCGACGACGGCTACCGGGAATATCCGGCGCTGGCGCGTATGGCGGCCGCCAACATCGAGGCCGAGCTCGGCAACATCGATGCCGCCGTCGAACTGTTCGACGCCGTTGCCGCAGATGGCGGAGCCGACGCGGCCCTTCGTGCCGCGGCCGAGATTCGTGCCGCCTACACACTCGTCGGCACCGTGCCGTTCAGCGATATCCGCGAGCGCGTTTCGGAGTTCAACCAGGCCGGCAATGCCTATCGCCTGTTGGCGCTGGAGGTGCTGGCCGTCGCTGCCATCGATGCCGGCAACTACGACCAGGCGCTCGGCTGGGCCTCGCAGATGCTGAGCGATCCGTACCGAAGCCAGGCCTCGGACCAGCGAGCGCAGTTGCTGCTCGCCTACGTTTCCTCGCGTGTCCAGACGCAGGTCCCGGCTGCTGGTCCGGCGGACGCGCCAGCGATTGAAGGCTTCGAAGGCGAGGTGCCGGCCTTCGGTGCCGGCAACTTCGAAGCCGGCGAGGTTCCGGGCTTTGACGCCGCGCCGGGTCTTGATGGCCTGGACGCGCCCGGCTTCGACGCGCCGGCGGCAGACGCCCGTGCAGATGCCCCGGCAGACGAAGGGGGCGGTTTTGCCAACCCGGATGCGTTTGCGCCGGCCGACGATGCTCCCGCCGAGGATCCGGCTGCCGAGGAACCGGCTGTTGAGGATCCGGCGGGCGGGGATGCGGCCGCGGACGAAGAGGCCGGCGGGCTAGAGCCGCCCGTGCTCGCGCCCGCCAACGACTGAGAACCCGAGGCAATGGCAAAGCCGTTCGAGGTTGCCCTGGTCGGGCGGCCGAATGTCGGCAAGTCGACGCTCTTCAACCGTCTCGTCGGGCGCCGACTCGCGCTGGTCGATGATCAGCCCGGCGTCACGCGCGACCGGCGCACTGGCGATGCCCGCCTCGGCGACATCGAGTTTGCCGTGGTCGATACCGCGGGCCTCGCCGAAGCCCCCGACGAGAGCCTTGAAGGCCGCATGACGCGACAGGCCGAGCTGGCCATTGCGGGCGCCGATGTCTCGGTGTTCCTCGTTGACGCCCGCGCCGGCATCACTCCCACCGATCGCGCGTTCGCCGATGCTCTTCGCCGCTCCGGCAAGCCGGTGATCCTCGTTGCCAACAAGGCCGAGGGGAAGGCCGGCGAAGCGGGCGCCTATGAGGCCTTCGCGCTCGGGCTCGGCGATCCGATCCCGCTGTCGGCCGAGCATGGCGACGGCCTCGCCGATCTCCGCGACGCGATCGCGGAGCACATGGAGGCTGCCGGCGCCCTGGCTGGGGACGAGGAGGACGAGGCCGAGGACGGAGAGCGGCCGATCAAGGTCGCGATCGTCGGACGGCCGAATGCCGGCAAGTCGACACTCCTCAACCGTCTGATCGGCGAGGATCGCATGCTCACCGGCCCGGAAGCCGGCATCACCCGCGACTCGATCTCGGTCGACTGGACGTGGTCCGGTCAGCGTTTTCGCTTGTTCGACACCGCGGGCCTTCGCCGCAAATCGCGTGTCGAGGGCAAGCTCGAACGGCTCTCGGTCGCCGACGCGCTCCGCGCCATACGCTTCGCCGAGATCGTCATTATCGTTCTCGACGCGACGAGCCCGTTCGACAAGCAGGACC
>CAZSXA010000177.1:0-4577 GCA_964611195.1 uncultured Bauldia sp.
AGATGACGGCGGCCTATGCCGAGATCGGCGGCAATTTTATCTCGCTGTCGGAATGCGATCCCGCGCAGACCGACCAATACGGCATCGTCGAGCTCGGCGAAGCGGCCGGCCCGGCGCACCACATCACCGGCATGGTCGAGAAGCCCGATCCGGCCGAGGCGCCGTCGAACCTTTACATCAACGGCCGCTACATCTTTCAGCCGGAGCTTTTCACCCATCTCGACAAACAGGAGACGGGCGCCGGCGGCGAAATCCAGCTCACCGACGCCATCCGCAAGCTGTCGGAGAGCCAGCCGATCTATGGGCTCCGCTTCGACGGCCGGACATTCGATTGCGGGTCGAAGGCAGGCTTCCTTGCGGCCAACTACGCCTTCGCGCTGGAGCGCGAGGACATCGCCCCGGCCTTCCGCGAGGAACTCAAGAAGCACGGACTCGCGGCTAAGGCGTGACCCGACTCGTCAGCGTGATCTTGGTGTCGCTGCCGTCCCGTAGCGGGTCAGGGCTGGCGAGCCAGGACTGCTGAAAGGCGAGCGCGAACTGGGTTCGCCGCGACGGGCTCCACACCACTCCGGCGCCGAGTGCCGTCGCCGTTTCGATCGTGCCGTCGGCGAAACGCTCCCGCCCCCATGATGCTTCTCCGGTGAGGGTCACCGTTTCCCGCACCGCCCAGTCGGCGTCGAATGCAACCGTGCGGCTCACCGAGCTTCCCATCGCCGCGCCGGCATTGGGCGCGAAAGCCGTCTCCGTCGCCAGGGTCAGCACCAGGATTTCGCGTGGCGACCAGACGGCGTTGAAGTCGGCGGACAATGCGCCCTCATTCGCTAGCGCCGGATCGTCCGGCATCTCGAAATGAACGCCGATCGCCGCTTCAGCGGTGAGCACCGGCGCCGAGTCGTAGGTAAGGCCGGCGCGAAGGTCGGCATAGTTGCCGGCCTGAAGGAACCCGTCGCTGCCGACGGCAACGTCGTAGAGGCGTCGCCCGCCGCCCGCCTCGACGAACGGGGACAGCAGGGCGCCGACGTCCCGCTCGACGCGGAGCGTCGCGCCGAAGACGGTGTTGTCACGTTCGCTCTGATCGACAGGAACGCCGCCGACCAGCGCGTCGTCATGTACCGTACGCACCACAGCGGCATCGAGGCGAAGGACGTAGTTGCCGACCACACCGTCGAGTGCCGCATCCGCGGCGGTGGTGCGAACGCCGGGCGCGGCGTCGATACCCGGCGGCAAGGCCGGGTCCCGCGTATCATCGACGGTGATTTGGTGGCTGGCGCCCAGCGAGACAGTCCATAGCTCGCCGATATCGAGCGTCACGCCGAGATCGACCAGCACGGCTTCCAGCGCACCTTCCACGCTGAGGTCGACGTCGAACAGGAGTTCCGCCGCATGCCGCACCCAGTTCGACTGAATCAGGAGTTCGGGAGAGACGGTCACCGATGGGCCGGTTCCCCCGAAACCGGTCGACAGCGTGTTCTCGACGGCCGGGAAGAGCGTGAACCGGCCGGCCTCGATCCCGATCGGCGCGTTCGGATCGAGGACGTCCTGAGCCATTGCCGGGGCCAATGCGGCGGAACCGATCGTGAAGCCAAGCACAAGCGCGGTGATGCGGGCCATCGCCATCCGTCAATCCGGGACATCGGCACGGCGGCCGAAGCGTTACCGAACGGTAAAGGCGGATGGTTAATGGAAGCTTGCGAGCTCCATGAGGAGCGCGGCGGTGCGGAGGGCCGATTCCACCGCGTTCTCCTGCTACTGCGGCTGGGCTGCTTCTGCCGGCTCGACGACGAGCATCGCACCGTCGGCCGAAACGACGCGCACGCGCGTTCCAACCGGCGTATCGGGACCTGTGACACCCCAGGTCGAGTCGCCGACCCTGACGCGGCCATGGCCGCCGACGATTGGCTCGACCAGCACATAGGCCTTGCCGACCATGCTCTGGGCGCGGACATTGAGCGTCTCCTCGCCCGCGCCGCGGTCATGCAGGTTGAAGTAGCGGCGCCCAAACAGCACCAGCACCACGGAGAGCACACCGAAGCCGACGAGCTGGAACTGCCAGGCCCACTCGAACAGGATCGCCGAGATGCCGATGATAAGCGCGGCGACGCCGGTGAAGAGGAAGAGCGAGCCCGGGATCGTCAGGAAGATCTCGAGCACCAGCAGCACGAGGCCGACCAGGATCCAGCCCCACGGACCGATATCCTCGAAGAACTGTTCCATCGCCGGTTAGTCCGTTCCGCCGGTGCGCGGCACGATGCCGGAGGTGCTGGGGATCCGGGCGGCGTCCTCGCCGAAGGTCGACTTGGCGATTTCAGCAATGCCGGTGAGCGAGCCGATCAGCGAGGAAGCCTCGACCGGCATCATCAGCACCTTCTGGTTCGGCGCGGCTGCGAGTTTCTCCAATGCTTCGGTGTAGCGTTGCGCAATGAAGTAGTTGATCGCCTGGACGTCGCCGGCGGCGATCGCCTTCGACACCGATTCCGTCGCCTGCGCCTCTGCCTGCGCCTCGCGCTCGCGCGCCTCGGCGTCGCGGAAGGCGGCCTCGCGGCGGCCTTCGGCCTCAAGGATCAGCGACTGCTTTTCGCCCTCGGCCTTCAGGATCTCGGACTGGCGCTCGCCTTCGGCCTCGAGGATGACGGCGCGCTTCTCGCGTTCGGCCTTCATCTGGCGCGCCATGGCGTCGACGAGGTCGCGCGGCGGGACGATGTCCTTGATCTCGATACGGGTCATCTTGATGCCCCACGGCGAAGCCGCGGCATCGACGACGTGCAGGAGCTTGTCGTTGATGTCGTCGCGCCGGGACAGGAGCGCATCGAGATCCATCGAGCCCATGACCGTCCGGATGTTGGTCATGGTGAGGTTGAGGATGGCGTTGTTGAGCCCGGCGACCTCGTAGGCCGCCCGCGCGGCGTCGAGCACCTGGTAGAAGGCGACGCCGTCGACGGCGACGGTGGCGTTGTCCTTGGTGATGACTTCCTGCGTCGGAACGTCGAGCACCTGCTCCATCATGTTCATCCGCGCACCGATGCGGTCGATGAAAGGCACGATGAGGTTGAGGCCCGGCCGCAGCGTCGTGGTGTAGCGACCGAAACGCTCGACGGTGTAGTTGAAGCCCTGCTTCACCTGTTTGACGCCGGCCATCAGCGTCACGATGATCAGAACCAGCAGAACCAAGACGGCAATGCTGAAGCCATCCATTGACGTTTTCTCCCAAGACGCAACAAGCCGGTTTCGGCGTTCGAATTGAACACCAAAAGGTTTCCATTCAATGAGCGCCGACCGAGGCTTGGGTTCGACCGCCGCTAGTCTTTTTGAGATGGGATCGGCGGCGATCTTGGCAAGATCAAATCGAACCTAGGCCGTCCGAATTCTGGAGTGACCGCCGGGGCTAAATCCAGCCCTTGAGCTCGTTGCGGACAAGCGTCTCCAGCATCGACATGCCGATGTCGGAATCATTGAGGCACGGGATCGCCGCGAACTGTTCGCCGCCGGCCTCGTGGAACGCCTCGGCGTTTTCGCCGCCGATCTCCTCGAGCGTTTCCAGGCAGTCCGCCGAGAATCCGGGCGTGACGACCGCCATCCGCTTGATGCCGGAGCGCGCCAACTCTTGCACCGTGTCGATCGTGTAGGGCTTGAGCCACTCGGCATTGCCGAAACGCGACTGGAAGGTGGCACGAAAATACTCGGCGCTCCAGCCGAGCTTCTCGCGCACCAGCCGGGCCGTCTTCATGCAGTGGCAGTAGTAGGGGTCGCCCTTCTCGAGATAGGATCTGGGCGTGCCGTGGAACGAGGCGAGCACCACCTCGGGCTCGAACTCTAGCGCTTCCACAGCTCCCTTGAGCGACTTCGACAACGCGTCGATGTGGACGGGGTCGTCATAATAGGGCGGCAGCGTCCGCAGCGCCGGCTGCCAGCGCATCTTGCGCAGCTTCGCCGCGGCCTTGTCGACCACCGTCGCCGTCGTCGAGGCCGAGTATTGCGGATAGAGCGGCGCCAGGAGAATGCGATCGCAGCCGGCCTCCATCAACGCTTGGAGCCGGTCGGGGATCGACGGCGTACCGTAGCGCATCGCCCAATCGACCGAGATGCGCGGATCGGAACCCAGCGCAGCCGCCAGCTTCTCCGATTGCGCCCGCGTGATCGTGCGAAGCGGCGACTCGTCGCGCTCGGTGTTCCAGATAGACCTATAGGCCGCACCCGATTTGTTCGGCCGGATCGTCAGGACGATGCCGTTGAGAATCGGCCACCACACCGCCCGCGGTATCTCGATGACGCGGGGATCGGACAGGAACTCCTTGAGGTAGCCGACCACGTGCTTCGGGACCCCGCGCACCATCACCTGGTCGGCCCTGCCGGATACGCCGATCTCCTTGTCGCCCGCCAGCGCGTCCCAGAGCGAAACATCCGGATCGAGCGTCGTGCGGTTCTGGTCGAACACCGCCATCTCGAGGCCGGTGCCGAGCTTGACGCTGCCGCTGTCGGGCGCAAGCTCGCCGGTGAGCAGCTTGAGGAGCGTCGTCTTGCCCGCGCCGTTCGGGCCGACGAGCGCCACCCGGTCGCCGCGGTTGATCAGAACGGAGCAG
>CAZSXA010000178.1:0-4561 GCA_964611195.1 uncultured Bauldia sp.
CTGCGACACGTCGAGCGCCAGACGGGGACCAAGGAGTCCTGCAACGCCGGAAACTGCGGCGCGTGCACCATTCTTGTCGGGCGGAAGGGGAAGGACGGCATCGTCTACCAGCCCGTCAATGCCTGCACGTTCCTGGTGGCTCAGGCCGACGGAGCCGAGATCGTGACGGTCGAGGACCTCGCCGACGATGACGGAACGCTCCATCCCGTACAGGAGGCTCTGGTGGAGCATCACGCCACGCGTTGCGGCTATTGCACCGCGGGCATGGCGATGAGCCTCGCCGGGCTGTACCACCGGTCGGACGGGGAAGCGACCGAGGCCGACGTCCGCCGGGCAATCCAAGGCAATGCCTGCCGCTGCACCGGCTACCGCTCGATCGTCTCGGCTGGAATTGCCGCCACGCGGCGTCGCACCGAGATCCGGCTCGACCGCATGCGTGAAGACACGATGGCGAAGCTCGAGGCGATCGCCGACGACGATGAGGTCTTCTTCGGCGATACGGAAGACTTCGTCGCAATCCCCCGGACCATGGAGCGCGCCGCCGCGATATGCACCGACTACCCCGCGGCAACGGTGCTTGCAGGTGGAACGGCGCTCGATGCCGAGGAACGAAGACGCGCCGATCCGAGACGGGTCGTGCTGCTCAGCCGCGTCGCCGAGGCAACAAGGATCGCGCATGGTGAGGGGGCCGTAACGATCGGTGCCGCCGTCCCGCTACAGACAGCGAGGGAGGCGTTGCAGTCGATTGACGTCGATCTCGCCGCTCTGGTCGACCGTATCGGCGGGTGTCAGCACCGCTCGGTCGCGTCCCTCGGCGGCGACCTGATGCTGGGCGGACGCAAGAGCGAACTCGCCGCGGCGCTGATGGCGCTTGAGGCGGATGCCGTCTTCCGCATCGGTGAGGAAAGCCGCCGCGTTCGTCTCGATGCGCTCTATGCCGCCGATGGCTCCGTCGACCACGAACTCGGCGAACTGATGGTCGAGGTTCATATTCCGCGGCTGTCTGGCAACGCGGTCTATCGCTGCCTCAAGGTGTCGAAGCGCTGGGATCTCGCGCCGCCGATTGTGGCCGGCGGGTTCTGCTTCGACCTCGATCCGGAAGGCACGATCGCCAACGCCAGGATCGCGTTCACCGGGCTCGCGGCAGCGCCGGGCCGTGCCAATGCCGCGGAGGCGGCGCTGACCGGCGCACGGCCGCTCGATCGGGCCGTGTGGCCGAACGCGTTCTCCGCCCTCCGCCAGGATTTCGAAGCCGTCGGCGATTCCCTTGGGAGTGCCCGATTCCGCACCGAGACCGCCCAGGCCCTGCTCGGCAAGGCACTGATCGAGGCCGGCGGCACTTCGGAGCGGCGGACGAGACTGCGTGGCTTCCGCGAGGAGGAGGGCGCTCTTGCGGCACGATAAGCTGCAGCAACTGGCGCCGCGCTATCACGCGATCCGCACGTCCGTCGCCGACGAGGCTGCGATCCATCACGTTGCGGGCCAGTCGACCTTCACTGACGATCTGCCCGAACTCGCCGGAACGCTCCACGTGGCTCTCGGTCGGTCCACGATTGCGAGCGGCCGGCTGGCGAGGCTCGACTTCGCGGCGGTCGAGGCGATGCCCGATGTCGTCATGGTCCTGACGGCGAAGGATATACCCGGCGCGAACGACGCCAGCCCCAATCGCACGGACGACCAGCCGATCATCGGCGAGGGCGACATCGCATTTGCAGGCCAGGTCCTCTTTGCCATCGTCGCCCGCAGCCGCCGCGCCGCGGAGAGGGCGGTGGCCGCGGCCGAGGTCGCAACCACGCCGAGCCTTCCGACGATCGCCCTCGACGATGCGCTGGCGACCCACGCCACCCTTCTCGCCGATTACGGCCTCGAGCGCGGCGATCCGACCGACGAAATCCGTCGCTGCGAGCGGAAGGTCTTCGGCCAGTGGCGGGCGGGAAGCCAGGCGCCAGCGCAGTTGGAGCCGCACGCCGCGATCGCGATCCCGGGGGAAGGCGGCAGCATCCACGTCGTCGCCGCCAGCGAAACCCCAAGCCTGATCCATCTTGTCGTGTCGGAAATGCTCGATGTTTCCGCCAGTGGGGTCACCGTCGAGGCGCGCCGCGTCAGCGGCGGCGCCAACGGCCAACGCTCGGCTTCCGTGCAGTGGGCCGCGCTCGCCGCGCTTGCCGCGTGGCGCTCCGGACGACCCTGCCGAATCGTCGTCGACAAGGACGTGGAGATGGGCTCGTCCGGCCGGAGGCAGAACGTACTCGTTGACTATTCTGCCGGCTTCAATGGCAGCGGCCTTGTGAGCGGCGTCGAGGCAACGATCGCGACGCGCTGCGGATCAGGCGTCGACAATGCAGTGGAGACCAACGATCGTATCGTTCTGTCCGCCGACAACGCCTACCACTATCCGGCACTCCGCCTGCTTTCGCGCCGCATGCGCACCAACACGCCTCCGGGCCTCTGGTGCCGCGCCTCGGGGCTGCTGGAGGGAAGCTTCGTCGCAGAACGGCTGATGGACCACATCGCCATCTCGCTCGGCGTCGATCCGCTCGATGTTCGCAAGACCAATCTCTACGCCTCCGGCCGGGACCGGACACCCTACGGCACAGCCGTCGATGGCGGCGTGCTGCGTCAGCTTGTTGGCGAATTGGAGCGCACCTCGGAGTACCGGCGCCGCCGACGCGATCTCGCGCGCTTCAATCAGACGAGCCCGATCCTCAAGCGCGGCCTCGCGCTCGTTCCGGTCAAGGCGGGCATCGGTGCGCCGCAAGCACTCGGCAACGAAGCCTCGGTGCTCATCCAGTTGCACCATGACGGCTCGATCAGCCTCACGCTTTCGGCTGTAGATGCGGGGAGGGGGATTGCCACGCGTGCCGCCCAGATCACGGCAGAGGAGTTTGGCATCCGCCACACCTCTGTGAAGATCGGCGCGCCCAGCACGCAGATGATCGGGTCACCGCCGGCTTCCGGAGCCGATCCCGCGCTTCTCGCCGTCATTGACGGCTGTCACGCCGTTAAGGACCGGCTCTACGATTTCGTCGAAGCGACGATGCAGGTCGATCGTGAACGAGTCGAGTTCCGCGATGGACGCGTCCGCCTCGGCGGCCGCCAGCTCGACTTCGCCGAACTCGTCTGGCAGGCGACCACAGCAAACGTGCCACTGACCGCTACCGGCTATCACACGACTACCGTCATCGACTGGGACCGAACGAGAGCCGTTGGCAATCCATTCCACTATTACGCGCTCGGCGCCGCCTGCGCCGAAGTCTCCATCGACATCATGACCGGCGAGCACGTGATCGAGCGGCTCGATATCCTCCAGGATGCCGGACGCTCGCTGAACCCGGCGCTCGACGTCGGCGCTATCGAAGGCGGCTTTGCCTTCGGCCTCGGATGGCTGACGACGGAGGAACTGTTGGAGGATTCGGCCGGACGCCCGTTGGGGCACGCGGCCGATTATGCCATTCCGCTTGTCTCGGACATCCCATCGGACTTCCGCGTCTCGTTCTTCCAGACAGCCGGCGCCCGAGAGGAAACGCCCTACCGTTCGAAAGACATCGAGGATGCTGCGGTGCCGCTGGCGATTTCGGTCTTCTCGGCAATCACCGACGCGATCTCGGCGGTGAAGCCGGGAACCATGCCGCGCCTCAACGCGCCGGCAACGCCCGAAGCAATCGTGCGCGCGGTGCGGTCGATGACAGAATGAAGCCTATCGGAACGGCTGATCACGGGTTGCACGGCCGCGCCGCCCGGCGCATGTGTCGGGAACGGATGGGTGGCCGAGTGGTTGAAGGCAGCGGTCTTGAAAACCGCCAGGCGGGCAACCGTCTCGTGGGTTCGAATCCCACCCCATCCGCCACCCACCAGTCTCAGACAAGCCAAAGGGCAGTAGACATGTGCCCTTCGCCCTCCTGGTCGCGCTGGCTTCAGTCATGTGGACTTAGCCCCGTCTGCGAACGCTATGGGGTGTCGCTGACGGACCAGGTCCGGCGGCTCTATGGATCGATCGCGCGACCTCGAGTGTTGTGGATTGACAGCTCGATTCGGGATATCGATCAGGCTGCAATTGCAGCAACATGACGCATTTTCAGCACTGTCAAGGCTTGACCTTCGACGCCCCGTACCTGTTTAGTCACGGGCATGCGATCGACCGAACGCGGCGAATCGCGAATGGGGCGGGCAAGCTGACATCGTGTTGCGGTCGCTTTGGTCGCAGCTTGAGTTTGCGGAGTCGCGACGTGCGTGTGAAGGCAATGCTGCGAGGCGAGACGGGCGGAACCTCGGCGCGCCCGCATTCCGGCATCGTTATGGCCGCAATGGTAGGGTGCTGATGCGAGCGGAGAGGGGCCCGGCGACGGTCGTTCGGCTATGCTTCGTGATCGCGGCCACCGCGGCGCTCGGCGCCTGCGCAAGCTTCTCCGGAACTAGCCCCAAATTCTCCGAGTCGGACTACGGCGTCTCTGCCAGCGAACGCGTCGTCACCCGTGGGCGCATTCCTGACGGCGGCGGCTATGAGCACGTCGGATCGCCCTATGTCATCGCCGGTGAACTCTATGTTCCCCGCGAGGACCCG
>CAZSXA010000179.1:0-4546 GCA_964611195.1 uncultured Bauldia sp.
CTTCCGGTTCGGGTAGCGGCACGTCGGTCATCTGGGCCCTGAGCATTTCACCGCCGGTCGCGCCGGACGGGTGCGAATCGCCCTTATCTTCAAAAGCATGCCGCCCGTCCATGACGACCATGTTGCAGAACCCGGACACCCCGGTGGCGGTCGCTGGTGCGGGCGGCGGGAGTCGAACCCGCACGGGACGAAGCCCGAGGGATTTTAAGTCCCTTGCGTCTACCTGTTCCGCCACGCCCGCAATGGCGCTCTTTCGGCCCGAGCGCAAGGAAATTCGCCATCGAACTCACGCCCTCAATGCCGCCTCAGGATCGTCCTCAATCGCGAGAGCGGCGACCATCGCCTCGACGGCCTCGGCCGCCTGCACTAACTGCTCGTTGTTGCGGCTGCGCAACACGATTTCGACACTGAACCCTTCGTCGGTGATCTTCGGATAGCTGCCGATTGCAACGTCCGCAAAGTTCCGCTGGATCTCGGCCAGCGACGAGGCGAAGGCGCTTTCGCCGGCCGGGACCATGATCGAGCGGACGCTGACCGGTTCGCCACGGGTCAACTGCGGGGCGAGTTCGTTCAGCATCGCAGCCGCGATCTCCGGAACACCGGCGAGCACATGGACGTTGCCGATCGTGAAGCCGGGGGCGGCGGAAACCGGGTTCCGTATGAGTTTCGCTCCGAGCGGAATGCGCGCCATGCGCCGGCGGGAGGGAATCAGGGCGGACTGTCCGTACCGCTCGACCATCAGGGCGAGCGCCTGCTCGTTCTCCACGATCTCGGTGCCGAAGGCGCGCGCGATCGCGTCGGCCGTGATGTCGTCATGTGTCGGGCCGATGCCGCCGGTCGTAAACACCACGTCCCACGCTCCGCGCATCGCGTTCACTGCCGAAACGATCGCCGGCGCCCTGTCGGCGACTACGCGCACCTCGGCGAGGTCGATGCCGACGACCGCGAGAAACCTGGCGACGGCCGCGATATTGCGGTCCTCTGTCCGTCCGGAGAGGATCTCGTCGCCAATCACGATAAGGCCGGCGGTCGCGGCGCTATCCATCATCTCCTGCCCATTGCTCCGATGATGTTTGCCATTTCTGGGCCATGGTACGATATGAACCCTTGAGTCAGCTTTGCCGATACAGTCGGTTTGGTCCAGACACGGGAAGCGTCAGCCCGAGCAAGACATGGTGACCTACGTCGAAGCGGCAAGCGTTCCAAGGCGGAACAGCGGCCAGATCAAGCTCTACACGAAGGACGACTTTGCCGGCATGCGCCGGGCGAGCCAGCTGACGGCGACGTGCCTTGATGCGATCGCGAAGCTGATTCGTCCGGGGGTCGATACCGACGAGATCGATGCCTTCGTCTACGACTTCGCGATGCAGCACGACGCCATCCCGGCGACGCTCGGCTATCGCGGCTACTGGAAGTCGAGCTGCACGTCGGTCAACCACGTCGTCTGTCATGGCATTCCGGGCAACAAGCCGCTGCGCGAGGGCGACATCGTCAATGTCGACGTGACGCTGATCGTGGACGGCTGGCACGGCGATTCCAGCCGCATGTACCCTGTCGGCGAGGTCAAGCGCGCGGCGCAACGCCTGATGGACGTCACCTACGACGCGATGATGCTGGGTATCGCCGCGATCCGCCCGGGCGGCTTCACCGGCGACATCGGCGCCGCGATCCAGGAATATGCGGAGGCGGAACGCTGCTCCGTGGTCCGCGACTTCTGCGGCCATGGCGTAGGCCGCCTCTTTCACGACGCGCCCAACATCCTGCACTACGGCACCCGCGGGGATGGCGTGGAGCTCCGCCCGGGTATGATCTTCACGGTCGAGCCGATGATCAATCTCGGCCGGCCGCAGGTGAAGGTGCTCTCGGACGGATGGACGGCGGTCACGCGCGATCGATCGTTGTCGGCGCAATTCGAGCACTCGGTCGGGGTGACGGAAGACGGCGTCGAGATCTTCACCAAGTCGCCCGCCGGGCTCGACCGGCCGCCCTACCCCGGCTCGGAATGACGGCAAAGGGCGCCGAAGACGGGGCCCAACCGCATTACGCCGGCCACCGCGCCCGGCTCGCCGAGCGGTTTGGGGAAACCGGCGGAAGTGCCCTCCCCGACTACGAGCTCCTCGAGCTTCTTTTGTTCCATGCGCTGCCACGGCGTGACACCAAGCCGATCGCCAAGGCGCTGCTTTCCCGTTTCGGCAGCTTCTCAGGCGTCCTTGGAGCGCCCGAAGCACGCCTCGCGGAAGTCTCCGGCGTCGGCGAACGAACGGCGCGCTATCTGAAGCTGCTGCAGGCCGCGGCAACTCGATACGCTCGCGACAGCATCGGTGAGAAGCCGCTGCTCACCTCGTGGCAGGCGGTGGTGGACTACTGCCGCGCTGCGATGGCCTTCGAGGCGAAGGAGCAGTTCCGCATCCTGTTCCTCGACAAGAAAAACGGGCTCATCGCCGACGAGGTGCAGCAGACCGGCACCGTCGACCACACGCCGGTCTATCCGCGCGAGATCATCAAGCGGGCGCTCGAATTGTCGGCCACCGCGCTGATTCTCGCCCACAATCACCCCTCGGGTGATCCGGAGCCCTCACGCGCCGACATCGAGATGACGGCCCGTATCGTGGAGATCGCCAAGCCGCTCGGGATCGTGGTGCACGATCACCTGATCGTCGGCGCCCACGGCCACACCAGCTTCAAGGCGCGCGGGCTGCTTTAGCCTTCGGCATGCGCCAGGACGATCACGAGGTCCTTGGCCTCCACGGTGCCACCGGGCTGAATCAGGATTTCCTCCACCGTGCCGTCGATCGCGGCGTTTTGCGAGGTCTCCATCTTCATCGCCTCGATGGTGAAGAGCGTATCGCCGGCCTTGACCTTCTGCCCCTCCTTGACCGCAATAGTGGCGACGACGCCCGGCATGGAAGCCGCGACATGACCTGGCTCGGTCTCGTCGGCCTTGCGTCTTGCCTGAACGTGGGCCGAGGCGTCGCGGTCGGGGACGCGGATCATCCGCGGCTGGCCGTTCAACTCGAAGAAGACGCGGGCCTGTGCCTCCTCGTCGACGTCGCCGACAAGCTGCAGCCGGATGATCGTCGTCCGTCCCGGCTCGTAGTCGACGGAGATCTCGTCGCTGTTCGCCATGCCGTAGAAATAGACCGGCGTCGGCAGGCGCGTGACCGGCCCGTAGTTGCCGATCGCGGCGGCGAAGTCGACGAACACCTTGGGATACATCAGATAGGACGCGAATTCGGTGTCCGTGATCTCATGGCCCACCAGCTTCTCCGCTTCGGCCCGTTCCGCCTCCAGATCGGCCGGCGGGAGCAGCGATCCGGGTCTGACCGTGATCGGCTCCTCGCCCTTCAGGACCTTCTCCTGAAACCCCTTCGGCCATCCGCCCGGCGGCTGGCCGAGATCGCCGCGCATCATCTCGACAACCGACTGCGGGAAGGAGAGCTCGACATCCGGATCGGCAACCTCTTCGGGCGTGAGCTCCTGCGACACCATCATCAAGGCAAGGTCGCCCACGACCTTCGATGAGGGCGTGACCTTGACGATGTCGCCGAAGAGATCGTTCGCGGCGTGATAGGCCTTGGCGACCTGATGCCACTTGCCCGCAAGGCCCATCGAACGCGCCTGCTCGCGGAGATTGGTGTACTGCCCGCCCGGCATCTCATGGAGATAGACCTCCGAGGCGCCGGATTTGAGGTCGCTCTCGAACGCCGCGTATTGGCCGCGCACCGACTCCCAATAGAAGCTGATCTCGCGGATCCGCTCCGGCGAAAGACCGGTCGAGCGGTCGGAGCGTTCGAGCGACTGCACGATCGAGCCGAGAGTCGGCTGCGAGACCGTGCCTGACATGGCGTCCATCGCGGCGTCGAACGCATCGACGCCGGCATCGACCGCAGCGAGGATCGTCGCCGCCGAAAGACCCGACGTGTCGTGGGTGTGGAGATGGATCGGCAGGCCGATCTCCTGCTTGAGCGTCGTGATCAGTTTCGTCGCGGCCGCCGGCTTCAGAAGGCCAGCCATGTCCTTGATGCCCAGGACGTGACAGCCGGCCGCCTCCAACTCCTTGGCAAGCTGCACGTAGTAAGAAAGGGAATACTTGTCCCGCGAGGGGTCGAGAATGTCGCCGGTGTAGCAGATCGCGCCCTCGGCGATCTTGCCGCTCTCGCCGACCGCGTCGATCGCGACGCGCATATTCTCGACCCAGTTGAGGCAATCGAAGATGCGGAAGACGTCCATGCCCGCGTCAGCGGCCTGGGCGACGAAATATCGGACGACGTTGTCGGGATAGTTCTTGTAGCCGACTGCGTTGGCGCCGCGGAACAGCATCTGCAACAGGATGTTCGGGACCCGCTCACGTAGCGCGGCGAGCCGCTCCCACGGATCCTCCGTCAGGAAGCGCATCGCGACATCGAAGGTCGCACCGCCCCAGCATTCCAAAGAGAATAGTTCCGGCAGACCGGTCGCATAGGCCTTGGCGGCGTTGACGATGTCGTATGACCGCATGCGCGTCGCGATCAGCGACTGATGGGCGTCGCGCATCGTCGTGTCAGTT
>CAZSXA010000180.1:0-4528 GCA_964611195.1 uncultured Bauldia sp.
AATGGTGCTCGCCGGGCAGCCCGGTCTTGGCGACCTCGGACAGCACCTTGCGCAATACGCCGCGCAGCGCGTCCTGCGCCAGGATGTCGTATCGGATCAGATCTTCAGCCATCCAAAGTGTCCGACCGTGTTCCCCACAAGGCGGCCCGAACGGGCGCCGATGATCAAGTGGGAGCTTCTGTTGCCAGGTGCTCCCGAACCCCGCCTTACCGATGCGAACCGATAAGGAGTTTAGATTGAGGCTTGCCTCGCCGCATTACGCAGCGATGCGGGCCTCGGCATAGTTGTTGTCATTGGCAACTATGTTTACGGCCCGATGTCGGTGGTACCATGCCGGGCAAAAGCCCACCCTTTACGCCCTCGTCGATCCTAGTTCGCCCCCGCCGGAACCCACAGGAGATCCGCGGGTCGATGGGCTCTGGTGGAGGCGCCGGGTACTGCCCCCGGGTCCGATGGGTTTATTGCGATGGCTGTTTATTGCCATAGTCGGCCGAAGCCGACGCCTATGAATATAGGCCGTTGATGCGGCTGTGCAAAGCCGCGGCTCACGTATGCTCACCAAGGGATGATCGACGGCAACCATGCTCAGTTCGCTTCTGGTTTCGATAGCGCTGTTCTCGGCAAACGCTCCGACGACCCTGGTCAAGGCGATCATGGTCGCCGAGATCGCCTATATCGAAACCGACGGGGTGGTCGGGCCGTTCGACGACGATGTCCTCGATCGAGCCTTCACCGAGGAACTCGCCAACGCCTATGCTGCGATTGCCGGTTTCGAACCCGGCACTCCGGCTCCGCTGGACTTTGATCCGATCACAGGCCTTGACGACGCGTA
The DNA here is from genome assembly GCA_964611195.1 of uncultured Bauldia sp. GTDB lineage: Bacteria > Pseudomonadota > Alphaproteobacteria > Rhizobiales > Kaistiaceae > JADLGL01. Next base: position 833 of record CAZSXA010000180.1, read on the forward strand.
CTGCCCGCTCCGCGACGTCGTGATCGATGACGAGCGGACGAACGGATACACGGTGGTTGAGGCTTCCTTCAGGAGCCAATGGTGCCTCGATGACGAACCGGACGAGGTACGGACCGCGGTGACGGAGGTCGCCTTCGATGTCCGCGAGATCGAAGGCGAGTGGCTGATCGAAGACCTTCGCCATTCGGCCTACGGGTCGCTGCTCGTGCTGCTCGAAAGCGCCATGGACCGGTGACGGCGAATCGGCGAGGACCTTCCTGATGCGCCAGTATCTCGACCTGATGCAGCACGTTCTCGACACCGGCCTGGTCAAGTCGGACCGGACCGGGACGGGCACCAAGTCGGTCTTCGGCCATCAGATGCGCTTCGATCTCGCCGACGGCTTCCCACTGGTGACGACGAAGAAGCTGCACGTTCGCTCGATCATCCACGAGCTGATCTGGTTCCTCCGCGGCGACACCAACATCGCCTATCTCAAGGAGAACGGCGTCAGCATCTGGGACGAATGGGCCGACGAGAATGGCGATCTCGGTCCGGTCTACGGCGCCCAATGGCGCTCCTGGCCGACGCCGTCGGGCGAGGTGATTGACCAGATTGCTCAAGTGGTTGAGGGGATTCGTTCGAACCCTGATTCACGCCGGCATATCGTGACTGCCTGGAACCCGGCCGATGTTGATCGCCAGGCGCTGCCGCCCTGCCACGCGATGTTCCAGTTCTGGGTCGGCAACGGGCGGCTGTCCTGTCAGCTCTATCAGCGCTCGGCCGACATCTTCCTCGGCGTGCCCTTCAACATCGCTTCCTACGCGCTGCTGACGCTGATGATGGCGCAGGTGACGCAGCTGAAGCCGGGCGAGTTCGTGCACACGCTCGGCGACGCCCACCTTTATCTCAACCATCTCGATCAGGCGCGTGAGCAGCTGTCGCGCGAACCGCGGCCTCTGCCGACGATGGCGCTCAATCCGGACGTCACGGAAATCGACGGCTTCCGGTTCGAGGACTTCGCGCTGTCGGGCTACGAGCCGCACCCGCACATCAAGGCGCCCGTGGCGGTCTAGGCTGGGCAAAGGGCGTCGTGCCGCCGAGCTCTTGCTCGGCGAGCCAAGACGCTCCAATCCTCATCGATCGGCGATGCGCCTTCGCGGCAGCCGGACGGCGGCTTCAGGCCTTCTTCGGCGCAGCCTTCTTCGCCGGCGCCTTCTTGGCGACCGTCGCTGAGGCCTTCTTCACCGCGGAAGCGGCCTTCTTGGCGGTGGTGGTCGCCTTCTTTGCGCGGGCCTTCGGCTTCGGCGTCTCGTCCGGCTCGGGCGTCGTCATCGCCGGCGAGGCGTCGAGTTCTTCCAGCGCCTGGAACCAATGGGTCTCGGCCTGTCCGTCCGGGCGGCCCGACGCCTCCCAGATCAGGTAGGCGCGCTCGCGAATCTCAGTCTCTGTCTTCTCGGTGGGGGTCATCGTCCTCGGTGCCTCCTGGCCACGCGGCAGCGGCGTCGACCTCCGACGCCGGAACTCCCCGTCCACGTGGCGAACCGCCTTCGCGTCTAGCAAAGGGCGTGCCTATTTGCTGTGACAGATTCACGGCGAAACGACGACCTTTGAAAACGCATGCCGGCTTGGTGAATCGCGCATAGCGCGGCGGCGGCCTGTCGGCTTTGAGCAGCATCGAGGATCGAGCGCCTAAGCCGCTTAGATGCGGAGATCGCCCTCGGCGACGATCACCGCTTTGCCGCCGATGCGGACCTCGGTGATGGCATCGCCCTCGAGATCGAGTTCGAGGCTGATGATCGAGGGGCGGTTCATCTCGAAACCCTGCTCGATGACAATCGTATGCGTGCCGTCTCCCATCGCCTCGAAGCGGTGCGCGACGGCCGCGAACGCCGCGGCGGCGGAGCCGGTCGCCGGATCCTCCGCGATGCCGAGCGCGGGGGCGAACATGCGGGCGTGAAACTGGCGGCCGACGACTTCCGTCTCGTGCGTGTAGAGCCAGGCGGGCGTTTCGCCGAAGGCGGGCAGCCAGGCCGCGGTGTTTGGCGCGGCGCGGCCGATCGCCTCGAGATTGCGAACGGGGACGAAGACGAAATCCGCGCCGGCGCCATAGGCGCTCGGGATATGCGCCTCGAAGCCGATGTCGTCGGTTGAGAGGCTGAGCGCCGCGGCGATGTGCTCGATGTTCAGCGCGCGGTCGAGCGAGAGAGGCAGCTTCGGTGCATCGAACCAGGCATGGCCGCCGGCGCCGCCCGCATGGAGCGTCACGCCGCAGCGCACCGGACCGATACTCTCTTCCAAGACAATCAGCATGTCGTCCGCGCCGTCGGCGGTGCGGTTGCTCGCAAGAAGCACGGCGGTGCCGACCGTCGGGTGGCCGGCAAAGGGCAGTTCCTCTTGCGGCGTGAAGATGCGCAGACGGGCGGTGTGGACCGGGTTCTCCGGCGAATAGACGAAGACCGTCTCCGACAGGCTGAACTCTGCCGCGATCCGTTGGAGCTCGCGATCGTCGAGGCCATCGGCGTCGAGGACGACCGCGAGCGCGTTGCCCTCGAGCGGCGTCGCCGTGAAGACGTCGAGGATTGCGTAGCGGCGGGTCATTTCGTTCCTGGCTCCTTCGTGGCCTGATCGTTCGCCCGAGTGCTGGCGCGCGGTCGAAGCAGATCTTCCAGTTCGGCGTAGTTCGCGATCCAATCCCGCGCCGGCGGCAGGACCTTGAGGCTGGGCGATAGCGGGTCGCGGGCGAGGCGCACGTCGAGCAGTCTCTCTATCCGTTCGATGTCTGCCCGCGGCACTTCAAACAGGCCCTCATAGGTGACGGTCGTGAGCGACGCGTTGTGCCTGGTGGCGAAATTCTTGGCGAAATCGTTCACGCGATCCTGCCGCGCCGAGACCATCTCGATCAGCGGCAACAGTTCGGCGCGCGGCACGTGCGGGCGCTGGTCAATGATCCGCTCCACTTCCGCGAAGGATCTGCTTGTTCGGTTGCCTGGAAAGCGGCCAGCGCGCTTGGCGATCCAGCTCGACAAGGCAACCTCGCCAAGGTGTTTCCGGTGCAGCAGGATGACGATCAGGCCGCTTGTGCGCGGTTCCGGAGGTGGGACGTAGAAGTCCGGCGCGAGGCCGTGTTTGACCGGATTGAGCGAGAAGCCGACATGAATCGCGCCGGTGGCAGTGGCCTCCGCCATCCGTCCGTCAATGTGGGTTTGTGCGATGGTGTCGTCCGGACATTTGTTCAGCACTTCGCCGGCGCAGGCGACCGACGGGGTTCGGTTCAGCGCCGCTGTGAGGGAGGTCGAGCCGGTGCGCGGCGTCTTGAAGATGACGAAGTGCACATCCGCCTCGACTGTTCCCGCCGCCGGCTTATCAGCCGGCGTTCATCGCCGCGCTAGTTTTTCTCCTTGTCGACCAGCTTGTTGGCGCCGATCCACGGCATCATGCCACGCAGCCGTTCGCCGACCTCCTCGATCGGGTGGGCATCGTTCAGGCGGCGGATCGCCTTGAAACTCGGCAGGCCGGCCTTGTATTCGCGCATCCATTCCGACGTGAAGCGGCCGGTCTGGATGTCCTTGAGGATGCCCTTCATTTCGGCCTTGGCGCCGTCGCCGATGACGCGCGGGCCGGAGACGTATTCGCCGAACTCGGCGGTATTGGAGACCGAATAGTTCATGTTGGCGATGCCGCCTTCGTAGATGAGGTCGACGATCAGCTTCACCT
>CAZSXA010000181.1:0-4377 GCA_964611195.1 uncultured Bauldia sp.
CGGGAAGATGAACACCGGACGGCCCGACTGGAGCACCCGCTCAGCGCCCTCCTCGATCTGCCGGAGCGCGGCCGAGCCGGCCTCGCGGTCGACATAGATCATCTCGGCCTTCGCCGCCCACCACCCCCAGATCGGCACCCGCAGCAGCTCGCGCTTGATGATGACGCCGGGATTCCGCTCCACGGCAAGAAGTGCGAAGGTCTCCCAGATCGATTGATGTTTGCCGCCAAGGATGTAGCGGCGATCGGCCGGAATGTTCTGCAGCCCGCGAAACTCGACCTTCGTGCCGCAGATGACGCGAAGCAGCCACAGCGTACGCCGCGCCCACCCGGACACGACGCCCATTCGGCCCTCCTGCGACAGGAAGAAATAGATGGGCGTCGCCAGCACCAGAACGCCGATCAGGTGGACGTAGAAGACCACGTTGAAGACGGCGGAGCGAAGAAGCGTCACTGCACCTGCCTGACATAGCGCAGCACCGTGATCCGCGAGGTCACCGCCGTCAGAACGGCGATCGCGAAGGCGACGCCGAGCGTACCGAGATAGCCGGTCGGCCCGATCGCGAAATTGCCGAACAGTGCATTCAGCTGCGCGCCTTCCGCCGCGCCCTGAAGCGTCGACGAGCCGATCGAGACGATGGCGAACAAGACTGCCGCAACGGCCGCTCCGGCGAGCCCGCCTTTCAGCCCGAGCAGCAGGAAGTGGCGCTGGAACTCCGAAGCGACGAAGGAATCCTCGGCGCCAATGAAATGGAGAACGGAGACGATTTCCGAGTTGCCGGCCATGGCGCCGCGTGTGGCGAAGACAACGCTGAGGACGGTCGCCGCGAACACCAGAACCAGCACGCCGAAACCGACGATGACGGTGACATTGGCCATCGACTGGAGCCGGTCGGTCCAGCGACGATGATCGTCGAGGCTGGCGCCGTCGACGCCATCGAGCGCGGCGGAAAGGGCATCGAGATCGACGGCCGCCGGGTCGTCGATCGAAACGACGATGAGGCGCGGTATCGGCAGTTCGTCGATATCCATGCCAAGGCCGAGCCAGGGCTCGAGCAGCGCCATGTTCTCCGACCGGCTGAGCGCGTCGACGTCGCTGACGCCGGACGTTCCGCGCGCGATCTCGAGTGCCTCCGACACCGAGTTCTCGACATCGACGCCATCGCGCGGAATGATCTGGATCGTCACCTCGCGCTGGATGTCGGAACGCCAGTCACGCGCCGAATCCTGGACGAGGAGTACGGCGCCGACCGTGATCGAGGCGAGGAACGCCATGATCGCCACAACCGTCATCAGCGCGTTTCCGGCGATCGAGTTCGCCGGCACGATCGGGCTGGGGCCGGAGTTGCTCCGCCGGCGCCGGCGGCGGCCAGGCAAGAGCCTCAGGCCCGGCGTGCGGATCGGCGTGTCAGTCATGGATCTCGATATGGCCGTCCTCGAGCACCATCGTCCGCGCCGGGAAACGGGTCATGAGGTCGGTGTCGTGGGTCGCGATGACGACGGACGTACCGAGCCGGTTGAGTTCGACGAAGAGGCGAAGGAGGCGCCGCGCCATTGACGGGTCGACATTGCCGGTCGGTTCGTCGGCGAGAAGAATCTCCGGGTGGCCGATAACGGCACGGGCAATCGCGGCGCGCTGCTTCTCGCCGCCCGACAGCACCGGCGGATAGGCGTTGATGCGGTCGCCGAGCCCGACCCAGTTGAGAAGCTCGACGACGTCCGCGCGGTAGCGCGATTCCGGCCGACCAACGACACGAAGCGCGAGCGCAACGTTTTCGTAGGTCGTCAGGTGCTCCAGCAGGCGGAAGTCCTGGAAGACGACGCCGATCCGGCGCCGGATGCGCGGCAGATCGGAATGGCGGATCGACGAGGAGTCCCGCCCGAAGATCGAAATGAGCCCGCGGGTCGGGCGGATCGACAGGAAGAGAAGGCGCAACAGGCTCGTCTTGCCGGCGCCCGAGGGACCGGTGAGGTACTGAAAGGACCGCGGCTCGACGTTGAAGTTGAGATCGCGGAGGATCTCCGGCCCCATGCCGTAACGCAGTCCGACATTTTCAAACCGGAACAAGCCGAATCGCTCCGCCGCCTGGAGTGGACCCAAGACATGCCGCGTTCTTCGCGACGAGGCAATTAAGCGCCCGTTTACGATCGCATGAACGCCGGCGTGGTTTCGCAATCCTTAACGTTTCTCGGCGAGCCTCGCACCGTCACCTGGGGAAACGCCGATTCCGATGGCCGATACTGCGATCGCAGCCGAGACGGGCGTGGAGCGCATGCCGAGTGGGCACCGTCATGACGGGCCCGTGCTCGACCTCCACCCTGCCTTCGATCCGCCGCCCATCCCGCCGCGCACGGCACGGAAGGCCGCACCGGCTCCGGCCCCGGACGCTGTCCCGCAGTCGCGGCGGCGCTGGCTGCTGCCGGCTCTTGCCTTCATCGTCATCGTAGGCGGCGCGATGGCCTTGGCGCTGTTCGCGATGACGGCGACGGAGGAGATCATCGGCGGCGAGGATCCCGCCGCTGCCGACCGGATCGCCGAAGCCCGGACACTCGTGATCGACGATACCGGGGATGTGTTGCGTTCCGCCGCCATAATCGAGCCGCCCGACATCCTCGCGGCGGAAGCGGCGCCCGCCGCCCCGCCGCCTCGTGTCGAGCCCGCACCCGCCTTGCCCGAGCGCCTCGCCGCCACTGGTATCACCACGGTTCGGGTCTATGCCGGCGGCGAGGTCGGGCTCGTCGTATCGGGGGCGATCGCCAATGGCACGGGCCGTTCGGCCGCGGTGCCGGCGCTAACGCTCCGCGTGCTCGGGCCCGATGGAAGCGTACTTGGAAACTGGCGTGCCATCGCCGCCCGCCAGGCCCTGGCGCCAGGCGCCAGCACACGTTTCGACGCCGAGATCACCCCGTTCCCGGCGGCGGGCACGACGCTCGAGGTGGCGGTCGGCACCGACCCGGCGACGGCGATCGCGATCGACTGACGAAGGCCCGCGACTGGAATCCGCCGCGCCGCTGTGCCAGTGAATCGCACCAACAGTTCCGACCCACAACAACGACAAGGAGGCCGCCAATGGCTGTCACCCCGCCGCCCGTCGAGATCGGCATCGACGCGCCCGATTTCTCGCTGCCCGCCACCGACGGCAAGACCTACAGCCTCGCCGATGTGAAGGGTGAGAAGGGCACCGTCGTCGTCTTCATCTGCAACCACTGCCCTTATGTGAAGGCGGTCATCGACCGGATGATCGAGGACGCCAAGGCGCTCGCCGCCGACGGCGTCAGCTTTGTCGCCATCAACGCCAACGACGTCACGACCTATCCGGACGATTCGTTCGACAACATGAAGATCTTCGCCGAAGAACACGGCTTCCCCTTCCCCTATCTCTATGACGAGACCCAGGAAGTGGCGCGGGCCTACAAGGCGGAGTGCACGCCGGACTATTTCGGCCTCGATGCCGACGGCAAGATCCAGTATCGCGGCCGGCTCGACGAGGGCCGCAAGGACCCACCGCCTCCGGGCGCCAAGCGCGAACTGCTCGACGCGATGCGCATGGTCGCGGCCACCGGCAAGGCGCCGGAAGATCAGATTCCGTCAATTGGCTGCTCGATCAAGTGGCGCGAAGCCGCCTGATCGCCAGCCATCGAGAGAGGTGAGGCCATGGCGAAGTATCTGATCGAAGCGACCTTCACGTCCGGCGACAGCTTGAAGAAGGTCGAACGCGAGGGCGCGGAGGCGCGTGAGGCGGCTGTGCGCGGCGCGGTCGAGAGCCTCGGCGGCAAGCTCGACTGCATCTACTACGCGCTCGGCGAATTCGACACAGTGTCGATCGTCGATCTGCCCGACAATGTGACGGCGGCGGCGCTCTCCTTCGCCATCTCCGGCTCCGGCCTGATGCGTACCAAGACCACGGCGCTCTTGACGATGGCCGAGGGCCAGGAGGCCTTCTCGAAGGGCGTCGCCTACACGCCGCCGGGCTAGGGCGCCAGCGGCGCCGCCAGTTCCATCACCCCGGGCGCGATCGCTTCGAGCTTCTCAAGCGTCGCGGCGATCGTCTCCGGCGGCAGCCCGATCGGGAACGCGGCGGCAAGCCCGTCCATCGCCGGCGCCAGCCCTCCGGCGCCAGCGACGACATAGTCGGCAATCTCGGCGATGTGGAAGTGAAACCAGAGATAATCGAACTGGCCCATCGCGAAATAGAGCCGGTCGAACTCGGCGAGCGTCGCGTAATTGCCCTCACCGGCGAAGCGCGGCGGCATGCCGTCCTGAAACGCACCGAACTCGGGCCGCTCCTCGCGGACATAACCCGCCATGATGACGCTGGCGATGAGTTCGTTGACCCAGAGGTTGTTGCTGGCGACGCCGAGCTGGCGGGCGATCACA
>CAZSXA010000182.1:0-4372 GCA_964611195.1 uncultured Bauldia sp.
CGTCCTCACCCGGCACGAATCCGACATCGAGGCCGCCGACCCGACCCGCGGCGGTATGGAGAACGCCGAGGCCGTTCCAGCCGTCATGGCGTTCGCCGGCTGTGGCGATGCGCGCCGCCTCACGCAGCACGGCCTGACCGTCCGGCCGCGCCAACGCAGCCTGGCCGACAATGACCACCGGACGTTTCGCGTTCTTCAAGATCTCGCCAAAGGTGCCTTTGCCGTCCGCGAGATCAACAAGCGCCGCCGGCCCGGTGCCGAGATGCTCATAGGGGTAGGTCAGATCGACCGGTTCGCCGACGAGGCCGATGGGGAGTTCGCCCATCCGCCAGCGCTTGCGGATGCGGGCGTTGACCAGCGCCGCCTCGAGCCGCGGATTGGCGCCGATGATCAGCACGGCATCGGCTTCCTCGATCCCGGCGATCGTCGGGTTGAAGACGTAGCTTGCTCGGCCGAGCGCCGGATCGAGCGCGGCGCCGTCCTGACGGCAATCAATGTTCGGCGAGCCGAGCTCGGTCACCATCTCCTTGAGCGCAAAAAGCTCTTCGGCAGTTGCCATGTCGCCGGCGATCGCGCCGATCCGGGACGGCTTGGCGCCGCCGACGGCCGTCGCAACCTTTGCGAAGGCATCGCGCCAGCTGGTCGCAGTCAGCTTGCCCCGAACGCGCACATAAGGCCGGTCAAGCCGCTGCGTCCTGAGGCCGTCCCAGATGAAGCGCGTCTTGTCGGAGATCCACTCCTCGTTGACGCCCTCATGCATCCGCGGCAGCACCCGCATCACCTCGCGGCCGCGCGTGTCGACGCGGATGTTGGAGCCTACGGCATCCATCGCATCGATCGATTCGGTCTTGATCAGCTCCCACGGCCGTGCCTGGAAGGCGTATGGCTTAGACGTCAGCGCCCCGACCGGGCAAAGGTCGATGACATTGCCCTGGAGTTCCGACGACATCGCGGATTCGAGATAGGTCGTGATCTCCATGTCCTCGCCGCGGCCGGTCGCGCCGAGTTCGGTCACGCCGCCGACCTCGGTGGCGAAGCGGACGCAGCGGGTGCAGTGGATGCACCGGTTCATCGACGTCTTCACCAGCGGGCCTAGATACTTGTCCTCGACCGCGCGCTTGTTCTCGGCGAACCGGTTGTGGTCGATGCCATAGGCCATCGCCTGATCCTGGAGATCGCATTCGCCGCCCTGGTCGCAGATCGGGCAGTCGAGCGGGTGGTTGATGAGCAGGAACTCCATCACCCCCTCGCGCGCCTTCTTGACCACCGGCGAGCGCGTCAGCACTTCCGGCGGCTCGCCGTTCGGCCCCGGTCGGCAGTCGCGGACGCCCCACGCACAGGAGGCGATCGGCTTCGGCGCTCCCTTCACCTCGACGAGGCACATGCGGCAATTGCCGGCGATCGACAGGCGCTCGTGATAGCAGAAGCGCGGTACCTCGGCGCCGGCTTCCTCGCACGCCTGCAGCAGCGTCCACTCGGCGGGGACGTCGATCTCGGTGCCGTTGATCTTGAGAACCGTCATCGCCTACTCCGCCGCCACCATTACCGGCTCCGAAGCCGGGTTTGCCGCGTACTGATCGATGCGCTCCTCGATCACATGCCGGAAGTGGCGGATGAGCCCCTGGATCGGCCAGGCTGCGGCATCGCCGAGCGCACAAATCGTATGTCCCTCAACCTGATAGGTCACCTCGAGGAGCATGTCGATCTCGCGCTTCTGCGCTTCTCCCCGCGCCATCCGCTCCAAAACGCGCCACATCCAGCCGGTGCCTTCGCGGCATGGAGTGCACTGGCCGCAGCTCTCATGCTTGTAGAAGTAGGCAAGGCGCGCGATCGCGCGGACGACGTCGGTCGACTTGTCCATGACGATCACCGCCGCGGTGCCGAGACCGGACTTCAGCTCCTTCAGCGAGTCGAAATCCATCGGCAGGTCCTCGCATTGCTCGGCCGGGATCAAGGGCACCGACGCGCCTCCCGGGATCACCGCCAGCAAATTGTCCCACCCGCCGCGAACGCCGCCGCAATGCTTCTCGATCAGCTCCCGCAGCGGGACGCTCATGGCCTCCTCGACCGTGCAGGGCTGTTCGACATGACCGGAGATGCAGAAGAGCTTGGTGCCGGTGTTGTTGGGCCGGCCGATCGAGGCGAACCACTCGCCGCCCCGCCGCATGATCTCGGGCGCAACCGCGATCGACTCGACATTGTTGACCGTGGTCGGGCAGCCCCAGAGGCCGACATTGGCGGGGAATGGCGGCTTCAGCCGCGGCATGCCCTTCTTGCCTTCGAGCGACTCAAGAAGCGCCGTCTCCTCGCCGCAGATATAGGCGCCTGCGCCGCGATGGAGATAGATGTCGAAGTCCCAGCCATTGACGTTGTTCTGGCCGATGAGGTTCGCCTCATAGGCCTCGTCGATCGCCGCCTGCAGCCGCTCCGCCTCGCGGAGGAACTCGCCGCGGATGTAGATGTAGGCGGCATGCGCGCCCATCGCGAAGCCAGCAATCAGGCAGCCTTCGACCAGCGTGTGCGGATCGTGCCGCATGATCTCGCGATCCTTGCAGGTGCCGGGCTCCGATTCGTCCGCGTTGACAACGAGATAGTGCGGCCGGCCATCGGTCTCCTTAGGCATGAACGACCATTTGAGGCCGGTCGGAAAGCCGGCGCCGCCGCGGCCTCGAAGACCCGACTTCTTGACCTCCTCGACAATCGCCTCGCGCCCCTTCTCGAGGATTGCCTTGGTGCCGTCCCAGTTGCCGCGCTGCCGCGCGCCGGCCAGCCGCCAGTCGTGCCGCCCGTAGAGATTGGTGAATATCCGGTCCTTGTCGGCGAGCATTCGTCAGTCCCTCCCGCCGCGTTCGGCAATGAATGCCTTGGCCTGCGCGATCCAGTCGTCGCGCTCGATCCGGCCGTGGAACTTCAACTGCTCGTCCATCCGCGCGACGTCGTCGGTCGTCCAGGCCGCGATCTGCTCGAAGCTGAAGACGCCGAGTTCATGGAGCTTGGCCTCCAGCTTCGGCCCGACGCCGGAGATGCGTTTGAGGTCGTCGGCCTCGCCGCCCTCGCGCGCCGGCGTCGGATAGGGTTCCGCCTTGGCGGCTGGCTTGGCGTCGAAACGGGCCGCCTCGCTCGGCTCGGACGCCTCATTCTCGGTGATCGGCTTAGTTGGCGCGGCGCTGACGCGCGTCGAACGCGGCTCCGGCAGCGGCTCCTGAAGGGTCGTCGCGCCGCCTTCGGGCGCGGAGAACTGACGATCGACCTGCGGCCCCGGCGTCACGTCCCGTCCTGCGGCGATATCGTCGATGAGCCGGTTGAAGCTATCGGGCGTCAAGTCCTCGAAGGTATCGGAATCGATCTGCACCATCGGCGCGTTCACGCACGTGCCCGCGCACTCGACCTCGACCCAAGAGAAGTCGCCATCGTCGGAGACATGATACTGCTGCGGATGGATACGCTCGCGGCAGATTTGCTTGAGCGCGTCGGCGCCGCGCAGCATGCACGGCGTCGTGCCGCACACCTGGATGTGCGCCTTTCGCCCCACCGGCGCGAGATTGAACATCGTGTAGAAAGTCGCGACCTCGAGCGCCCGGATGAAAGGCATTTCGAGCGTCTCGGCAACGTGACGGATCGCCGGCTCCGGCAGCCACCCGCCGCTTTGCAACTGCGCCTGCCACAGGAGCGCAATCACCGCCGAATGCTGCCGTCCAGGCGGGTACTTGGCGATCTCGCGTTCGGCGATCGCCTGGTTCTCCGCGGTGAAGGCGAAGCTCTCCGGCTGCTCCTCGGCAAGGCGACGGACGCTCATCGGTCGATCTCCCCAAACACGATGTCGATCGAGCCAAGGATGGCGGAGACATCCGCCAACATGTGCCCTCGGGTCAGCCAGTCCATCGCGGCAAGGTGCGGGAAGCCGGGCGCGCGGATCTTGCAGCGATAGGGACGGTTCGATCCGTCGGAAACGAGATAGACGCCGAACTCGCCCTTGGGCGCCTCGACGGCGGCGTAAACCTCGCCCTCGGGCACATGGTAGCCCTCGGTGTAGAGCTTGAAGTGGTGGATCAGCGCCTCCATCGAGCGCTTCATCTCCGGCCGTTTCGGTGGGACGATCTTGCCGTCCACAGACGAAACCGGTCCCGCGCCTTTCGGCGATGACAGCAATTCGACGCACTGCTTCATGATCCGCACCGACTGGCGCATCTCCTCCATGCGGATGAGGTAGCGGTCGTAGCAGTCGCCGTTCTTGCCGACCGGAATGTCGAAATCGAGGTCGGAATAGCACTCATAGGGCTGCGCCCGGCGAAGGTCCCAGGCCGCACCCGAGCCGCGCACCATCACGCCGGAGAAGCCCCAGCGCCAGGCATCGGCGAGATCAACCACGCCG
>CAZSXA010000183.1:0-4355 GCA_964611195.1 uncultured Bauldia sp.
TTCCGCGATCCGGACGGCAACCTCCTGTCGCTGACGCAATTCGCCCGATGACCCCGGGCGCGCGGATTGCCGCCGCGATCGACATCCTCACCGACATCGACGCCCGCCACCGGCCCGTTGCCGAGGCGCTGAAGGATTGGGGGTTGTCGCATCGCTTTGCCGGCTCCGGCGACCGCGCCGCGATCGGCAACATCGTCTACGACGCGCTGCGAAAGCGCCGTTCGTTCGGCTGGATGATGGCCGCCGAGACGCCGCGCGCGCTGGCGCTCGGCGTCGTCGGCATCGGCTGGGGCGAGGGCAACGAGCGTTTGTCGGCGCTGCTTGAGGCGCCGCACGCGCCGGAACCGCTGACGCCCGAAGAGGCCCGCGCCATCGACACGGCGCGCCTCAACGGCGCGCCCGATGCGGTCCGCGCCGACGTGCCGGATTGGCTGGCGCCGTCGCTGGCGCGCGCGCTCGGCGAGGGCTGGGTCGCCGAACTCGAAGCGATGGCGGAGCGACCGCCGCTCGATCTCCGCGTCAATCGCCTCAAGGCCGAGCGCGCCAAGGTGCTGAAGGCACTGGCTACCCTTGGCGCTGAAGAAGCGCGCTTCGCGCCCGACGGCATACGCATTCCGCCGACGGCCGGCCCGAAGCGCCATCCCAACGTTCAGGCCGAGCCGGCCTTCCGCAAGGGCTGGTTCGAGGTTCAGGACGAAGGCAGCCAGCTGGCGACGGCGATGGTCGGGGCCGCGGCCGGCGAGCAGGTTCTCGACCTTTGCGCCGGCGGCGGCGGCAAGACGCTGGCGCTGTCGGCGGCGATGGCCAACAAGGGCCAACTCCACGCCAGCGATGCCGACAAGCATCGTCTGGCGCCGATCTTCGACCGGCTGAAGCGAGCCGGAACCCGCAACGTCCAGGTCCACCCCGCGGGCAGCGACCTCGGCGAACTGCGCGGCAAGATGGATCGCGTTCTGGTCGACGCGCCATGCACCGGCTCGGGCACCTGGCGCCGCCACCCCGAAACGAAATGGAAGCTGACCGAGAATGCAGTGGCAGACCGTTGCGCTGAGCAGGCCGCGCTGCTGAAGGAGGCGGCGGCGTTCGTCAAACCCGGCGGCATTCTCGCCTACGTCACTTGCTCGCTGTTGCCGGAGGAAAACGAGGATCAGGTCGCGGCGTTCGCCGCCGAGGCACCGTTCGCGCCGTTCGGCGGCGAGGGCACGATCGATGCCGCGGGCCTTAGTCCCGAGGCGGCCGCGGCGCTGAAATCGGCCGCGCTGCTGTCGGCACATGGCGTCCTCCTCACCCCCTTGCGTACCGGCACCGACGCGTTCTTCATCGCGCTTCTGAAGCGGGAGGCGTGATGTCGACGGAGCATCCGGAGCGCCATATCCTCGAAATCGGCGGCCGGCGCTTGCTCGTCGGGATGGCGACCGAGCATGAATATGGCGAGCATCTTCGCCGCCGCTTCGTGCCGTTGATCACCGGCGTCGGCCCGGTCGAGGCGGCTGTGTCGGTTACGGCCGCGCTGGCGCGACTGGCGGCCGAGGCGAAGCTTCCGGATGCTGTGCTCTCGCTGGGTTCGGCCGGATCGCGGTCGCTCGAGCACGCCGCGATCTACCAGATCGCCAGCGTCTCCTATCGCGACATGGATGCAACAGCGCTCGGCTTCGACAAGGGGCAGACGCCGTTCACCGACTTGCCCGTCGTCATCGAAATCGATCACCGCGTCCCGGAGCTCAAGACAGCGTCGATCGCCACCGGCGCCTCGATCGTCACCGGGGCCGGCTATGACGGCATCGACGCCGACATGGTGGATATGGAGTCCTTCGCCGTCTTGCGCGCCGCCGACCGCTTTGGCGTCCCGATGATCGGCATTCGCGGCATCTCCGATGGCCGTGCCGAAATCACAGGCCTGCACGACTGGACCGAGTATCTTCACGTCATCGACGAGAAGCTCGCGACCGCGCTCGATCTCCTTGAATTGGCCGTGCTCGACGGTTCATTGTCTTTCGACTGAAAGCATTGCCGCCAAGGAGGCCACGCCGGTGAAGACACTAGCCCTTGCGACCGTCGCCCTTTTCGTCAGCGCCGGCGTCGCGTCTGCCCAACTCGACGGTCGATGGGGGCTCTTCACCGAGTCGTGCACCGCGCCGGACAGCACCGAGATCATGCGGATCGACACCGCCGAGGGCGTGGTCGGCTTCTACGAATCCGCTTGCGATATCGCCGGGCTCGCATCGATCGGCGAATTCGGCGCGTGGAAGGCGACGCTTACTTGCTCCGGCGAAGGCGAGACCTGGACGGATAATGTCGTGTTCGGCGTGTTCGAGCCGTGGGACGGTTCGCCGGAACGCCTGGCCAGGATCGACATGAATGACGGCTTCACCGCGATCTACTTTCGCTGCGAGTAGCGAGTCTGGCCACTGTCGATCGGCGGCAGTTGCCACGACTCGGGCGATTGCCTAGACCCCGGTGATGACGGCTCCTGAGAGCGATCTCGTCCTCATTGTCGACTATGGCAGTCAGGTCACGCAGCTGATCGCGCGGCGCGTCCGCGAGGCCGGCGTCTATTCCGAGATCGTCCCCTTCAACAAGGCCGACGAGGCGATCGCCGAGCGCGCTCCGCGGGCGGTGATCCTCTCCGGCGGCCCGGCCTCGATCGCCGAGATCGGAACGCCGCGTGCGCCTGCCAGCCTGTTCGAGCGAGGCCTGCCGGTTCTCGGCATCTGCTACGGCCAGCAGGCGATGGTCGAAGCGCTTGGCGGCTCGGTCGAGACCTCCGACCACAAGGAGTTCGGCCGCGCGTTTCTGGAGGTCCAGGGCGCGCCGCCGCTGTTCGCCGGCATCTGGCCGGACGGCTCACGCCATCAGGTGTGGATGAGCCATGGCGACCGGGTCACCGCGCTGCCTGCGGGCTTCGAGGTGGTCGGCACGTCGGAGGGCGCGCCCTTTGCCGCCATCGCCGATGAAGCGCGCCGGCTCTATGGCGTCCAGTTCCATCCCGAGGTCGTGCATACCCCCGACGGCGCGCGTCTCATCGCCAACTTCGTCCATAACGTCGCCGGGCTCGCCGGCGACTGGTCGATGGCGGCATTCAAGGACGCGGCGATCGCGCGCATCAGGGAGCAAGTCGGCGACGGCCGCGTCATCTGCGGCCTCTCCGGCGGCGTCGATTCCGCCGTGGCCGCGGTGCTCATCCACGAGGCGATCGGCGATCAGTTGACCTGTGTCCTCGTCGATCACGGCCTCCTACGGCTCAACGAAGCCGAGGAGGTGGTCGAGCTCTTCCGCGGCTCGTTCAACATCCCGTTGGTGCACGTCCAGGCAGAGGAGCGCTTCCTGACCGTGCTCGCCGGCGTCGACGATCCTGAGAAGAAGCGGAAGACCATCGGCGGCCTCTTCATCGACGTCTTCGAGGAGGAGGCGAAGCGGATCGGCGGCGCCGACTTCCTGGCGCAGGGGACGCTTTACCCGGACGTCATCGAAAGCGTGTCGTTCACCGGCGGCCCATCGGTGACGATCAAATCGCACCACAATGTCGGCGGCCTGCCGGAGCGCATGAACATGCAACTGGTCGAGCCGCTCCGCGAGCTCTTCAAGGACGAGGTCCGCGACCTTGGCCGCGAGCTCGGCCTGCCCGAAGGGTTTGTCGGCCGCCATCCGTTCCCCGGGCCGGGCCTTGCCATCCGCTGCCCCGGCGAGGTGACGGCCGAGAAGCTCGAGATCCTGAAGAAGGCCGACGCAATCTACCGCGACGAGATCGCCAAGGCCGGCCTCTACGACGCGATCTGGCAGGCCTTCGCGGTGCTCTTGCCGGTGCGCACCGTCGGCGTCATGGGCGACGCCCGCACCTATGATTTCGTCTGCGCGCTTCGCGCCGTGACCTCGGTCGACGGCATGACCGCCGACTTCTACCATTTCGACATGGAGTTCCTCGGCCGCGCCGCCAACCGCATCGTCAACGAGGTTCGCGGCATCAACCGCGTCGTCTACGACGTGACCTCGAAGCCGCCCGGCACGATCGAGTGGGAGTAGGGCCCCGCGCGGACGCGGAGCCCTTGTCGTGGCAAGCCCGATCAGAACTTGCCGTTGTCGTGCGCCATTTCGGCCGGGATCTCGGAGATGACGTCCCAGTGCTCGGCGATCCTGCCGTTCGCGACGCGGAAGAGGTCGAAGAACGCGGTCGGCTGGCCGCCGAACGAGCCCTCCGACATCGCGAAGACGAAGTTCCCCTCCGCGACGACGAGATGCACATTGTCGTAGACCATCGTGATGCCGTCGGCTGCCAGCGCCTGCAACGCCGCGCCGAGGCCGGTCAGGCCGTCGCCGATCTGAGGATTGTGCTGGATGTAGTTGTCGCCGTCGAAGAC
>CAZSXA010000184.1:0-4238 GCA_964611195.1 uncultured Bauldia sp.
GCGATTTCGAGGTGCACATCGCCGCCGGCCAGGTCTGGCTGGCGCTGCCCGGCCATCACGACTGCCGGGCGATGTATCCCGATCACGCGCGAGCCCTCGCGGCAACGATCGAGGCGATCGCGGCGACCGGCGGCGAGCGAACGATCTTCCTCGCCCATGACGTCTCGCTGTTGATCCTTCGCGAGGGTGCCGATCTCGTCTTCATTCGCGAGGATATCGCGCCGCGCCAGAACGTTTCGAACGCCCTCGAGACCACCGCCGAGGCGACCCAGCTTGCCCGCCGCATCCGCGAGGCTGCCGATCGCGCCGGACGGGGCCCATGGCTCGGTCGCGCCGCCTGAGATTGGGTCAGCCGTCGAGGCGGTAGAGGTAGAAGACGCAGTTGTCTTCCTCGTATGGCCGGAGCGATTCGTAGAGCGCACGCGCCGCTCTGTTGTCGCTCTCGGTCCCGACCCAGGCTTCCGTGCAGCCGCGCTCGCGGCCGCGTTCGAACATCGTCATCATCAGCCGCCTGGCGATGCCGCGGCGGCGGTAATCGTCAGCGACACCGACTTCATCGACATAGAGTTCGGTCGCCTTGTCGGCGTGGTGGTGGATCATCGCCGTGCACATGCCGACGATACGATCCTCCGCCAGCGCCAGCAGCATCAGGTGATCGGTTGCATCGGCCCAGCGACGGAGTCGGGCGGGGTCGATCGGTTCGTCGAAGACGTCGTCGCCAACGCCCTCCAGCAACCCGATATTCTCCCGTGTGATCCAGGCGAAGTCGACTTCGTCGCCGGCGTTCACTCGGCCGCTTCCTCCTCCGCCAGAGCCGGTACCAGCCAGCGCGACAAGTGCACATCGAGCGGGTTGTCGGTCCAGCCGACGATCCCGCTGGAGACGAGGTTGAAGGATTCGAACTGGAGCAGCGGGATGGCGGGGAGGTCGCCGGCGATGCGGTTGTCGGCCACGCCATAGAGCGCGGTGCGCACGGCACGGTCGGCGGTGACCCGTGCCTCCGCCAGCAACGCATCGACCTCCTCGTTGCGATAGCCGGTGATGTCGAACGGTCCTTCCCGGAAGAGGCCGAGAAACTCTTCGGCGTGGCCGACACGGCCGATCCAGCCGACGGTGGCGAGGTCGAAGGTCCGCTCGCCAAGCAGATCCTGATTGTGCTCGGCGGGCGAGCGCTCGACGATCGTCACGTCGATCGCGAGGGCCTCGAGATCGGCGGCGATTGCCGCGCCCGTCGCGGCGCTGACGCCGCCTGTGGCGACGGCGAGTGTGAGTTCCAGCGGGTTCTGTTCGGTGACGCCGGCCTCGGCGAGGAGGGCCGCTGCCTCGGCGAGGCGCGCGTCGGGGTCGTTCGGCCCAAGCGGCGCCTCTGCCGGCGGCGGAAGATCGGCGACGCCGTCGGGAACCAACTGAAGCGTCGGGAGCGTCAGCCCCGACCAGACTTCCTCGGCAAGCGCAATGCGGTCGACGGCAAGCGCCGCGGCAAGGCGGAGTGATGGATCGGCGAGGACTCCGTCGACATTCGCAGCGAGGAAGTAGCTCCCAGCGAACGGCGCCACACGCAGTTCCTCGGGATAGGTCTCGACAAGCGTCGGGATGAGGAAGGCCGGAACGGCGCTCGCAATGTGCAGCGTTCCCTCCGCGAATGCGTCGAGGGCCACATCGGCCGGCGCGTCGTCGTAGACTACGGTGCCGAAGGCAACGGTCTCGGCGGCGTGAAAATCGTCGTTGGCGATCAGCCAGACGCCGCGTCCGGCGACGGAGCCGTCGAAGCGATAGGCGCCGTTGAACGGCGTTGTCGGCTGAGGGAGGGTCGCAGTGTTCGGCGCGTCGGCGTGGACCGGCATTGCAGCGGGCAATGCCAACAGGTGCAGGAGCAGCGGTTCCGGCTCGGCGAGCGTGATCTGGAGCGTTTGCTCGTCGACGGCGACCACGCCGATATCGTCGATGCCGCCGCCATCGCCCAGCGCGTCATCCGCGCCTTCGATGCGGCGGAAGAGGTCGGCGTCGGGCGCAGCGACTGCCGGGTCGAACAGGCGCTCGAAGGCGCGCACGAAATCGGCCGCTGTCACCGCGCTGCCGTCCGACCACGCGGTCTCGCGCATGGTGAAGGTGTAGATGAGGCGGTCGTCCGAGATCGCCCACTCCACGGCGGCGCCGGGCACGATGTTTCCCGCCGGATCGTAGGTGATGAGCCCCTCGTAGAGATCGTAGAGGATGCGGAACTCGGCGGCGGTGGTGGCGCGTTGCGGGTCGAGCGTTCCCGGTGCGGCGCCGTTGCCGCGCTGCAGGACGGTTTGCGCGACCGCGACATCGGCGAAAAGCAGGGCGGCCAGCGCGCCGGCGGTTGCAAAGTGTCTCGTCATGTTCCGGATCAGAATCGAGCGTGGGGTCGGTCGAGCCTAAGCGGCGCCAGCGGGGCGGGCAAGGCGAGCCAAAGCCTCCGGTGGGTATTAACCACTGCCTGTTTCATCCGGCTGTGCGGGCGCGAGAGTTTTGCTAAAACCTTAATGTCCCGTTCACCATGAGGCGTGTCGGCAATGGCCGAAGGGCAGGGCTCCTCGCCCAGCAATGTCCGCAATCTTACCGATGCGATCCGCCGTGTCCGGATCGCCGAGGCCGATCGTGCGGACGGTTTCGTCGACCTCCAGGAGGCCGAGCGGGCGCGGCTCGAAATGCTGGCCGACGAGCTTCGCAGTGTGTTTGCCGACGTGCCGCAGGACAACGACCAGTTCGTGTTCCAGATGTCGTCTGGAAGTCAGCCGCGGCTGTGGATCGACATGACGTCGTTCGTCATCATCGCCCGCGACCGACGCACCTATCGCTTCCTCAAGGATACGCGCCTCGGCCGGACGGTGATCGTCGAGACGGCATCGGTCGACGACGTCGCCGACACGGTTACGAACTACGTTGCCGAGCGCATCATCGAGCGGGAGCGAGCGATCGAGGGCGACTGGCTGTCGAAACGCATTCGGCAGGAGCCGGCCCGGCGGGCGGAGACGTTGTTCGATCGGACCGACGCTCAGCCGATGCCGCGCCGTCGGCGTTTTCTCGACAACCGTGCGGCCGGGTGGATCGTGGCCGGGTTTCTCGCCGGCATCCTGATCGGGGCGATCGGTCTCCTCGCCTATGCCTGGGTGCGAGTGCCGGTCTAGGCATTCCGCGAGGGGCCGGGCCGAAGCCCGACCCCATGATCGTGTGGGCTATTGCATGCGTATCGACGAGATCGAATCGTTCGCGTCGCCTGACAGCTGCACGGCGTTGGAGCCGAACTGCAGGCAGCGGCCGCCATAATTGAAGTCCTCGCAGGCGGTCACGGTCGCGCCGCCCTCGACGCGGAAGGACGAGATGCGGTCGTTCCATTGCGGGCCAAGCTGAGCGATCGACTGGCCGCGATCGAGGCAGAACGCGGCACCGTTGTAGTTGTAGTCGGCGTAGAAGCAAGCGCGGCCGGTCGGGTTGCCGCCGCCGCCAGCGCCGCCACCGATCTGGGTGGTGCGATATGACGAGATGCGGTCGTTGAGCGAGTTCGGCAACTGGGCGATATCACCGGTGACGATCCGGCAATTGCCGCTGTAGTTGAAGTCCTCGCAGACCTCGACGCGAGCATTCGAGCCGACCCGGATCGACGAAATCTGATCGTTCTCCTGCGCTCCCAGCGAGGCGTCTGACTGTCCCATGCGGGCGCAGAAATAGGGCCCGGCATAGTTGTAGTCGCGATAGAAGCAGATCTGGTTGGCGCCGGGGCCCGGCCGCTGGTCCTGATCGGGCGGGGGCTGCTGACCGCCGCCGCCGGCGATCTGGCGGAGCACGAACTGGATCAGCCGGAGGCCGAGCTGAGCGCCGATATTGCTCATCGGCTGGCCCTGATATTGCGGCGTGACCGACTGCAGGTAGCGTGCAGAGGCCCAGCCGGTGCTGCCGGCATAGTACACCTCGCACCAGGAATAGCTGTTGGTGCAGCGGTTCACGTTCACGGTCGCGCCGGCAGGTATGGCCCGGATGACGGAATAGCCGGTCGAAGGGCCGGTGCGCATGTTGAGCGAAACGGTCGTGCGCGCCTGAACCTGACCCTGAGGTGGCGCGGGCGGCTGGGGCTGCGGTGCAGGGTCTTTGTGATGACGGGGCTGCCCGGGCAGAGTGTGGCCGCTCTGGAGCGGACACCAGCCTTCCTTCAGGCCCAGCCGGTCCCGCCTCTCAGTGTGAAGCGCTACCAAACCTATCCGGGCACGGTATTGGGC
>CAZSXA010000185.1:0-4228 GCA_964611195.1 uncultured Bauldia sp.
CCTCCCAAACTGCCGCGTTCGGCCGTTCGCGCGATGTCGGCGATCTTGGAGCGGGCGATGGGATTCGAACCCACGACCCCAACCTTGGCAAGGTTGTGCTCTACCCCTGAGCTACACCCGCATCCATGGCGCCGGCGGCGCCGAAGACCCCGATATCGCCGAAGCCTCCGGCGAATGCAAGCCCGCGCCGCGCGGCTGGCCGTCACGCCCTAGTCGCGCCGGTTGAAGACAATCTCGGAGAATGAGACGAACTCGCCCGTCTCGGGATTCTCGATCGCGATCACCATCGAGAAGGCAACGTCGCCGCCTCCCGTCTGGTCCGGCCGGCCGACGGAGACGCGGGCATCGACTTCCTGGGTATCGCCCTGGATCTCGGCGAGATAACGCGCCTCGACGATGAAGCCCTCTTCATAGGCCTCACCGGACGAGGAGAGCAGTTCGGCGACCTCGAAACGCGAGAAGAAGCCACCGGTGAGATCACCCTCTTCGGTGATGGTGAGGTCGCCGTCGATGTCGATGGCGCGCTGGGTGTTGGCGCAGCGGCCCTCATTCGTCAGCGTGTCGGCCTCGACGTCGAACACGGCCGTCATGCGGCAGCTGGCCGCCTCCATCGGGTCGTCGAAATTCATCCGCGACGTGCCGCGGCCGACCCATTCGCCGGCATACTCGGCCATCAGGGCGACGATATCGGCGCGCTCTTCCAGCGGCGTCAGGCCGGGCTGCCCGGCCTCGCCGTCGGGCGATTGCGCGAGGGCTGCGGCGGGAAGGGCGAGGGCGAGCAGGAAGGCGGCGAAGCGGGGGGCGGAACGCATCAAGTAACTCCGGAACGGGCGGGGGCGAGGTTGCGGCGAAGGCGGCGGAAGCCGCGATCGAGGAGGGCGATGAAGGACGGCAGGAACACCAGATTGGCGATGAGCGCTGCGACCAGCGTGGCAATGATGAGCTGACCAAGAAGGCCAATTGAGGGCATCGCCGAAATCTGCGTCGCCAAGTAGGAAAGGCCGAGGATCGCGGTGGAGGCCATCAGGGCCGGCCCCACCGTCCGCACCGCCCGGGTAAGCGCTTCGCGCGGCTCCATCGTCGCGCGATTGACCCGGTACATGTTGATGACGTGGATGGCGTTGTCGATGCCGATGCCGAACGCAATCGTGAGCGCCACGACGCTGGTGAGGTCGTGATCAAAGCCGAGGGCCCACAGCACCGCCTCAACGGCAAGGATCGGCAAGATGTTCGGGATGAGGCAGGCGAGCGCGATGCCAAGCGAGCGCGTCGCGAAGGCGATTGCCAGCACCGCGAGCGCAACGGCAATAATCAGCCCGAATCGGAGTTCCTCGACGAGCGCCGGAATCTCGACCGAGGAAAGGACCGGGAAGCCGGTGAGCGCGACGGCGTTGCCGAGGCCGGCGGCTACGAAGGCTGCATCGAGCTCGCTCACCATGCGGTCGACCTCGTCGCCGGGTATCACCGAAGGCAACTGGCGCGTGACGAGCATCGATCGACGGTCATCGGAAAGGATACGATCGAGCTCGCCGCCTTCGGCCCCGGCCATGAGGTCAGCGACCGCGTCGATGTCTTCCTCGGGAACGGCCGCCCAGACGTCGGCGAGTGAGGCGGTCGCCCCCGGCCCCAGCACCTCGTCGAAGATTGCAGCTACCTGGGCGACCCGCTCGCGGGCGGCGGGATCGCTGAACGAGGCGCCGTCAGGCATGTCGACGAGGGCGTAGAGCGGCACGGTGCCGCCGAAGACCTCGCCGAGCGCGGTTTCCGATTCCAGCACGGCGTCGCCGGGCGGCAGGTAGCGCTCGATCTCGAAGCTGGCGCTGACCTGGAAATGGATCACGCCGAGCACGAGTGTCACCACCGCTGCAAGCGCCGCGCGCGGCAGGGCCGCCTTGTCGGCCACCCGGCCGATCGGCGAGCCGTAGTCAGAGAAGGAGGGGCGGGCCCGCGCCGTGGTCCGGGTGAAGCGGGCGATGACGAGGCAGAGCAGCGGCAGGACGACGATGAACGACAGGAACGCGATCGCGACCGAGCCGACGCCAAGCCATGCAAGGGTGTGAAGCGCCGGATTCTGGGCATAGGCAAACGAGGCGAAGGCGAGGGCCGTCGTCACCGACGTCATCGCCGAGGCCGGGCCGATGCGCTTGATCGAGGCGCGGAGATTGCCACGGAGATCGCCGTTCTCGGCATTGGCCGACTGCCAATGGAAGAAGAACACGATCGAATCGACAAGGGCGAGAATCAGCGCGAGCGACGGCAGCAGGATGAACAGGAAATTGATCTCGATGCCGAGCGCGTTGATGACGCCGAGGAGCCACAGGACGGCGACGCCGGCCGGCGTGGCGCAGGCGAGCGCGGCAATGAGCGAGCGGAAGATGACGAAACCGATCACCGCGCCGATGACAAAGCCGAAGAGGGCCAGCCGCCACTGGTCGCTCGCCAGCGAATCGGCGACGGTCGCCTGGATCGCGGGAAGCCCGGTCAGGGTCACGGAGAAGCGATCCGGCAAATAGGCGTCGATGGTCGCCTCGAGTTCGGCGACGCGCGCGGCCATCACGTCGTTATCGGCATCGCGCGGGGCGTCGAGCGTCGCGACGACGATCGCCGTCTGCTGGTCCGGAGCGATGAGAGCGGCCGCAGCGGGCTCCGACGCGACGAGATCGGCGACCGCGCTTTCCGCCTCGGCGTCGCTGGTGAACGTCCCCGGCAGGTCCTCAAGGAAACTGCCGGTATCGACGTCGAACGTCCCCAACGAGAAGACCGAGTAGACGGCGCGGACTTCCTCGGCCAAGGCAAGATCGAGATGGAAGAACCGCAGCGCCTCCATGCCCTCGGCCGAGACGAGATCGTCGCCGCGGATCATGAGGAAGGCATCGTGCGAGGCGTCTCGGAAGCCGTCCTTGATCTCGGCATAGGCCTGGAACGACTGGTTGTCGGACAGAATGTCGACAAGGCGGCCGTCGAAGCTCGTCTGCGGCAGCGTCGACGCGCCGGCGATCGTCAGGGCAAGGGCCGCCAGAGCGAACAGCCGGGGCGCGCGAAGGACGAGAAGACCGAGGCGCTCAAGGCCGAATCCGAGACTACGCAACCGTGCCTCCACCGCGCATGCGGAGCAGGTCGGGGGCGCCGTGACGTCGTGTCCAAAAACCTAACATCACGCCTTTGCGGGGGCGGTTTAACCCTTTATGATGAAATTGAGGCGGGCCGAACAGCAGGTATAACTCCTTGTACTTTCTAACACTTCCAATCTTGTCGGCGTCGTTTGTAGGCTGCTTCCTGCTGGGTGGGTACTGGCTCGTCGTTCCGGGAATTCTGACCTGGCTGCTGGCGGTTCCGGTCGACGAAGCGGTCGGCGATGACTGGTCGCTACGACTAGAGCGGCGGCCGGCGTTCCTCAAGGGCCTGCTCCATGCGCAGCTGCCATCGCTGGCGATCGCTACCCTGTTCTTCGCCTACTATCTCTCCGACTGGACCTTCCTCGGCGACGTGGTCAACCAGGCCCGCGAGCGCACCAATGACGGCGGCATCGCCGTGCTCGTCGGCGCCATGGCGATGTTCTACGCGATCTCCGGGATCAACGTTGCGCACGAACTCGTGCACCGCACCAGCAAGCGCGACGTCGTCATCGGTCGCTGGCTGTTGTCGTTCTCGCTCGACACCGGCTTCGCGCTTGAGCATGTCTACGGTCATCACATCAATATCGGCACCGCGAAGGACCCGGCGACCGCTCCGCGCGGCATGGGCTTCTGGCGCTTCTTCGTGCGCATTCTGTGGCAGGCCAACCGCAATGCGTGGCGTATCGAGCGGCGCTTCCTGGAGCGCCGCGGCCAGCCGGTGTGGAGCTGGCACAATCGCTTCCTCACAGGTCAGGCGATGTCGTTGGTGTGGGTCGCGCTGTTCGCCGTCGCCGGCGGCTGGGTCGGCGTCGGCCTCTTCGTCTTCACGGCGCTGTGGTCGAAGGCCTATCTCGAGCTGACCAACTACATCGAGCACTACGGCCTCGTTCGCGCCGAGGGAACGCGCGTCGAGCCGCGGCATTCGTGGAACTCGAGCCGCCGGGTGACCAATTGGCTGCTGTTCAACCTGCCGCGCCATGCCGACCATCACGTCAAGCCGGGCAAGAACTATTGGGAGCTTGAGGCGCGGACGGACGCACCGCAGCTGCCCCACGGTTATTTCCTGATGGCGGTGATCGCGCTGTTCCCGCCGATCTATCGCTGGAAGATGC
>CAZSXA010000186.1:0-4221 GCA_964611195.1 uncultured Bauldia sp.
GCCGTGGCGTCCCTGTCCGTTACGACCGCCGCCTGGCCCTTGCCGTCATAGCCGAGCCGGCGGGTCTTCAGAATCGCGGGCGCCGTGATCTCGGCGAGCGCCGCTTCGATGTCAGATGCGGAGTCGATAGCGGCGAAGGGCGCAACCTCGAGTGCGAGGCTGGTCGCCATCGTCTTTTCGGCGAGCCGATCCTGGGCAATCGCCAGGGCGTTGACGCCGGGGCGGACATGGCGCGCGTTGTCGAGGCGCTCCGCGGTTTCGACAGGCACGTTCTCGAATTCATAGGTGACGACATCGACCGACCGGGCGAACGCATCGAGCGCGGCGATGTCGTCCCAGCCGGCGATGGTTGCCGCGGCAGCGACCTCGGTCGCCGGGTTGTCGCCTGGCGGGGCGTAGATATGCGCCTTGAAGCCGAGCTCGGCTGCCGCCTGCGCCAGCATGCGTCCGAGTTGACCGCCGCCGAGAATGCCAAGCGTCGATCCCGGCGGCAGGAGCCTAACGGCCGTCATCGCTTGGGCGCTCGGCGACGCTGGCGGTCTGCTTCGCCCGCCAGGCATCGACGCGCTCGGCGAGCGCCGGATCGGCAAGCGCCAAGATCTCGGCCGCCAGAAGCGCGGCGTTGATCGCGCCGGCGCGGCCGATTGCCAGCGTGCCGACCGGAATGCCGGCGGGCATCTGGACGATTGAGAGCAGGCTGTCGCGACCGCCAAGAGCCTCGGTATGGATCGGGACGCCTAGTACCGGCAGCGGTGTCATCGCGGCGAGCATGCCCGGCAGATGCGCCGCGCCGCCGGCGCCGGCGATGATCACCTTGCGGCCGTCCCCTTTCGCGGCCTTGGCGAAGTCGACCAGACGCTCAGGCGTCCTGTGCGCCGAGACGATGCGGTCGTCATGTGCAATGCCGAGCGCGTCGAGCGTCTCGGCGGTATGGCGAAGGGTCGCCCAATCGGACTGGCTCCCCATCGCGATGGCGACGGGCGCGGCATCGGTTTCGGCCATGACGGCTGAGGCTCCTGCGGAAAAGCCGCGGATTATATTCACGGCCGCAGGCCGGGCAACCGGCGATGGCGCCGTGCCGCGATCGATTCGGACCCTGGCGGTCCCGCAGGACCCCTTCGGCAGTCGCTGCCCACAACATCATGACATCCATGTCACAGCCGGGGGCAGGCCGGGGACAACTGTGGGCGGGCGCGAAAAGCCTTTCAGCAGCAGCCGTTTCGGCCGTCACAAAGCCGCCGGATGCCATCACATCGTGCAGCGCGCTTCTTGAACGGTGGGGGGGTCGGTGCCACTATCAAAGAGTCCTAACAATGGAGGCATCCCCCTATGTCGACAGAATCGCATCTTAGCGAGCTGGAGCGTCGTCACGCCGATCTCGAGCGCGAGATCTCCGAGGCGATGGCCCATCCATCCTCCGACACGCTGGACGTGGCGGAGATGAAGCGCCGCAAGCTGCGTCTGAAAGATGAGATCGCCCGAATTCGCAACGAGGCGACCGTACACTAGGCACTAGGGTAGGGGTCAGACACCAAGCGCCGCGGCCCTCCGACCGCGGCGCTTTTTGATTC
Source organism: uncultured Bauldia sp. (assembly GCA_964611195.1). Lineage (GTDB taxonomy): Bacteria > Pseudomonadota > Alphaproteobacteria > Rhizobiales > Kaistiaceae > JADLGL01. Next base: position 1,572 of record CAZSXA010000186.1, read on the forward strand.
GGCGGTCCGGCAAGGGGGTGGGGTGTGCTCATTCGCGGCTACATGGCGACCAGCCTCGACGGCTACATCGCCGACAAGGATGGCGGGGTCGGCTGGCTCGACGCCTTCCAGGGCGTCGAGGTCGGCGAAGCAGCCTTCATGGCCGGAATCGGCACCGTCATCGTGGGGCGGACGACCTTTGATCAGATGCTCGGCTTCCCCGGCGGCTGGGCGTTTCCAGGCAAGCACGGAATCGTCGTGACCAGCCATGCCATCGCCGATCCGCCAGATGGCGTCGAGATATGGAGCCAGGGGGTGAAGAGCCTGATTGCGCGGCTGCGCGCCGATCCGGACGCAAACGCTGGCTGGGTGGTCGGAGGTGCGTCGCTGCAGGCGGCCTTCATCGCTGCGGGCGCCATCGATACGCTCGACGTGTTCGTCATCCCCGTGCTGCTCGGCGACGGCGTGCGGATGTTCCCGGAGGGCATGCCCCAACGGCGGCTCGCACTCACCTCCGCCGAGGCTCTCGGCCTCGGCATGGTCCGGCTCAGCTATCGGATTCCCGCCGGCAAGACGGCGAACTAGCGGTCGCCGTCCTCGTCCTCGGAGTTGTCCTCGCCCTTCAGCGATTTCAGCTTGGCGAAGACGGCATCGGCATCAAGGTCGGCGTCCTCGCGGGACGGCTCGCTTGGACGACCGAGGGCGGCGGCGGCGAGCGCGTCGGCCGTCGTGGTCTCATCCGCAGGCAGCAACGTCGCCGGCGTTTCCGGGATGGGCTGCTGCGCCGGCGCGTCCTTGGCGGCGCGCTCGACCTCCATGTCGAGGTCGATCTGCGAGCAGAGGCCCAGTGTCACCGGGTCCATCGGCTGGAGGTTGTTGGAGTTCCAGTGCGTGCGGTCGCGGATGGCGTTGATCGTCGGCTTGGTGGTGCCGACCAGGCGCGAGATCTGCGCGTCCTTCAGCTCCGGGTGATAGCGTAGCAGCCAGAGAACGGCGTTCGGGCGATCCTGACGACGCGAGACCGGCGTGTAGCGCGGACCCTTTCGCTTGGCGGTCGGAACGCGGACCTTGGGGTCGGAAATCTTGAGCTTGTGGTTCGGGTCCTTCTCGCCCTTCTCGATCTCCTCGCGGGCGAGCTGACCGGTCGAGACCGGATCCAGGCCCTTGATCGTCGTCGCGGCGTCGCCGTCGGCGATCGCCTTCACCTCGAGCGGGTGGAGGGAACAGAAATCGGCGATCTGCTGGAATGAAAGCGCCGTGTTGTCGACCAGCCAGACGGCGGTCGCTTTCGGCATCAAAAGGGTGGTGGACATAAAGCCTCCTCGTCGCTCCGCCTTGGTCGGCGAAGCCCCAACCTCCAAAGATGAGTGGGATCACCGGCTATATAGGAGCGATCCGGATTCGAGGCAACGCCGCTCGGAAGTATTTGAGTTAGGTTGTCCGCGCGGGTATTCTTACAACCGAGAACGCTGGCTGGCGGAAATTGGGGGCAACGATGCCGTGGGTGGAAGTTGAGGCTTACCGACCAGGTCTCTTCGCGCGAGAAATACCCAGCACGCCAGGAGCACGGTTGGTGCTGTTTCGGAAAGGGGTTCCGACCAAGGTGCTCCCACGTGACTCAGCGTCGACCCGGCTGGATGTGGCCGACCGCCTTCGCTGTGATCGAGTCGATGTCGTCTCGATAAGTTACCTGATGCGATGGGATTCTGAGACTGGGCTTGCCACCAAGGATTCGGTCGAACTGCAAGCCATCGTTTCGCTGCAGTTGATAGCGAAGGAAGACGATGACTCGCTCCGCCGGATTGCGGTGGGCCATTTGACGATTGAACAGTCCCTCAAGGAACGAAGCCTCATGAGGCTCCAAAAATCAGTTAGGGAATACGAGTACGAAACACTGTATAATATTAAGGTTCTATAGATCATGAAATCCTTGAACAGATGAGATCCTACTCATTGTACTCGCAAGAACCATTTAGAATTGAGGATGTCACAATCGAGATGCTTAGGGCCAAGGACGAACGAATTCTTACAGAAACAGAGCGGGCGCTTCAGGATAGAATTGCTCTTGAAGAGCACGAGTCTACAAAACAAAGAGCAACTTGGGAGTTCGATCTTAAGAAGCAGCGTGCCGAAGCGGAGCAGGAAGTAAAGAATACGTCAAAACGGGCTAGTATGCAGCTTGGCGCTCAGGAAGCAGACCTTAGGACCGACTATATAGAGCGTATTGCCAAGATAAACAAGGAGAACGGAATTGCTGCGTTGCCGGTTGACGTTCAGCGGGACATACACCTGATGGAGCGGCAGGCTGTCCTAGCGGCTGCTTCGGGAAACACTAAGCTCGCAGAGGAAATGATCAATGTTGTGGTAAAGGCTGCGGGTGCAGACAGGGATAAGAGCTATCTCGATCTGCTGTCGAAGCAACTGAGTTTCCCCAATCCGGCTCAAACGTACTTGCCGGAGTTCTCGTATGGTGTGCAGCCCGAGCCAGAGTCTGACAAAGAAGACGTGGGAGAAAACCCCGATACGCCAGATCGCCTGGGCGATGCCAATGGAGATACGCAAGACTCGGCTGCCAGCGAAGAAGCCGCGGCCCGCCCTGAGGGCGATTCGTCGCCCGGAGAGCCTGCGGGCGAGGGAAGTAGTTCCCTGCAAGACCGATGAGTCATAGGCG
>CAZSXA010000187.1:0-4216 GCA_964611195.1 uncultured Bauldia sp.
TTCTCTGGGGCACGGTGCTGAGCGCGACGGCGGCGGCGGCCGGCTATTTCGCCGGCCGCGCCATCGGCTAGCCCTCGATCAGCGACCTGATCCGCTCGAGCGCCAGGTCGCGTGAGTCGTTGTAGGCGATGGTTCCGGCGAAATCTCCGGACCGATCGAGCAGGTAGAAGCTGCTCGCGTGGTCCATCAGATAGCCGACATTCTCCGCCTCGTAGCGTTCGTAATAGACGTGGTAGCCGTCGAGCATCGCATGCACGTCCTCCACGTTCCCGGTGACGCCGACGATCCGCTCGTCAAAGGCCGTGAGATACTCCGCCAGGCGCTCGGGCACGTCGCGCTCGGGATCGACGGAGACGAAGTAGACCTCGAGGTCCTCGGCGTCGGCCCCCAGCTCGGCGAGCCAGCCTGATACTTCGGCAAGCGCGGTCGGGCAGACGTCCGGGCAGTAGGTGAAGCCGAAGAACACGAGCGTCGGCGTCTCCTGGAAGGCGGCCTCGGTGATCGGCTCGCCGGTATGCGTGACCAGGGTGAAGGGCGTGCCGAACTCGACATTGGCGTTGACCGGCGCGTCCCCCGCCTCCGGGTCGGCATCCGATCCCTCGAAGACGCCGGCTGCGACGAGAATGGCGAGGACGGCCGCTATCGCGACCGCCCCCCACAGACCGTAACGGACCAAGCGGAGCGAATTCATGCTCCGCCCTCCTCGCCCATGCCGTCCATATTCATACCGTCCATGTCCATGCCGTCCATCGCACCACCATCCATCGCCGGGCCGTCCGAGCCGATCGGATAGACCTCGAGATCGATCGTCACCTCGCCGGCGACCGCGAAGACAAGCGTCACGTGGACGGATGCCCCTTCCTCGATCCCGGCCGCAAGGTCGATGAACATGATGTGGAAGCCGCCGGGACGGAGCACAACCGTCTCTCCGGCCGGGATGACGAGGCCGTCTTCGAGCGGCCGCATCATCATGCGGTCGTCGGCCATGATCATCTCGTGAACCTCGGTGACGGCGGCAACGTCCGATTCGAAGCCGAGAAGCCTGTCATCGGTGTCGCCATTGTTGGTGATCGTCAGGTAGCCGGCGCCGGTCACGGCGGCCGGCGGAGTCGCCCGCGTCCAGGGCTGGGTGATCACGAGATCGCCGGCGACGATCGGCTCCGCCATGTCCATCGCCATGTCGCCATCCTGGGCGAAGGTCGGGATGGCGAGCGCGCATGCGAGGGTTGCGGCTGCCGCCGCGGTACGAATGGAATGTGTCATCTGCTTGGAATCCTGATGTGAACGAGACAAACCTGCCGGCGGTCTGCCGTCAGGTGGCGGAGTTCAAGACAGGATTGGTGGCCCTCGCGGCCCTTCGGCGCCAAGGCGCGGCGGGCTTGCCTGCACGCTCGTCGTCGGCGCGGTCGGCTCCACACGGAGCGGAACGAGGCGAAGGACGGTTGCCGGGGCCGAGGGAGCGGACAGAGAGGTCGCCACCATGGGGCACCCGAGGGTGCAGCACGATGCGGCGCCGTCGTCCTCCCCGGAGTCGGAGTCGATGCCCGACAGGCAATGGACGATCCCGGACCAGGCATCCCCGTCGGCCGCATCGGCGGCGGACGCGTAGGCGCCGAAGAGCCCCGCGATGAGGAACAGGGCGAGGATCGCCCGACCGATCGATCGGGTCTCGGAGTTCGCGCGGAGCCGGGTCAGAAGTCCGTCCATGCGCCCTCCCTAGCGCTTTGCCACCGGATTCACCATGCGACCGGTTGCTGCCGGCTATCGCGCCCTACGGATCGTTGCACGGCGGCGTGTGCTCGCAAACCTCCCCAACTTCGCCTATCTCGTTGCCTGCAAATATAAACCGGGATCGCTATTGTAATCTTGGGCGTCGGATTAAGCTTAACGCCGAAACAACCGTGACAAATCGAGATGAATTCCCCTTTTCTTTGAGCCAACCCGCATCCCGTGGAGGCCAAAGGGATGGAAGCATCAGCGACAGAATTGGAGTCCGTCCGGGCTGCAGGATCCGTCCTGCCGGTCGTGCTCGACCTCGACGACACGCTGATCCGCACGAACGTCCTCCACGAGCTTGCGCTGGTCTATGTGAAGCGCAACCCGCTCCGGGTGTTCCAGCTCGCCCGCTGGCTCCTCGGCGGCAAGGCCAACCTCAAGGGTGAGCTTGCCAAGCGCGTCACGCTCGACGTCGACAATCTGCCGGTCAATCAGGACGTCGTCGCCTTCGCCGAGGAGCAGAAGGCACGCGGCGCACGCGTGGTGCTCGCCACCGCCGCGGACTCGCTGATCGCCCGCCGCATCGCCCGCCGCTTCGGCTTCATCGACGAGGTCATCGGCACCGAAAAGGGCGTCAATCTGAAGGGCGCTGCCAAGGCAACGCGCCTCGCTTCAATCTTCCCCGGCGGCTTCATCTATGTCGGCGATTCAAGCGCCGACCTGAAGGTGTGGGCGGTCGCGAAGTCCGCGGTCGTCGTTTCCGACAACGGCAGCCTTGCGCGCCGCGCAGGCAAGGTCGGAACAGTCGAACGCCATGTCGTCGTCGGCGATGCCGGCAAGGCGATGATCCGGACGATGCGGCCGCATCAGTGGGCAAAGAATGCGCTCGTCTTTGCGCCGCTCGTTCTCGCCGGAATGGCCGGCGACGCCGTCGCCTGGCTGCAGGCCGGCCTCGCCTTCCTCGCGCTCTCCTTGCTCGCGTCGGGGACCTATGTGCTGAACGACCTCCTCGACCTTCAGGAGGATCGCCAGCACTGGTCGAAGCGGCATCGGCCGATCGCCTCCGGCGCCCTGCCGATCCGCCGCGCGGTCATTCTCGCTTCGGCGCTGATCGTTGCAGCCGTCGCCCTTGCCCTCCTCGCCGGACCGGCCGTGCTCGCTCTCCTTGCGATCTATGCCGCGCTGACGGTCTCCTATTCGCTGGTGCTGAAGCGCCAGCCGATCACCGACGCCTTCGTCCTGGCGACGCTGTTCACGATGCGGATCGGCGTCGGCATCGCCGCCGTCGGCGCGATCGTCTCGCCTTGGCTCCTGGTCTTTTCGATGTTCCTGTTCGGCTCGCTGTCGCTCGCCAAGCGCTATACCGAGATCACGCGCATGGCCGAGCATGAGCGCACCTCCGTTGCCGGCCGCGGCTATGTCGCCACCGATGCGCCCTTGGTGCTCGCCATGGGGCTCGCCCTTGGCCTCGGCGCCATCGTCATCATGGTGCTCTACCTGATCGAGGACGCGTTCCTCGCCAATTTCTACGGCGACACCGCCTGGCTGTGGGCTTTCCCGGCCATTCTGTTCCTGTGGGTCGGACGCGTGTGGCTCACCAGCCATCGCGGCGAACTCAACGACGATCCCGTCGTCTTCGCGGTGCGCGACCGCACCAGCCTGGTGATGGGCGGCTTCATGGTCCTTGCCTTCGTCACCGCCGTTATCGGCCCGCAAATCTAGCTCGAGAGAGGGGACCAGAAGAGGCCGCCATGTCCGATACGACAGCCAATCTCGTCCGCAGGGCGCGGGCCCCAAACAGCGATCTGATCGCGGGGCCCGAGCGCGAATATGCGCGTGCCATGCAGGTGCTGTTGTGGCTGGCGTTCGGCATGGCGGCCATTCTCGTTGCCGGCCTAGTCGTTCAGGCGCTCGGCGAGGAAGGCCTCACCAACAGCTATGCGCTGCTCGCCGATGCGTTCCTGTCCGGTCGCCTCGACGTCGCGCAGTGTGTCGACATCGATTGCGCTGTCTATGACGGCAAGAACTACGTCGTATTCCCGCCCGGACCCGCGGTCCTGGCGATGCCGTTCGTCGCCGTCTTCGGGATCTCCTTTGCCGGATTCATTGCCCTGGCGACGGTGCTGTCTGCCGGCTCGCTGTTCGTCTGGTGGCGCATTCTGGCGCGGCTTCGCGTCGAGCGCCTGACCGCGATCTGGATCGTGCTCGCGATCGCGATCGGAACGCCGCTCTATTACGTCACCATTCGCGGCGACGGCGTCTGGTTCCTGGCGCAGGCATCAGGCTTCCTGTTCGTCTCGCTCGCCGTCTGGGCGGCCGTCGCCAAGCGGTCCTGGTGGCTGATCGGCGCGTTCGTCGGAGCCGCCTTCCTCTCCCGCCAACTGACGATCCTGCTGGTGCCGTTCCTTTACGCGATGCGGCTCGACGACAACGAGCCGCTGATCTCGCTCAGCTATGAGCGTATGGCGGCGATCGGCAAGCTGCTGGTTCCCATCGGCGC
>CAZSXA010000188.1:0-4197 GCA_964611195.1 uncultured Bauldia sp.
TCGATAAAAGTCCATCCCCTGCGTCCCCCGGCAGGCTGATCGCTGGCAGTCAAATCATACGCCTGCAGGTGATGGGGATCCATGCTGTTAAAGCGCAGCGCGCCCTTGCTGCCGTGGATCTCGAAGTCGACATAGCCATTGGCGAGCATCGTCAGGGCGGAGATGTCGGCGAACTCCATCGAGTATTCCGGGTCCGGATCGGCTGTGCACGGCGCCGGGCACAGCAACTCGCCCTCGAAGTGGCCGGGCCACTCGTAGTCGAGCGTCAGATCGGCGCGGAAGAATCCATGCGGATCCCAGCCGAAGCCGATACCGATGAGGCCGGTATTTGACAGCGTCTCGTTCTGGAACTCGCCGGTGCCGGGGACGGTGTAGCCGAGCGCGGGGAGATCGAAGCTCGTCGCGGGCGGCCTGTAGATTTTGTAGCCGAGGTCGAGCCGGAGGTAGAATTCCGACTCATGCTCCGGCGGCGGAGGGTAATGGAAGTCCGGTGGTTCCGGGAGATCTGCGGCCAAGGCCCCGACCGGCAAGGTCAGCGCCAGGCCCCCAATCAGCACGACTTTACCGAAGCGGCGCATTTCCGTTTCCTTTCGTGTTCAGGCAGGGCGCGACGGGTACGAATCAGCTTTGCCGCGCTCTCGGAAACGGATTCTTCACCTGAAACCTTAAGGTGCCGTTAAGTACGATTGTTAACCAAGCCGTGCGCAACCGCCGAGCTAAGCTATTGATATTTATGAGGATAGATTTCGATCGGCCCGCTCAGCTAGGCGCCGCAGGCTAGTTGCAGGGCTGCCGGATGACGGTCTTGAGCCTTGCCGGATCGGTCCGGCGCGGGTCCGACAAGTAGATCTCGTGATGAGTCCCGCGAAGTTGTCTGCCGGCATAGGCAATGAACCGATGGAGCGCAGCGATTGTCGGCGCCTCTTCGGCGTAGGGCCCGAGATACATGATCTGCGCCGCCGGCCCTTCGTGAAAGCGTTCGAAGCGAAGCTTCTCGATTCCTGGCAGGTCCTTCTTCTTCGCGGCAGCTTCCTTGGCCTCGTCGATGTCCGCCGCCGTTACGAAGTCCGGCATCGCGATCATCGCCGTCCACTTCCAGTTCGCTCGCTTGCCGGAGACGAAATCGTCCATGTCGTCGGCCCACCACAAGCCTTCCAGCGGCATCACGGCGAAGTCTGGATGACTGCCCTTCTTCTTCAAGGCAAACTTGGCGTTGTAGGCAACGCCATAGAGCGCACCGACCGCATCCATGTAGTCTTGCGACGTACCTGGATCGCCCTTCCCATCAATCATGATGAAATCGATCGGGGGGACGTCGACAAAGCCGAACGACTTCGGCGGATTGTAGAGCGCCTTCAGCTCTTTTTTCAGGTCGAGCTTTGGCGCGACGGTCATCGTTCAGGCGGCAACGTTGGAGAGCGCGTCGACGATGTCGCCGACGACGGCTTCGACCACGGCCTGATCGTCGCCCTCGGCCATGACGCGGATCACCGGCTCGGTCCCGGACGGCCGGATGAGCAGGCGGCCCATCCCCGCCAACCGGCCCTCGCCGGCTGCGATGGCCGACTTGACGCCCTCCGCTTCGAGCGAGGCACGACCCGTGCGAACGCTCTTCAGCACTTGCGGCACTGGTTCGAAGCGGCGGCAAACTTCGCTGACCGGGCGGCCGGAAGCCTGAACGACCGCGAGCACCTGCAGCGCCGTCACCAGCCCGTCGCCGGTGGTCGCATAGTCGGAGAGGATGATGTGGCCGGACTGCTCGCCGCCGACATTGAAGCCATGGGCCCGCATATGCTCGACGACGAAACGATCGCCGACCTTGGTCCGCGCCAGCGTCAGGCCGAGCTCGCCGAGATAGCGCTCGAGGCCAAGATTGGACATGACGGTCGCGACGACGCCGCCGCCGGTGAGCCGCCCGTCCTCGTGCCAGGACGAGGCAACCAGGGCCATCACCTGGTCTCCGTCGACCTCCTCGCCGCGCTCGTCGACGATGATGACCCGGTCGCCGTCGCCATCGAGGGCGATGCCGATATCGGCGCGCACTTCATGCACGCGCCGGCGCAGCGCCGCGGTGTCGGTCGAGCCGCATTCCTGATTGATGTTGAAGCCGTCCGGCGCACAGCCGATCTTCACGACCTCGGCGCCGAGCTCCCATAGCGCATCGGGTGCCACGCGGTAACCTGCGCCGTTGGCGCAGTCGACCACGACCCGGATTCCGGTGAGATCGATATTGCGCGGCAGCGTCCGCTTGGCGAACTCGATGTAGCGATCATGGACACCCTCAATGCGCCGCGCGCGGCCGAGCTCCGCCGGCTTCGACAGCTTGTCGGTGAGGTCCGCCGCGACCAGCCGCTCGATCTCGGCTTCGGTCTCGTCGGATAGCTTGAACCCGTCAGGCCCGAACAGCTTGATGCCGTTGTCGGCGAACGGGTTGTGCGAAGCCGAGATCATGATGCCGAGATCGGCGCGCAGCGAGCGCGTCAGCATCGCCACGCCGGGCGTCGGGATCGGCCCGAGCAGGAAGACGTCCATTCCCGCCGCTGTGCAGCCGGCCACCAGCGCCGGCTCGATCATATAGCCCGAGAGCCGCGTATCTTTGCCGATGACGACGCGGCGGCGCTCGAAATGATTGTCCTTGCGAAACACGAGGCCGGCCGCGATGCCAACCTGCAGCGCCACCTGAGGCGTCATCGGCTTCGTGCCAGCGAGCCCCCTGATACCGTCGGTGCCGAACAGCTTGCGAGTCATCGAGCTAGCATCTCCTGCCGCCCACGCGGGGCGGTCCATGCGGTGCATCGCAGATAGGCTACCATGCGCCTCCTTGCCAATAGGTTCAGCAAGGCGGCTTCGGGGGCAACCGAGAGCGACGACGACAATGCAAGCGAAAAGGGCGGCCTGAGGCCGCCCCTTTCAGCTCTGGTGCGATGGCAGGCCCTAGCCTTCCGGCTGCGGCTCCAGACCGCCGGCGCCGCCGGGCTCCTCGCCCTTCCGCCGCTTCGTGGCCGGCACCGAGGAACTCGGCCGCGGCGCAGGCTCGTCCGGCTCGCGCTCAGGCGGCTTGCCATTGAGAAGGTTGCGAATCTCGTCGCCGGTCAGCGTCTCGTATTCGAGAAGGCCCTGGGCCAGCGTTTCCAGATCGTCGGCATGGTCGGTGAGGATCTGGCGAGCCTCCGTCAGTCCGGCCTCGACCAGCCGCCGGATTTCGGCGTCGATCTTCTGCGCCGTCTGCTCCGAGATGAACTGCTGGCGCGACACCGAGTGGCCGAGGAATACCTCTTCCTGGTTCTCGCCATAGGCAACCGTGCCGAGCTCGTCGGAAAGACCCCAGCGCGTCACCATCGCCCGGGCCAGGCGCGTCGCCTGCTCAATGTCGGACGCCGCGCCCGAGGTGACTTTCTCTCGTCCGAAGATCATCTCTTCGGCGACGCGGCCGCCCATCATGATGGCGAGGCGCGAGGTCATCTGCTCGAAAGTCATCGACAGCTTGTCGCGTTCGGGCAGCTGCAGCACCATACCGAGCGCCCGTCCGCGCGGAATGATCGTCGCCTTGTGCACCGGATCGGTCGCGGCGACGTTCAGCGCGACGATGGCGTGGCCGGCCTCGTGATAGGCCGTCAGTCGCTTCTCGTCCTCGGTCATCACCAGCGTGCGGCGCTCCGCACCCATCATTACCTTGTCCTTGGCGTCCTCGAAGTCGAGCATGGTCACAAGGCGCTTGCCGCGGCGGGCCGCCAGCAGCGCCGCCTCGTTGACGAGGTTCATGAGGTCCGCGCCGGAGAAACCCGGAGTGCCGCGGGCGACGACTTTGAGGTCGACATCGGGCGCCATCGGCACGTTGCGGGCATGCACCTTCAGGATCTTCTCGCGGCCGACAATGTCCGGCGCCGGCACGACGACCTGGCGGTCGAAACGGCCCGGCCGGAGCAGCGCCGGATCGAGCACGTCCGGACGGTTGGTCGCGGCGATGATGATGATGCCTTCATTCGCCTCGAAGCCATCCATCTCGACCAGCAACTGGTTCAGCGTCTGCTCGCGCTCGTCATTGCCGCCGCCGAGCCCGGCGCCGCGATGACGACCGACCGCGTCGATCTCGTCGATGAAGATGATGCAGGGCGAGTTTTTCTTCGCCTGCTCGAACATGTCGCGGACGCGGCTGGCGCCGACGCCGACGAACATCTCGACGAAGTCGGAGCCGGA
>CAZSXA010000189.1:0-4131 GCA_964611195.1 uncultured Bauldia sp.
CGGGCCGCGCAGCGTCTTGTGCGTCGTGGTGGTGACAACGTGGGCATGCGGCAGCGGGCTCGGATGCACGCCGCCGGCAACGAGGCCGGCGAAGTGTGCCATGTCGACCATCAGGATCGCATCGACCGAATCGGCGATTGCGCGGAATGCTGCGAAATCGATTTCGCGCGAATAGGCCGAACCACCGGCGATGATGATCGCCGGACGATGCTCCCTCGCGAGCGACTCCACCTGATCGAGGTCGATGAGCCCATTGTCCTCTCGCACGCCATACTGAACCGGGTTGAACCACTTGCCGGACAGGTTCGGCGGCGCGCCATGGGTCAGATGCCCGCCGGCCGCGAGGCTCATGCCGAGCAGCGTGTCGCCAGGCTTGGCAAGCGCGAGCAGGACCGACTGATTCGCCTGACTGCCGGAGTTCGGCTGGACGTTGGCAAAGCCACAGTCGAACAGCCGCTTGGCGCGCTCAATCGCCAGTTCCTCGGCCACGTCGACAAACTGGCAGCCGCCATAATAGCGACGGCCCGGATAGCCTTCGGCATATTTGTTTGTCAGCACTGAGCCCTGGGCCTCAAGCACAGCCGCGGAGACGATGTTCTCCGAAGCGATCAACTCGATCTCGCGCTGCTGGCGGCCGAGTTCGTCTGCGATTGCTCGGGCGATCTCCGGATCACGCTCCAGGAGCGGCCGTGAGAAAAAATCGTCAGCGGCGGCTCCACCCTTGGGGCTTGCCTGCACATTCATCAGCAGTAGTCCTCAGATTTTTGACGCGGGCGATCAGGCGCGCCCGACGCCACGCGACTTACCACGCGCGCATCGCCCCGCCAAATGCGTCAGTGGCGGCGAGCGCCGGCTACTGCATGGCGTAGTTGGCGACGCCGTCGCGGCCGTAGATGTCGCTGCGGAAGTGAACGACCCCGTTCTCCATCGCCCAAGCGGTGATGTAGGCGAAGTAGATGCGCACCGGATTGGGTATCTGCGCGTCAATGCGATCGCCCGACGCCAGGACGGATTCGATGTTGGCGCGGCCCCAGCCCGGCGAGTCGCGAAGCAGCCAGGAGACGAGGTCGCGTACATTGTGAACGCGCACGCAGCCCGACGAGTCGAACCGGTAGTCGTTGCCGAACAGCGTCTTGTCCGGCGTGTCGTGGAGGAAGACGCTGTACTGGTTGTGGAAGTTGATGCGGATCGAACCCAGCGCGTTCTGGTCGCCCGGGTCCTGGCGGAAGACGTAGCGCGTGGCTTCGTTGGAGTACCAGTCGACCTCCTCGGGAAGCACCTCGCGCCCGTTCGAATCGAACATGCGGATGCGTTGCTCGGTGAGGTAGTTCGGCTGCTCCTGCATCAGCGGGATGAGGTCGCGCTCGATGATCGAGACCGGCACCGTCCAAAACGGATTGAAGTTGACCTCATGGATCTGGGAGGTCAGCAGCGGCGACGGTCGGTCGACCTTGCCGACGACTGCCGTGTGCCGCGACATGACCTGGCCATTCTCGACGGCCTCGATCTGCGCTGCCGGCAGATTGACCAGGACATAGCGGTTGGTGGTGGTGCCGACCAATTCGCGAAGGCGATCGCGGTTGGATTCAAGCTGGGCGAGGCGCGCCGCAGCCGGGACATTCAGCGCGGCGAATGTCGTTGCGCCGACGACGCCGTCGGCGGGAATGCCGTGCCGCGCCTGGAACCGGCGGACGGCTGAATCGACGTAGGAATCGAAGGCATCGGACATGCCGGCGGACGGATCGAGATCGTAGGACGCGACGAGCCGCTGGCGCAGCGTCACGACCGCCGGGTCGCGCATGCCGAGCTGCAGGACCTTGTCGGCGGGAACCGTCGGCCAGCCGCCGCGGGCGACGATGTCCTCATAGGTGAGAATCGCGAGGCCCATCGCGGCGACGATCTCCGGCGAGAGGATCGGCCGCGTGGTGGTGACGTCGCTCTGGTTCAGCCCGCCATTGTCAAAGCGAGCACCGAACCCCTGACCCACCGCAGCCGGCGCAGCCAATTGCGAGAGCACCAGCGCTGTCATGCTGAGCCAACCCGCCAGCCAACGAACCGAGACTTGCCTCCAACCCACGTCGCATTCCTTTTTCACCGCGCGAATCCGCCTCGCGCTGAATCAACAAAAACTCCAGCGTTCGGTAGTCTCTGCATTATGGCCGTTTGATGATTGCCGCCGATACTCAAACAGATGTGAGCAGACGGCAAGCGGTTGGGCGGCCTCAGAGGCGGTAAAGAATCTGATCGGTCCAGAAGCGGTCGAGCCGCTGCAGCGAGCGGTTCAGCGTCTCGAAGTCCGAGGCGCCGATGCCGCCGATCTGATCGATCGAACGGATGTGGCGCTCGTAGAGGCCGTTCACGATCGAGGCGATTTCACGCCCCTTGTCGGTGAGGCTGACCCGCACCGACCGGCGATCCATGCGCGAGCGCTGGTGGTGGATGTAGCCCATCTCGACCAGCTTCTTCAGGTTGTACGAGACGTTCGAGCCGAGATAGTAGCCGCGGGTGCGAAGCTCGCCCGCCGTCAGCTCGGCGTCGCCGATATTGAACAGCAGCAGTGCCTGCACGGCGTTCACGTCGGAGCGCCCTGCCCGCTCGAACTCGTCCTTGATGACGTCGAGGAGGCGCCGATGCAGCCGCTCGACAAGGGTCAGCGCCTCCAGATAGAGAGGCTTCAGATCACCACTTTCAGGCTGTGCTGCTGGCTGCGCCTGCTGGGCGCTGCTGTTCGAGCTTATCATGACGGCCTCACTGTCTTCTCTTGTCGGGATTTGTTCTCCCGTTGTCATGGTTTTCTCTAAAGGCCGCAATTGAAGATGACCTTAAACGGCACACTTAATCGGCAGTTACCTCGCCGTACGTGATTTGAAGCTTAACAAAACCTGTCGTCACTCGTTCGAAGTCTGTGCTTCGCCCTCGGCAACCGCTGGTGCCGGCGTCTCCTTGCCGCGACGTCGAGCCAACGTTTTCGCCAGGCGCTGACGAGCCCCGGCCGTGAAGCGGCCCGTGCCGACCGGGCGATCCTCCGGCCGGATGATGCGCTCAGCCCGTTCGCGCGCTTCGGCGTGGTTCGCGGCGCGCCGGGACGCCAGAACGAGTACAGCGTAGATGCCGACCAGCGCGCCGTGCAGGGCTACGGGAAAAGGTCTGAAGCCGAACGTCCCGGCGAACACCGTGTGGGTGATGATCTCGAAGCCTGCCGCATAGAGCCAGACCACGACGCCCCACGGCGTCAGCATCCAAAGTCCCGTGGCGGCGACGGGATAGGCCACGGCCATGTTGAAGATCGCCGCACGCTTGGCGCCGGAGAGATCGGAGAATGCGCCTCCCTCGGTCGGCGCAACGACGCCGATGATCGAGGCCCAGACGTAGAGCCCCAGCACCATCAGCACGACGGCAAGGCCGCGATAGAACAGCGGCTGCCAGTCTTCCGAAACCATATCCTTCAGCAGTTGCAGGCCCTCCGGCCGATCGGACAATCAGACATGCGCGACCCGCCGCGACCCGCAACCACTGGCTACCAATGCTGCCACCGGTTGGGAAGCGGCAATGACGCGAGACCGCAGGCATTTTGCCACTCCCGACGCCGTGCTAACTGTCCGGCATCCGAAACGAAGGCCCGCCACCCGCCATGCCCGACAACCCGTCCCGTTCCTCCGCGCGCGACGCCGGCAGCCGTTTGGCTGATATTCTCGGCGGGCGGCGGCTGCGACGGCTACGCAGAACGCCATGGCTCCGCGCCCTGGTGCGCGAGACGGCGCTCAGCACCGACGATTTCATCTGGCCGATCTTCCTGATCGAGGGCGAGGATCGCCGGGAGCCGGTCGCATCGATGCCCGGCGTCGAACGGCTGACGATCGATCTCGCCGTTGCCGCCGCCGCCGAGGCGTCCGAACTCGGCATCCCGGCGATCGCCCTCTTCCCGCAGACGCCCGCGGCGCTTCGCAATGCGGAGGGCACGGAGGCACTGAACCCGGACAACCTCGTCTGCCGCGCCTGCCGCACAATCAAGGCGGCCGTTCCGGAAGTGGGGATCGTCACCGACGTCGCGCTCGATCCCTACACCGATCACGGCCATGACGGGCTGCTCCTCGACGGCGAGATCGTCAATGACGCAACCGTTGATGTACT
>CAZSXA010000190.1:0-4125 GCA_964611195.1 uncultured Bauldia sp.
GACTGCGGTCGGCCGCTGGATCGGCGAGGCGTGCGGGCGGATGATGCGCAAGGTCTCTCTTGAACTCGGCGGCAAGAACCCGCTGATCGTTTGCGACGACGCCGATCTCGACAATGCGGTGCGCTGGACCTGCCTTTCCGCCTACTCCAACGCCGGCCAGCGCTGTGCCTCGGGCAGCCGCATCATCGTCTTCCAGGAGGTCTATGAGGCCTTCAAGGAGAAGCTTCTCGAGGCGACGGCGGCGCAGAAGGTCGGTCCGACCGACGACGATGATTTCGGGCCGGTCATCAATCAACGCCAGCTCGACGCGATGGTCACGGCGATCGCCGAGGCGAAGGCCAACGGCGCCAGCATCCTCGCCGGGGGCGAAAGGCTGACCGACGCCGATCATGCCGATGGCTGGTACATGGCGCCGACCGTCGTCGAGGGCGCGGGCCCGAAGGACGAAATCTCGGTCAAAGAGCTGTTCGGGCCGGTCGCGGCGCTCTATCCGGTGCCGGACTATGCCGCGGCGCTGGCGCTCGCCGAGGATTCGCCCTACGGGCTCACCGCCGCGATCCATACCCGCAATGTCGACCGCGCCATCGATTTCGCCCAGCGCATTCGCGCCGGCGTCGCGGTGGTCAATGCCGGAACCTATGGCTCGGAACCGCACATGCCGTTCGGCGGCGTCGGGCAGTCGGGCAACGGCTCGCGCGAGCCCGGCACGGAGGCGCTCGATATCTATTCGAACCTCAAGGACATCTACATCGTCACCGATCCGGCGCGGATGTAGAAACCGATGCCGAGCGTCGTCGCACTGATACCGGCCCGGTCGGGCTCGCAGCGGGTCGTCGACAAGAACATCCGTGCTCTCGGCGGCCACCCGACGATCGCCTACACGATCGCCGCGGCGCGCGAGAGCGGCGTCTTCGACGCGGTGATCGTTTCCACCGATTCGGAGCGCTATGCCGCGATTGCCCGGCACTATGGCGCCGAGGTGCCGCTGCTTCGCCCGGACGACATCGCGACCGCGACCTCACCCGATATCGACTGGGTGCGGCATATTCTGGGTTCGCTGGCGTCGGAAGGCCGCGGTTTCGACGCGTTCTCCATCCTTCGTCCGACGAGCCCGTTCCGCCTGCCGGAGACGATCCGCCGGGCATGGTCGGAGTTTCTGGCCGAGGAAGGCGTCGACAGCCTCCGCGCGGTCGAGAAGGTCAGCCAGCACCCGGGCAAAATGTGGGTGGTGCGCGGCCGCCGCATGGCGCCGCTGATGCCGCTGACGCCGCCGGAGCAACCCTGGCACTCGACGCAAATGGCGGCACTGCCCGAGGTCTATGTCCAGAACGCGAGCCTTGAGATTGCATGGACCCGCGTCGCCGATGCCGGCACGATCGCCGGCGAGGTGGTGATGCCGTTCGTCACGCTCGGGACCGAGGGCTTGGACGTCAATACCGAGTATGATTTCTGGTACTGCGAGCAGCTGGCGGAGCGCGGCGAGGCCAAGCTGCCCGCGGTTCCCCAGGATCCGTTTTTCGGCTGAGTTTTTGAGGAGACCACAGCGTGGGCGAGCAGATCGGGGCAACGGTCCCAGGGCGTCTTTATTATGCGACCCGGAAGGAGTTCGACCGGATCAGGTCGCTGAACGCGCCGGAACTCGACCGGATTCGCCTCTTCGCGGACACCTGCCGGCTGAACACGCTCTACATGATCGCCAAGGCCGGCTCCGGCCATATCGGCTCGAGCTTCTCCAGCCTCGACATTGTGGCGCTCCTCCAACTCCAGCGGATGAGCGACGAGGACATCTACTACTCCTCGAAGGGCCATGATGCCCCGGGCCTTTATGCGTTCCTGATCGCCACCGGCAGGCTGCCCGAGGAGAAACTCCATCAGCTGCGCCGGCTCGGCGGGCTCCCGGGTCACCCGGACGTCCATATCGAGGGAATGGCCGTCAATTCCGGTTCGCTCGGAATGGGCATCTCGAAGGCGAAGGGCATGGCTCGCGCCGACCGTCTCGCAGGCCGCAAGCGGACGATCTACGTCCTCACCGGCGACGGCGAGTTGCAGGAGGGCCAGATCTGGGAGTCGCTGGTCTCGGCGGCGAACGACAAGCTCGGCGAGATCACCGTCATCGTCGACCACAACAAGCTGCAGTCGGACCACCTCGTCGAACAGACCTCCGACCTCGGCGACCTCGAGGCCAAGTTCAAGGCGTTCGGCTGGGAAGTCGGCCGCGCCGATGGTCACGACCTGGAGGCCTTCAGCGCGGAGCTCGACAGGCTCGCCAAGTCCGACCTGCCGAAGGTTCTGATCGCCGACACCATCAAGGGCCGGGGCGTCTCCTTCATGGAGCACACGGCAATGGAGTCGGACGCCGAGCTTTATCGCTTCCACTCCGGCGCCCCCAATTCCGACTCCTACCGACGCGCGGCACAGGAACTGATCAGCCGCATCTCGGCCGGGCTTACCGAACTCGGCCAGCAAGCGCTGGAAACCGAAGTCGTCGAACAGCCCGAAGCGCCGCCGCAGGCGGAAACGCAGCGGCTGGTTCCGGCCTATGGCGAAGCGCTGGTGAAGGCGGCAACGGCGGACGAGAACATCATCGCGCTCGATGCCGATCTGGTCCTCGACACCGGCCTCATTCCGTTCCGCGACCGGTTCCCCGAGCGCTTCGTCGAGTGCGGAATCGCCGAAATGGACATGGTCAGCCAGGCCGGCGGCATGGCGCTGGCGGGCCGGCTGCCGGTCGCCCATTCCTTCGCCTGCTTCCTGACGCCGCGGGCCAACGAGCAGATCTACAATAACGCCACGGAGCGGACGAAGGTGGTCTATGTCGGCTCGCTCGCCGGCGTAGTTCCCGGCGGGCCGGGGCACTCGCATCAGGCGGTCCGCGACATCGCGGCGCTGTCCGGCGTGCCGGGGCTGACGCTGATCGAACCGAGCTGCGTCGCGGCGGTCGAGCCGCTGGTCCGCCACGCGCTCTCGCCCGATACCGGCAGCGCCTATGTCCGGCTCGTCTCGATCCCCTGCGCCATCCCATTCGAGTTCCCGCCGGCGTGGACGGCAAAACGCGGCGTCGGCATCACCCTTCGCCGCGGCATCGATGCGGTGGTGATCGGCTACGGCCCGGTGCTCCTTTCCGAGGCTTGGCACGCGGCCGAAGCGATTGCGACCGAACACGGGCCGAGCATCGAGATCGTCGACCTGCCCTGGCTCAACACCGTCGACCCCGAGTGGCTGATGCGGGTCGCCGGCGGCCGTCCGGTCATCACGCTCGACAATCACTATCTCGACGGCGGCCAGGGCGAGATGATCGGCTCGGTGCTCGCCGAGCGCGGACACAGCGGCGGCGTCACCCGGCTCGGCGTCGAGGATATTCCGGTGTCCGGCACCAACCCCGAGGTCCTGGCGCATCATCGCCTCGACCGTGAGAGCCTCGCGGAGCGCTTTCGCGCCGCGATCGGCTAGGCCTTCGATGGGCCCGTCGGCGCTCCGACACAGGCTCCGCGGCTCGCCGCTGTTGCGGCCCCTCCGGCGTGCGCGCGTGACGCGTCAGGCGCGGACGGTCGGCCATTTCGACTGGTCGGGCATCATCGGCCCCAGCCGCGAACGCTGGGAGGAGGCGCGCGCTGCGGCGCGCAGCGGCGGCCGGCGCGTTCTCATCGCGACCGATGTCGGGCTCCATTTCGGCGCCTCGCGGCTCGACAGCCTTCTCGCGGTGGCGCTGACGCTCCGTGGGGCCCATGTCGATGTGCTCCTCTGCGATGCCGCGTTGCCGGCCTGCATGATCGGCGACGTCAGCTGGTTCCGCGATGCGCGGCGCTATGCCCGCTCGGGTCCGCAGGCCGATTTCTGCGCCTCCTGCTATCCGCCGGCCGCCAACGCGTGGCGTGTGCTCGGGATCGAGCCGCTTCGTCTTGGCGGATCGCTGACGGATGGAAACCGCGCCGAGGCGAGAGAATGGGCGGAGGGGTTCGGCGGCGATCCGGCGGCGGTGCGGACCGACTCGATCGCCGACCAGGCGCTCGCCGGCGCCCTTCGCTTCTATGCGCGATCGACGCTGCCGAACGATCCGGCGGCGAAGGAGGTGCTGCGCGCCTTCCTGATGGCGGCGAAGCTCACCGAGATCGCCGGCCGGCGGAT
>CAZSXA010000191.1:0-4112 GCA_964611195.1 uncultured Bauldia sp.
AGCGGGCTGTAGCCCCAATGGTTGAGCGTGCGCCGCCACATCGGCCAGTCCCCATCGTCGGGGTTCTGCAGTTCGGCGTCCGTCACGGGTTCGAAGTTCGCGAACGGATCGTCCTGCGCGACTACCGGCGCCGCCAGGAACGCAATGGATGCGGTTCCCAGCAGGAATGTCTTCAAGGTTTTCATTGAGTTTTCCTCCCTCCAATGGCTCGGATTGTCCGAGCAGTTGCGAGCCTAGCCGTTGTTGGGAGTGCGACACAATGTCGTGACCGGCAGATCGTGCCGGCGGGCGCCAGCGCGGAAGGCGCTTCTTTCTAAGGCGCTGCGGCCGCGCTTGTCGGCAGATCGTGTTCGCTGAGCAGGTCGGCAAGGACGCCGTCCGCAATCAGGGACGATATCGCGAGGTCGATCAGTTCGAGCAGGAACTGATCGTCTGTCTGGACGGCCACGCTGAAGACGGTCGGCTCGCTCTCGAACGGAAGCGCGGCCGTGTGAAGACCCGCCGTCTCGGGCTGACCTCCCGCGAAGAGATAGAGCGCCGGCTCCCAGATCAGGATGCCGGACACGGTACCGTCGAGCAGGCGATCGATCAGATGGTGGTTTCCCGAATAGGGGACGCGCGTCCACGGGGCGCCGGCTAGGCCGCGCAGATAGCTCCGAAGACGGCTGTCGCCGGGTGTCCCAAGTCGGCTGCCGACAAGCGATCCGGTCGGCAGATCGGAGAGGCTCGCATAGCCGGGATCGGTGACCGCAAGCACCATGTCGGTCTCCAGATAGGGACGGGAGACGGCCAGCCATTCCGGAATGGTGCCGGTAGTCGGCAGGCGGAATCCCATCAGCGCGTCGCACTCATTGTTGACCGCGATGAAGAGCTCGGGCTCGCCGACCGTGAAGCGGTAGTCGTAGGGCTGAGCGGGGTCGAAATCGACGACCTCGAAGAACTCGGCGGGAAGCAGGACGGTATCGGCGATGGCCTGGGCGAAGTCGCGGTCGAAGGCCACAATCGCGCTCGCCATATTGAGGCAGAAGCGCAGCTCGTTTCCGGCCGGTCTGCCGAACTCGAGGAAGTTCGGCGGGACTGCGCGGAACTCCTGTGCCGTCACCGCGGACGTCGACAAGGTGATCGCAAGTCCGGTGAGGGCCGATCGGAGAAGGCGCACGAACTCAGCCTGCTGGAACCGCCGGAGCGCCGCGGCGCGGCGGTATGAACCTATGACTCGGGGTGCTGGGGGGCGGCCGAAGCCGCCCACCCTTGTTGCGTATGCCGTCCTATTCCGGAAGGGCGAACACGAAGATCGAGTTGCCGCCGGTGACGACCTCCTGATCCGGATACGCCGAGTTCCAGTAGGCATTGGAGATCAGCGTGCCGCCCGTCGGGATGGCGACATACTGACGTCCGTCGACGGCGTAGGTGATCGGGAAGCCGCCTGCCTGCGAGTTCAGGATCGTCTGCCACAGGACTTCGCCGGTCTCCTGATCCCAGGCATAGAACCGGCGATCGGCGTCGCCGCCGAACACCAGTCCGCCGCCCGTCGTGACCAGCGAGAACATGCCGGTCGGCGATTCGAACTTCCAGAGCATTTCGCCGGTCTCGACGCTGATGGCCTGGACCGTGCCGGCATTGACCTCGCCCGGCGCCATCTGGAACGGCGTCAGCCCGATATCGTCGTCCTGGACAAGCGACTCCATGCAGAGGTTCTGCAACGGATAGTAGATCGCGTTGGTCAGCGGGCTGTAGGCGCCGGCCATCCAGTCCTTGCCGCCGCCCGCCGCCGGACAGACGACGAACTGCTGGCCGATCTCGGTCGGGATCATTTCGTCGACCATGTCGGCACGGCCGGTCTCGACGTCGATGTCGGCAATGACGTTCTGGTGGACGGTTTCACGCGCCCACAGGAACTCGCCGGTTTCGCGGTCGATCGAGTAGAAGATGCCGGTCTTGCCCGGAATGCCGGTCAGGACGCGGCGCTCTTCGCCCGGCGTGACGTTCGGGTTGATCCATGTGACCTCGTCCGCGTTGGGCGCGATCACCGTGTCCACCAGGATACGCTCGAACGGATGGTCGAGGTCCCAATGGTCGCGGATATGCTGCTGATACCAGACCAGCTCACCCGTCTCCGCGTCGATCGCCAGCGTCGAGGTCTGGTAGAGGAACTCCTGGTCCTCGAGATCCTGCCGATCCTCGTAGTTCGCGAAATAGAACTTCGAGTAGGGCGAGGTCACCGACGTGCCGACATAGACGAGGCCAAGCTCCGGATCGTAGCTCGGCTGCATCCAGGTGCCCACATGGTGGCGGGTCTCCTGAGGCACGCCGCCCCACGTCTCGTCGCCCGGATCGCCCGGGCCCGGGATCGTGCGGAAGCGCCACAGCTCTTCGCCTGACTCAAGGTCATGCGCTGCCACGAAGCAGGTCTCGGGGCCGCCCGGGCCGTTCTGGCCCGCGCAGTTGCGGCCGGAGATCGCCATGCCGTTGGCGATGATCGGGCCGGTTGTCTGGAAGCCGCCCGAATCGACGCCGCGGATCTGGGTTTCCCAGACGACCTGGCCGTTCGTGGCATCGAGCGCGATGATCGCGTTGTCCTTGGTCATCAGGATGATCTTGTCTTCCCAGATCGCGATCGACCGGGTGATGACCAGTCCAAGCCCCTCTTCCGGAAGCTGCCGGCGATACTCCCAGATGAGGTCGCCATTGGTGGCGTCGAGCGCCTGGATGTAGTCGTCCGGATGCGGCAGATACATGATGCCGTCATGGACGAGCGGCGTGGCTTCCTGGAAGCCTTCGTTCATCGCCCGCGCCCAGACGAGCGTGAGGTCGTCGACATTGTCCCGATTGATCTGGTCGAGCGGGCTGTAGGCCTGGTGGTTCGACGTGCGCCGCCAGTTGAGCCAGTCGCCCGGATCCGGGTTGGCGATTTCGGCGTCGGTGACAGGCTCGAAATCCGCGAACGGGTCGTCCTGCGCGACTACCGGCGCCGCCGCCAGAATGGCGATCGACGCGCTGCCGAGAAGCAGCGTTTTCATTGTTTTCATGGTTGGTCCTCCCTCTATCACCCGGTTCTGGCCGGGCGGAGACCGAGTGTAGGCGCGAAGCTGAGTGCGACGCAATGACGCGCATTTGATCGTTCGGGCGGGCATCCGTGCGTGGGGTCGAAATGACGGGCGGCCGGCCGTCCGGCGCTACGGCCAACCTTGCTCCTGCTTGACGGCGGAGAGCGAGCAACGCTTTAGTTCGTGCCGGAGCGAGGGCGCTCGCGGCACGAACCCAACGAGGAACTCTTACGATGAGACTGACCGGCATCACCGGATTGACCACAGCGGCCTTTGCATTTGCGTTGGCCGGTGGCGTAGCGACGACGTCCTTTGCCACGCTTCACCAGCCCGCCGAGGCGGACGCCGAACCGGCGGCCGAAGGTGAGGCCTCGATGACCACGCTCGACGGCGTGTTCACCGAGGAACAGGCCGAGCGCGGCCTTCAGTCCTTCCTGGACAATGGCTGCGCCGGCTGCCACGGCCAGGATATGGAAGGCACGCCCGGCGGACCGAAGCTCGGCGCCTTTGCCTTCTTCTTTGGATGGAGCGAGCGGCCTCTGTCGGACATCTTCACCTGGACTCAGGAGAACATGCCACCGGGCGCCGCCGGTAGCCTCAACGCCCAGACCTATGCCGACATCCTCGCGGCAATCCTGCACAAAGGTGAGCTTCCGACGGGTGATACCGAGCTCACGCCGGACATGATGGCCGACATCATTCTGCTCGAGGCGCCGGACGAGGAATAATCGGAACTGGCCGCGGCTGCCGTTGGGCGCCCGCGGCCGTTCGCCTTCGGGTCGATAAGTTGAGTTGCGTGGCTAACATTTGTTGCTAGGGTGGCTTCGTGCGTTCCGGACCACGGACCGCATGTCTGCCGCCCGGGGGGCGGCTTTGTTATGGGAGGAAGTTCCGTGAAATCCTTGAAGACCCTGCTGCTCGGCTCGGTTTCGGTCGCCTTTTTGGCCGTGCCGG
The DNA here is from genome assembly GCA_964611195.1 of uncultured Bauldia sp. Lineage (GTDB taxonomy): Bacteria > Pseudomonadota > Alphaproteobacteria > Rhizobiales > Kaistiaceae > JADLGL01. The sequence continues at coordinate 4,002 of CAZSXA010000191.1, forward strand.
CCGTCGCGCAAGTCTCGCTTGAGAACTACGAGCCGGTAACCGATGCCGAACTGCAAAACCCCGATCCGTCGGATTGGCTGATGTGGCGCGGCACGCTGAACCATCAGGGCT
>CAZSXA010000192.1:0-4004 GCA_964611195.1 uncultured Bauldia sp.
CCAGGCCGAGGTCGGCCATTACTTCTTGCGCCGCGGAAAGCTGGCCGGCGCCGCCGTCGATCAGCACGAGGTCGGGCCACGGCGCGACCTCAGTCTCATCCGCAGCGTTCCCGGCGTCGCGCGGTGCCTCCTTCAGCAGCCGCGTGAACCGCCGCTTCAAGACCTCGCGCATCATGCCGAAATCGTCGCCGGGTACGAGCGATTCGGACCGGATATTGAACTTCCGGTACTGGTTCTTTGCGAAGCCTTCCGGCCCGGCGACGATCATTGCGCCGACAGCCTGAGCGCCCATGATGTGGCTGTTGTCGTAAACCTCGACCCGGCGCGGCGGCTCCGGCAGGTCGAAGGCTTCGCCGAGCCCGGCCATCAGCTTGGCCTGCGAGGACGTGTCGGCGAGCCTTTGGCCCAGCGACTCGCGGGCGTTGGCGAGGGCGTGCTCGACGAGATCGCGACGCTCGCCGCGGCTCGCCTTCGCCACCTCCACCTTGCGCCCCGCTTTCTCGGAAAGAGCGGCGGCGAGGAGTTCGGGCTGCTCGATCTCGTGCGACAGGAGGATCAGCCGCGGCGGCGGCTTGTCGTCGTAGAACTGCGCAAGAAACGATTCCAGCACCTCGGATTCGTCGAGGCTCTTGTCGGCCTTCGGGTAGTAGGCGCGGTTGCCCCAGTTCTGGCCGGTGCGGAAGAAGAACACCTGGATCGCGGTCTGCCCGCCCTCCTGGTAGCAGGCGAAGACGTCGGCCTCCTGCACCGAATGCGGGTTGATGCCCTGATGGCTCTGGACGTGGGACATCGCCGCGATGCGGTCGCGGATCGCCGCCGCCTGTTCGAAGTCGAGCCGCGCGGCTGCGTCTTCCATCGCGCCGGCGAGCTCCTTGCGGACGGCCTGACTCTTGCCGGCGAGGAAGCTCTTCGCCTCGCGGACGAGTTCGGCATAGTCGTCGAGCGTTATCTCGCCGGTGCACGGCGCCGAGCAGCGCTTGATCTGGAAGAGGAGGCAGGGCCGCGTCCGGCTCTCGTAGACGCCGTCGGAACATGAGCGCAGCAGGAAGGCGCGCTCCATCGCGTTGATCGTCCGGTCGACCGCGCCGGCCGAGGCGAAAGGCCCGTAATAGTCGCCCTTCCGCCGATGCGGGCCGCGATGCTTCATGATCTGCGGTGCCTCATGGTCGCCGCTGATCAGGATGTAGGGGAACGATTTGTCATCGCGGAGGAGCACATTGTAGCGCGGCCGGAAGCGCTTGATGAGGTTGGCCTCCAGCAGCAGCGCCTCGGTCTCGGTCCGCGTGACGATGACCTCGAGGCTCTTCGTCGCCTGGATCATCCGCAGCGTCCGGCCCGGCTGGCCGAAGATTCGCGTGTAGGACGCGACCCGCTTCTTCAGGCTCCGAGCCTTTCCGACATAGAGGACAGTTCCGTCCTCGCCGACCATGCGATAGACCCCGGGCCGGTCGGGCAGGCGCTTCGCGGCAGCCGCTATCGCATCGGCGCCGCCGACGATGCTGACGACGATGTCTTCCTCGCCGGCCGGCACCTCCGGATGGCTACTCCGGGAATCGGGTGACATCGGGTGTCTCCCAGGCGATGTGCTGGCCGCCATCGAGCGCGATCATCTGGCCGGTGATCGACGGGGTTTCGACGAGATGGCGGATCGTTTGACCGAACTCGGCGAGCTCCGGCCCGCGCTGCAGCGGCAGCGTCGAGACGACGCCATCGAATTCGGCCTGCGATTGCCGCGGGCTCGGCAGGACCGGGCCCGGCCCAATGGCGTTGACGCGAATGCGTGGCGCCAGCGTCTGAGCCATTGCGATGGTCGCGGCCAAGAGTGCCGACTTGCTCACTTGGTAGGACAGAAAGCCCGGCACGGGCTTCCACACGCGTTGATCAATGATGTTCACGATGTTGCCGCTCGCGTCGCCCGGAAGCACGGCGGCGAATGCCTCGGCGAGGAACACCGGCGCGGCGACGTTGAGGTCGATCTGGCGATGCCACGCCGCGACATCAAGGCTGCCGATGTCGTCTTTCACGAAGGATGCCGCGTTGTTGACGACGAGGCCGAGCGGACCGAGCTCGGCGGCAGCGGCCTCGACGAGCTTCGGCAGGCGCCCGAGATCGGCGAGATCGGCCTGAACGACGGCAGCGCGTCCGCCCCGGTCCCTGATGTTCGACGCCAGCCCGTTGGCTTCGGCAATACTGGCGTTGCAGTGGATCGCGACGGCCCAGCCATTGGCGGCAAGGTCCTCGACGATCGCCCGCCCGATCCGGACCGCACCGCCGGTGACGAGGGCGGTCTTCAATGCTGCGGTCTCAGCGGCTGCCATCGGCCTCTGTCGGAACCATCATCGCGTTCTCGCGCTGGTCGGCGACCCCGTCGACAACGACGCGCCCGTCCTCGATCCGTGCCCGTCCGGAAGCGACCCAGCCGAGGGCCTGCGGATAGAGCTGGTGCTCGGCCATGAGAAGGCGGTCAGCGAGGCTTTCGGCCGTGTCGTCGGGCAGCACCGCGATCGCGGCCTGGGCGATGATCGGGCCGGCATCGACCTCGGCGCGGACGAAATGGACCGTGCAGCCATGGAGCTTCACGCCGGCCTCGATCGCGCGCTGATGCGTGTCGATGCCGCGAAAGGAGGGGAGGATGGAGGGGTGGATGTTGATGATGCGGTCGGGCCAGCGCGAGACGAAGTCGGCGGAAAGGATACGCATGAAGCCGGCAAGACAGATGAGATCGGCTTCGGCCGCCTCGATCTCGGCCTGCAGTGCGGCTTCGAACGCCGCCTTGTCGGGATAGGCTGCCCGATCGACGACGCCGGTGCGGATCTTCGCCGCCTGCGCCCGGCCGATGCCGGCCACGCCGGGCGTGTCGGAGAGAACGATCGCGATCTCGGCGGGGTAGTCCCCCGCCAGCGTCGCCTTGATCAGCGCCGCCATGTTGCTCCCCCGGCCGGAAATCAGGATCGCGACCCGTTTCCTCGCCATGCCGCTAGCCTTCCCTGACCGCGAAGGGTGGATGACCGTCGGGTCGGGGCACGATCTCGCCGAGCCGCACGACCGTCTCGCCGGCGCCGGTGAAAGCGCTCTCGGCCACGCCCGCTTCCTCGGCGCCGGTGACAACGACAAGTCCGATGCCGCAATTGAATGTCCGCAGCATCTCCGCCTCGTCGATCGCGCCGGCCTCCGCCAGCCACTTGAACACCGGCGGCATCGTCAAGGCAGAGCGATCGATCATCGCGGCAACCGATTCCGGCAGGACGCGTGGGATGTTTTCCGCCAGCCCGCCGCCGGTGATATGCGCCATTGCCTTGATTCCATTTGTCGTTTCGATCGCTGCCAGCGCCGCGGGAACGTATATCCTGGTCGGCGTCAATAGCGCCTCGCCGACCGACTGGCCGGCGGCGAAAGGTGACTCGTCCTCCCAGCCGAGGCCGATATCGGCGACGAGCCGGCGGACCAGCGAATAGCCGTTGGAATGAACCCCATCGGAGGCCAGACCGAGGATGACGTCGCCCGGGGCAATGTCGGCGCGGGGCAGCAGCGCATCCCGCTCCACCGCGCCCACGGCGAAGCCGGCAAGGTCGAAATCCCCCGCGGCGTACATCCCCGGCATCTCGGCGGTCTCGCCGCCGAGCAGGGCGCAGCCCGCGGCCCGGCAGCCCGCCGCAATCCCGCCCACGACCGCGGCAGCCGCCGCCGGATCGAGCTTGGCCGTTGCGTAATAGTCGAGGAAGAACAGCGGTTCCGCGCCCTGGACGATGAGATCGTTGACGCACATCGCCACCAGATCGATGCCGATTGTCTCGAGCCGACCGGTCTCGATCGCGATGCGGAGCTTGGTACCGACCCCGTCGGTCGCTGCCACAAGGAGCGGGTCGCGGTATCCAGTGGCCTTGAGGTCGAAGACCCCGCCGAACCCGCCGATCTTGCCATCAGCCCCGGATCGGCGCGTGCCCGCTACGGCAGGCTTGCGGAGGTCGACGCGGCGGTTGCCGGCATCGATATCGACGCCAGCG
>CAZSXA010000193.1:0-3994 GCA_964611195.1 uncultured Bauldia sp.
GTGCTCGTCGGTGCCGGTGAGGAAGAAGACATCGTAGCCGTCGAGGCGCTTGAAACGGGCGATCGCATCGGTCGCCATCGCCTCATAGGCGTGGCCGATATGAGGGGCCCCGTTCGGATAGGAAATCGCTGTGGTGATGTAGAACTTCGGCCTGGTCATCGCTCTTGAAACCTTGCGGGTCCTTGCACGCTTCTCGATCGGCTTCCGGCGCTCCGGAAGCGGCGTGGAAGTCACATTCGCGTGGCGTGTTCCAGAGCCATGAACACCTGCAGGACGACTTGCCTCCGGTCGAGATTGAGCGTTTCGGCCTGAAGCGTGGATTCCTGCACCTTGTCCCATACAGCGGCCCAGGTCGCAAGCGACGCGGATTCGGTCGCCGGCGAGATCGCGCCGAGGGGTTCGGGCAGTCCTCGAACCCGCCGATCGAGCCAGTCCTCGACGACATCGATGAAGCCTTCGAACTCCGCGTCGCGGCCGCGGAGGCCGGCAGCGTCGGCCAGATCGTGGGCTTTCCGATAGTCGATGTCAGGCAGGCGGGAGACGATGTCGCCGAAGGACCGCAAAAGGTCGATGCGCTCCTCGTCGAGGGCAAGGATCGCCCGTCGGAGACTGCCGCCGGCGAGCGACGCGGCGAGTGAGATGTCCTCGCCCGATCGGTCGGGCAACTGCGTGGCCAGTGCCGTCGTGATCGCCTCCGGCTCCAGCGGCTTCAAGGACAGCGCCGCACACCGCGAATGCGTCGTCGGCAGCAATCGGCCGGGACGATGGGCGACGAGCAGGAAGAGGCCGCGCTCGGGCGGCTCCTCGAGCATCTTCAGCAGCGCGTTTTCGGCGGAGATGTTGAGATCGTCGGCGGGGTCGATAATGCAAATCCGCCAGCCGGGCTCGCCGGCGGTCGAGCCGAAGAAGCGCTGCAGACGCCTCACCTCCCCGACGGTCAGTTCGGTCTTGAAGCGCTTGGCGGCGTCGTCATAGGGCCGGCGCAGCACGAGGAGATTGGGATGTGCGCCGGCCGCAATCTGCCGAGTGACGCGGTGTTCGGCAGGGATGGCGAGGCCGGCGGCCGGCGCCGTATGCGGCTCCGGGTTGGCGAGCACATGGCGAGCCAAGCGAAACGCAAGCGTCGCCTTGCCGATCCCCTTGGGGCCACCGAGAAGCCAGGCATGGTGCATGTGGCCGCTGGCATAAGCACGGGCGAGAACCTGCTCGGCCTCGGTCGATCCGTGCCAGGCCAACTGCTCCTCGGGGACGGGCCAGCCGGGGAGACGATCGATTTCGGGCGCGGCCCCGGCGTCAGCCATCGATGTCGCTCTTCAGTCCAAGGCGAGCCTCGACGGCGCGCCAGATCGAGCGGGCGACCTCGCCTTCCGGCCGGGACGCATCGACCACGATGCAGCGTTCGGGCTCGCGGGCGGCGATTGCGAGGAAGGCATCGCGGCGGCGCTGCTGCTCCTCCATGCTGTCGCGCTCGAAGCGATCGGGCATCGCCTGGTCGCCGGCGGCTCGTGCGGTCGCCCTGATCAGGCCGAGTTCGACCGGAAGGTCGAGAATGACGGTGAGATCCGGCCTGGTCGGCCAAACGGTAACGCGCTCGAGCGCTTCGAGCAGTTGTTCATCCACTCCGGCCGCGCCCTGATAGGCCCGCGTGGAATCGGTGAACCGGTCGCACAGAACCCATTCGCCGCGCTGGAGCGCCGGCCGGATCAACTGGTCGACGTGATCGGCGCGGGCGGCTGCGAAGAGAACGGCCTCGCCTTCGGGCCCCAACGGCTCGGCCGCGCCGGCCAGCAGAAACCGCCGGATGGCTTCGGCCGTCGGCGTGCCGCCGGGCTCGCGAGTGGCGGTCACTGAAAGGCCGGTCTTCTTGAGGCGTTCGGCGAGCCGCAGGATCTGCGTTGTTTTGCCTCCGCCTTCGCCGCCTTCAAGCGTAATGAACCGCCCGCGCGGCAGCGGTTTCGATTCAGAGGCTGCGGTCGCCTTGTTCATCGCCATCCGAACAGCAAGTCGTTGAGGGCATCGCGAGCCCGCTCCGGCAGCGTGCCGCGCCCGACGGAGTCCGCGGCTACGAGCGGCGCCGTCGCCAGGGTTTCGTCGCCAAGGAGGATGCTGAGCTCGGCGAGCGGCGTCCCCACCTCGATCGGCGCCGGAATCGGGCCACGATAGACCGCTCGCGCCTCGACGTCGCCGGTTGCGTCATCGGGAATGAGAATGGCCACCGTATTCGCGACAGCCAGCGGCACGGTCGTGCCATTGCCGCCGAACACGTCGGCTTCGGCAACAATCTCGCCCTCGTCGAAGAGGGTTAGACGGGTGAATCCCGTGAACCCCCAGTCGAGCAGCGCCACCATTTCCCGCTGTCGCTGTTCGGCGGTTTCCGCGCCGTTGATCACCGCAACGAGGCGGCGGTCGCCGCGCATGGCCGATCCGACAAGGCCATAGCCGGAAGCATCAGTGAAGCCGGTCTTCACGCCGTCCGCACCGATATCGAGGCCGAGCAGCGGGTTGCGGTTGGACTGAGTGATGCCGTTCCAGGTGAAGGAGCGCTCGCCATAGATCGCGTAGTACTCTGGAAACTCGGTGATGATGTACGTCGCCAGCTTCGCGAGGTCACGCGCGGTGACGAACTGATCGGGATCCGGCAGGCCGGTCGGGTTTGTGAAGACCGACCCCGTCAGGCCGATGCGGACAGCTGCCTCGTTCATCGCTTCGGCAAACGCCGACTCGCTGCCCGCCATGCCTTCGGCGATCGTGATCGCCGCGTCGTTGCCCGACTGGACGATAACCCCGCGCATGAGATCGCGGATTGCGATTTCGGAGCCGAGTTCGGCGAACATCGTCGACGTACCGGACGGTGCGCCGCCGGTTCTCCAGGCATGCTCGGAAACAACAAAAGTGTCGTCCATCGACAGCGTTCCGTCGCGCAGCGCCTCGAAAAGCAGCGCCATTGTCATCAGTTTCGCCATGCTCGCCGGCGGCATCGGCGCGTCGGCGTTGCGCTGGTAGAGGACCGATCGGGTCTCCACGTCGTAGAGGATGACGTGCTCGAGTTCGGTCTCGAAGCCCTGCCCCGTTGCATGCCCCGTCCCCAACAGGCTCACGAGGGCGAGCACGAGCAGGCGCAGGCAGGCGCGTTCAATCCACACAGGCCGGGCTAGGTGCATGTGGCGAGCATAACGCCGAGGGCCGCGACGGGAAGCCCGTTGAAGAGGCTAGTTGAGCGCGTATGCGCCTTCAGCGCCGGCGGCTTCGGCCGCAGCGATCGTTGCGTTGCGGCTCGTGGCCGTGGTCGCGATCTGAACCGACCACATCGGCCCGGCGCCCGTTTCGAGCTGGGTCACCGTCGCCGCTCCGAAATCGGCCAGTGCAACAGCGATGGAATCGGCGTTGTCGTGATCGGAGAAGACGCCGACCTGCACGATCACAACCCGGTCGCGGTCGTCTGGCGCGCCGCCGCCGGCGATCGCCTCGGCGGCGATCTGCGCCGGCGTCAGCATGGGGTCGGCGGCGTAGCCGCGCGCATTGCTGAGCAGGGCCGCAATCGGATCGTCCCCTGCGGTGCTGGGCTGGAACACCGCCGTGCCGTCGCCGTCGCCGAACATCGAGAACAGGCCGCGGCGCGTCGAAATCGTCCGCGTCGCCGCGTCATAGGCCACCATCTGGCTGCGCTCGCCCGGTGCCTGATAGGTCGCCATCAGCATCCGCGTGTCGTCGCCTTCGAGGCTCGCCCGCCCGACATAGTCCACCTGCACCTGCGCGACGCCGGCATTCGTCATGCCGAGGAGCTCGGCGGCGCGGGCCGAAAGATCGATGATGCGATCGTCATGGAACGGCCCACGATCGTTGACCCGGACGACGACGGAGGAGCCGTTTGTGAGATTGGTGACACGGACATAGCTCGGCAGCGGCAGCGTCGTGTGCGCCGCGGAAAGGCCGTTCATGTCGTAGATTTCACCGTTGGCCGTCAGGCGGCCATGGAAGTTCGGTCCGTACCACG
>CAZSXA010000194.1:0-3894 GCA_964611195.1 uncultured Bauldia sp.
CACGTGTATGACCAGCCCCTTCAACCGCCCCGCAGCCCCTCCAGCGGCAGGACCTGATCGACATCGAAATAGCCCTTCCACGGGTCGCTGCGCTTCATCGCAGCCAGCGGCTTGCGGTAGTCGGCGATCGTCACCGGGTGGGCGTTCTCGAGCTTTGACAGGCTCCGCCAGCTGATCGGCCAGGCGACCGGGGCGCCGGCTCGGGCGCGCGGCGAAAACGGCGCAATCGCGGTGGCGCCGCGGCCGTTGCGGAGATAGTCGATGAAGATCTTGCCCTTCCGCTTCGCCTTCGACATCACCGCGAGATAGCGGTCCGGATCGTCGGCCGCCATCATTCGCGCCATCGCCTCGGCGAAGGCCTTGATGTCGTCCCAGCCATGCTTCGGCGTCAGCGGCACCACGACATGGAGTCCCTTGCCGCCGGTGGTCATGGCGAAGCTTTCGATGCCGATCCGCTTCAGCCGGTCGCGCATTTCGACCGCGCCGGCCTTGACCGCATCGAAGCCGATATCCTCGTCGGGGTCGAAATCGAAGACGAGTCGGTCGGGCTTTTCCAGCGATGCGTTGTGCGAGCCCCAAACATGGAGCTCGAGCGCGCCCATCTGCATCGCCGCGACGAGGCCCTTGACGTCGTCGATATAGAGATAGAGCTCGCGGCCCTCCTTCTCCTTGATCTCGATGCCCTTGAACTCCTCCGGAAATCCCTTGGTCGCGTGCTTCTGGAAGAAGCAATCGCCCGCCTGGCCGCGCGGGCAGCGGACCAGCGACAGCGGCCGGTCGGCGACATGGGGCAGCACGAAATCGGCGACGGCGATCTGATACTCGATCAGCATGCGCTTGGTGATGTTGCGGCCGGGAAACATCACACGCTCGGGATGGGTGACCTTGACCCCGGCGATCTGGTCGGTCTCGCCGTCGCTGTCGTCGACCGTGGTGATGGCCCCTCCTCCCTCCTTCGGCGGATCGGGCAATTCGCGGATGATCTGGCGGGCCGGCTTGTCGGTGCGCAGGCCCTTGAACGAACCCTGACGGATCAGGCCCTCGCGCGTCCAGCCGCGGAAGGCGATCTCGGCGACAAGCTCCGGCTTCACGAAATGCGCGCCCTTCGCCATCGCCGGCGGCATGTCCTCGGCGGTCGGCTCCTTCACCTCCAGCGCCTTCAGCTTCTTGCCGATCGTCTCCAGCTGATCGTCGGAGAAGCCGGAGCCAACCTTGCCGCGGAAGACGAGGCGGTCGCTCTCGCGCGCCGCCAGATGCACCGAGGCGAAGGCGCGGGCGCGGACGGGCGAGGGATCCCAGCCGACGATGACGAATTCCTGGCCGTGGTCGGTCTTGACCTTGACCCAGTTCTTGGTGCGGTCGGAGCGGTAGGGCGCGTCGGCGCGCTTGGAGACGATGCCTTCGAGCTCCAGCGCCTCGGCGCGCTCGAAGAACTCCGGCCCGTGGCCCTCGATATGGTCGGAGTAGATCACCGGCCCGGCCGGCGGCATATCCTCCAGGAGCTTCGCCAGCCTCTCCTTCCGCTTCGCCTGCGGCTCCTTCTTGAGGTCGGCGCCATCGAGCGCGAGAAGATCGAAGGCGTAGTAGACAAGGCCGCCCTTGCCGCTTCCCAGCGCATCCTGCAGCGCGCCGAAATCGGAACGGCCATGCTCGTCGAGGACGCAGATCTCGCCGTCGATCAGCGCCGCGCGGCAAGGCAGATCGGCGAGCGGCTGGCGGACGGAATGGAAGCGGTCGGTCCAGTCGAGGCCGGTGCGGGTGTAGATCGCGACCTTGCCGCCGGCCGTCGCGGCGATGGCGCGATAGCCGTCATATTTGATCTCGTGCAGCCAGTTGTCGCCGGCGGGCGCGTCCTCGGCCAGCGTCGCCAGCTGCGGCTTGACGAATTTCGGCAGCGACAAGCGCTCGCCGGCACCCGACTTCCGCGGCGCCTTCTTCTCCGGCGCGCTGCCATCGTCGCGGATCTTGGGGCCGGTCTTCGACCATTCGACATGGCCCTCGGCGATCTCCTCCATCGTCCGGCCGGTGCGGATCGAAGTGAGCGCGCGGTCGGTCAGCGGCGTCGTCTCGACGATCGCGTGGTCGTCGCGCTCCTTGAACAGGAGCCAGTTATCGGCCTTGTCCTTCTTGTCGCGGTTTTTGATGCGGACCAGCATCCACGCGCCGCGTAGGCGCTGGCCGAACAGGCGGAACTTCAGCTTGCCATCGGAGATGTCCTCGGTCTCGCCCTCGAGCGGCTCCCAGGTGCCCTCGTCCCACAGCATCACCGTGCCGCCGCCATACTCGCCCTTGGGGATCGTTCCCTCGAACTCGCCGTAGTCGAGCGGGTGATCCTCGGTGTGGACGGCGAGGCGCTTGTCCTCCGGATCGAGGCTCGGGCCGCGGGTCACCGCCCAACTCGCCAGCACGCCGTCGATCTCGAGGCGGAAGTCGAAATGGAGCCGCGTCGCGTCGTGCTTCTGGATCAGATAGCGCCGGCCACCGCTCTTTCGGGCGGGCGCATCGCCGCCGGAGGGCTCTGCCGTGCGGCGGAAGTCGCGCTTCTCACGATAGGTCTTGAGGCGGTCGGAAGCCATCGCTCAGCAATAGAAGCGCGGCTCGGCTCCGTACAGGGCGCCGCGTCAGGCCGCGCGGCGGCTGCGGCTTCCCGTCTTCTTCTCGCCGCCCTTGTCGTCGCTCTTGGCGGCAGCCTTGCCCTTGGCGCTCTTGGCCGAGGACTTCGACTGCGACGAAGACGATTTCGCCGCCGTCTTCCGCGACGACGATTTGGAGGCGCCGCCCTTGCCGCTCTCGGCCGACATCGACTTCTTCAACGCATCCATCAGGTTGATGACCTGGGCGCCGACCTCGGGCTCGTCGATCGCCTCCGGCGGCCGATCCTCGAGCTTGGCCTCGATCATCTCGCGAAGCGCCGCGTCGTAGGGATCCTTGAAGGCCTTCGGATCGAACGGCTTCACCTTCCGCTTGATCAGTTCCTCGGCCATCGTCTTCAGCTCTTCCTCCGGCTCGACCTCGGGAACGTCGGCGAAGAACTGATCGGCCTTATGGACCTCCTCCGGGTAGCGCAGCGTCTCGATGACGAGGCCCTTGCCATGCGGCTTGAGGCAGACGATCGACGCCTTGCCGCGGATGACGATCTGACCGAGGCCGACCTTGCCGGTCTCCTTCATCGCGTCGCGAAGGACGACATACGCCTCGCCGGCCACTTCGTCGTCGTCGGGCGAGACGTAGATCGGCTTGTCGAAATAGACCGGGTCGATCTGGTCCTCGTCGACGAACTGGACAAGGTCGATCGTGCGCTTGGCTTCCAGCTTGACGTCCTCGATCTCCTCGTCCTCGAAGAGCACATACTTGCCCTTCTCGACCTCGTAACCGCGGACGATATCGTCGGCCTCGGCCTTGCCGACGCCGGGGACAACCTTCTCGTATCTGATGCGCTTGCCGGTGGGTTTGTGGATCTGGTTGAACGAGACCTTGGCGGCGGACTTCGTCGCCGAGAACAGTTGGACCGGGATCGACACCAGAGCCAACCTGATCTGACCGGTCCAATACGCGCGCGCCGGCATGTTCCTCTCCATCCACTCAATACGCGAGGGCGGCCGCTTTCGGGCCTTCGTGCCCGATTCGCGACCGGCCTCACCTAAAAGTCAAGTCGTTCACTTCCAGTTTATGGCGTGGTTAAAAGGGCGAAGGATTGGCTGGGCGGCCGTGAAAACGCTCCGGTGTCGCCCGAATAGCGGAGGCGATGATGAGATCTCGTGGAGTGGCTGCCCTCGTTGCGGCGGGCCTGTTTGGCTGGACGGCGACGACGCCGGCCGCGCAGGCGCAGGACATCCTGGACGCGTGGGTGGAGTTCAATTGGGTCGACATGACCCAGCAGGAGTGCCTCGATCG
>CAZSXA010000195.1:0-3820 GCA_964611195.1 uncultured Bauldia sp.
GTCGATCAGCGCCCTGGCGCCGTCGGCGGTGGCGACGTTGCCGGCAATCACCTGGACCGCGTTCGACAACCGCTTCACGCGGTCGACCTGTTCCAGCACGCGCTCAGAGTGGCCGTGCGCGGTATCGACGACGACGACGTCGACGCCGGCATCGATCAGCCGCTCGGAGCGGGTGAAGCCCTCGACGCCGACAGAGGTCGCCGCAGCGACCCGGAGCCGACCCTGCTCGTCCTTCACGGCCGCCGGGTTGAGCTGGCTCTTCTCGATGTCCTTCACTGTGATCAGGCCGACGCAGCGGTAATCGTCGTCGACGACGAGCAGCTTCTCAATGCGGTGCTGGTGGAGGAGACGCTTGGCCTCGTCCTGACCGACGCCTTCCTTCACGGTGATGAGGTTGTCCTTCGTCATCAACTCCGACACCGGCTGGGCCGGATCGGAAGCGAAGCGGACATCGCGATTGGTGAGGATGCCGACGAGTCGGCCGGGGCCGGCGCCATTGCCTTCGACGACCGGGATGCCGGAGATCGAGTAGGCGCTCATCAATTCGAGTGCCTCGGCGAGCTTGGCGTTCGGCGCGATCGTCACCGGATTGACGACCATGCCGGACTCGAACTTCTTGACCTGATGCACCGCCTCGGCCTGCTGGTCGGGCGTCAGATTGCGGTGGATCACGCCGATGCCGCCGGCCTGCGCCATGGCGATGGCGAGCCGCGCTTCGGTGACGGTGTCCATCGCTGCGGAGACGATCGGCAGGTTCAGCTCGATCGACCGCGTCAGGCGCGAGCGGACGTTGACCTCGGCGGGCAACACCCGGGACGGGCCGGGAAGCAGCAGGACGTCGTCGAAGGTGAGCGCGTCGCCGCCGGTGGAGGAATCGATGATCGCGGCCATGCCAAGCTCCGAATAGGCTGTAGCGCCCGCCGGCTCGTAGCCACGGCTTGGGCCGCTCGCAGGGAGAGATTGGCGCCGGTCTTTACCACGGCGGCTCGATTCGTGAAAGCGGGTGAACGCGACATCGCGCGCACGGCTCGCTGGACCCGCCTGCTCGAACGTGTGACAAGCTGCGCCGGCCGGGCGGCGCTCGTCTGGCGCCGAAAACCCATGATTCCTGACCGTATCCTCCTCCCGCTGATCGTCGCCAGCGCTCTCTTCATGGAGACGCTCGACGCCACGGTGCTGTCGACGGCATTGCCCGCGATTGCCGAGGATCTCGGCGAAAGCCCGATCGACCTCAAACTTGCACTGACCAGCTACCTGCTGTCGCTCGCGGTCTTCATTCCGGCCTCCGGGTGGATTGCCGATCGGCTCGGCGTGCGCCTGGTCTTCCGCGTCGCGCTGCTCGTCTTCACCGCAGCATCGATCGCCTGCGGATTCTCCAATTCGATCGAGCAACTGGTGGGCTGGCGGATCGTCCAGGGCATCGGCGGCGCGATGATGGTGCCGGTCGGGCGCCTCATCATTTTGAGGTCCGTGCAGAAGTCCGAACTCGTCTCGGCCTTCGCCTGGTTCACCGTTCCGGCGCTCTTGGGTCCGGTCATGGGGCCGCCACTGGGCGGCTTCATCACCACCTATTTCGACTGGCGCTGGGTGTTCTGGATCAACGTGCCTGTCGGCGCGCTGGGCATCGTGCTGGCGACAATCTACTTCCCCGATATCCGGGGGGCAGCGCGCGAGCGCTTCGACGGGGTCGGCTTCTTCCTCGTCGGCGTCGGGCTGGCGACCTTCGTGACGGGCTCCACCTCGATCGGAATTGGCGTCCTGCCGAACTGGCTGGTCATTACGCTTCTGATCGTCGGCGTGGTCCTGCTCTTCGCCTATTGGCGCCACTCAATCCGCACAGCCAATCCGATCCTCGACCTCAAGCTCCTGCGACTGACGACCTTCCGCGCGGCCATTACCGGCGGCCTCCTGTTCCGGATCGGGGTCGGGGCGACACCGTTTCTGCTACCGCTGATGCTGCAATTGACGTTCGCCATGAGCCCGTTCGAGTCCGGCATGGTGACTTTCGTGATGGCGATCGGAGCGATCGCGATGAAGTTCCTTGCGATCCCGATCCTCAGACGTTTCGGGTTCAAGTCGGTGCTCATCACCACGGCGCTGATCGCCGGCGTGTTCACCGCCGTCCCGGCCGCTTTCGAGGTCGGCACGCCGGTGATTGTGATGGTCGGCGTCCTCCTCGTCGGCGGCTTCTTCCGATCGCTGCAGTTCACCAGCCTCAATTCGATGGCGTTCGATGAAGTGCCGGCCGAGCGAATGAGCCGGGCGACCGCGATGACCTCGGTCATGCAGCAGCTCGGCATGAGTATCGGGATTTCCGTGGCGGCTATGGCGCTGACCTTCACCTCGGGCGGCGAGGAAGTCGTGCGCGGCGACTTCATCGGACCGTTCCTGCTGATCGGCGCCATCGGCAGCCTTGCCGCGCTCGCCTATTGGCGGCTGCCGCACGATGCGGGTCACGAAATCTCGGGGCACCGTCAACCGGTCGCGACCGATGCGCGCACCATGGGGATGCCGGAGCGCAGCTAGCCGCGAAAGCCGCGCGCCAGGAGGTAGAGCTCGACCGATTCCGGCCGGCTTGCCTTGGGCTTCACATGTGCGACCGAAGCGAAGCGGCGCTTGAGCTCGCCCAGCATCTCGGCCTCGGCGCCGCCGCGGAAGACCTTCGCCAGGAAGTGCCCTCCGGGCGCGAGCGTTTCCATCGCGAACATCGCGGCGGCTTCGTAGAGATTGGCGGTGCGAAGATGATCGGTACGCTGATGGCCGGTCGTCGGTGCGGCCATGTCGGACATGACGAGATCGGGCGCGCTTCCGCCGAGGGCATCGGTGATCGCGGTCGGCGCATCGTCATCGAGGAAGTCCTTCTCCAGCACGATCACGCCGGGGATCGGATCCATCGGCAAATAGTCGATGGCGACGATCGTCGGCTGCTCCGCCGGTGCCTTGACCCGGGTCGCAGCCACCTGCGACCAGCCGCCCGGCGCGGCGCCGAGGTCGACGACGCGCATGCCCGGCTTCAGGATGCCGTAGCGGTCGTCGATCTCGATCAGCTTGTACGCCGAGCGCGAGCGCATTCCCTCACTGCGCGCCCGCGCGACGTACGGATCGTTGAGTTGCCGCTGCAGCCAGCGCGTCGATGAAGCCTTGCGTTTCCTCGCCGTCTTGACGCGCACTGCGAGAGGACGGGAATCGGTATGATCCTTAGCCACGGCCATCCCCGTTGGGCTGGGCGACAGGCTTGTCGCGGCGGTGCTTGCGACGGCGACGCCGCCAAACGCCGTCGGCGCTCATCAGTTCTGTGAGGATGCCCTCGCGAAGACCACGATCGGCGACGCGCATCCGCTCCACCGGCCAGCGCCGGCGGAGCGCCTCGAGGATGGCGCAGCCGGCGAGTACCAGGTCGGCGCGATCGGCGCCGATGCACGGGTCGGCGACGCGGGCCTCGTAGTCGGAACCGCGCAGCTTCGCGATCATCTTGCCGATATCGGTATCGGACATCCACAGGCCGTCGACCTGCCGCCGATCATATTTGGCAAGGCCGAGATGGACGCCGGCCAGCGTCGTGACGGTGCCCGACGTCCCCAGCATGTGAAGACCGCCGGCTGCGGAGGCGGCGTCGAGGGCGTCAACGTCGGGGAAGGATTCGAGAAGCTCGGCCACCTCCGAGACCATCGCCTCCCAAACCGCATCGGTTACATCCCGGCCGCCATGGCGCTCGGAGAGGTTGACGACCCCGACGGGGAGCGACTGCCAGGCGCGGATGGCATCCGAAATGCGGCGCGGATGCCGCCTGCCGCCGTCGAGGTCGAGCCAGACGAGCTCG
>CAZSXA010000196.1:0-3800 GCA_964611195.1 uncultured Bauldia sp.
TTGACAGATGGCGTCCACGCGTGGCCCGTGACGCCCACGCAGCCTCACCAAGCGGCGCCGAGCCTCAAGCCTCACCCGTCACATCAGGAACATGCCGCAAGCGATTGATCTCACAAAGGTATTCGACCGTTCTGTGACGCAACTCGCAGGCGTCCCGGACGGCTTCGACGCCAAGGTTATCGCGGATATTGCAACGCTCGCCCACAGCCGCGACGGAGCGCGGCTGACGATGATCGCGCGCGACGGCAACCGGGCGGCGGAGCTCGAACGGGCGATTCGCTTCTTCGCGCCCGGCATCGACATTCTTTCGCTGCCGGCCTGGGACTGCATGCCCTATGACCGGGTCTCGCCCCATCCGACGATCGTGGCGCGGCGGATGGCGACGCTGTCGCGCCTCGGTGGCGATGAACAGCCGGATCGTCCGAGCGTGGCGATCATCACGGTCAATGCCGCCGTGCAGCGGGTCCCGCCGCGCGAGCACGTCGCGGCAGGCGCGCTGACGCTGGCCGGCGGCAACCGCATC
The DNA here is from genome assembly GCA_964611195.1 of uncultured Bauldia sp. Lineage (GTDB taxonomy): Bacteria > Pseudomonadota > Alphaproteobacteria > Rhizobiales > Kaistiaceae > JADLGL01. The sequence goes on from CAZSXA010000196.1 coordinate 524, forward strand.
GACATGGAAAGGATCATCGAGTGGCTGGAGCGCCGCGGCTTCTTCCGCGCCTCGACCGTCCGGGAAGCCGGCGAGTACGCCGTTCGCGGCGGCATCCTCGATCTCTATGCCCCCGGCGAGCAGGAGCCGATCCGCCTCGACTTCTTCGGCGACACGCTGGAATCGATCCGGCGCTTCGACCCGGCGACGCAAAGGACGGTCGGCCAACAACCGCGCCTCGAGCTCCTCGGCACGGCCGAGTTCGTTCTCGACGATGAGACGGTCACCCGCTTTCGCTCCCGCTATGTCGAACTCTTCGGCGCCGCCGACCGCAGCGATCTTCTCTACCAGTCGGTCTCCGAGCGGCGCAGGGCGCCCGGAATGGAACACTGGCTGCCGCTCTTCCACGAGCGGATGGAGACCGTCTTCGACTACCTCGGCAACGGGCCGCTGGTCATCGATCATCTCGTCGATGACGCGGTCGCCGATCGCCTCGACGAGATTGCCGACCACTATCAGGCTCGCGCCGAGGCCACGGAACGCGTCGCCGAGGGCCAGACGCCTTATCTCCCGGTTCCGACCGAGCAGCTCTATTTGTCCGATGCGGAGTGGAAAGAACGGCTCGACGCCGCGCGCCGCGTCACGCTTTCTCCCTATGTCAGCGCTGGCGAAGGCGCTATCGACCTCGGGGGTCGCCAGGGGCGGACCTTCGTGGCGGAACGGAGCGCCGAGAACACCAACGTCTTCGATGCCCTGATCGCTCATGCCGAGGCTCTGACGAAGGCCGGCAAGCGCGTCGCCATTGCCTGCTGGAGCGACGGCTCGCGCGACCGGATGGGCCAGGTGCTCGCCGATCGCGGCCTCGGCAACCTTCGCAACGCGGACGGCTGGCCGGCATTGCAGGAGCTTCCGAAGAAGGTCGTCGGCCTCACGACCCTCCCGATCGAGACCGGCTTCGAGACCGGAGATTTCGCGATCATCGGCGAACAGGATGTCCTCGGCGACCGCCTCGTTCGCCCGCGGCGGCGCTCGCGCGGTTCCGACTTCCTGCGCGAGGTGGCAAGCCTCTCAGAGGGCGACCTCGTCGTTCATGTCGATCACGGCATCGGCCGCTTTGCCGGTCTGGCCACGATCGAGGCGGCTGGGGCGCCCCATGACTGCCTCGAACTCCGTTATCACGGTGGCGATCGCCTCTACCTCCCGGTCGAGAACATCGACCTCCTGAGCCGGTACGGCTCCGAGGAAACCGAGGCCGAGCTCGATCGCCTCGGCGGTGTCGCCTGGCAATCGCGCAAGGCGCGGATGAAGAAGCGGATCCGCGAGATGGCGGATCAGCTGATCCGCATCGCTGCCGCACGAATGCTGCGCAGGATGCCGGTCGTCACCCCGCCGCACGGCCTTTATGACGAGTTCTGCGCCCGCTTCCCCTTCGGCGAGACAGAGGATCAACTCGCGGCAATCGAAGCCGTTCTGGAAGACCTGTCTGCCGGCAGGCCCATGGACCGCCTCGTCTGCGGTGATGTCGGCTTCGGCAAGACGGAAGTGGCGCTTCGCGCGGCCTTCGTGATGGCGCTGTCGGGACAGCAGGTTGCCGTTGTGGTGCCGACGACGCTGCTCGCTCGGCAGCACGCCAAGACATTCGCCGAGCGTTTCAGCCAGTTCCCCGTTCGCATCGGCCACGCTTCGCGGCTGGTCTCGTCGAAGGAACTGGCGGAGACCAAGGCGGGCCTCGCGGACGGCACGATCGACATCGTGATCGGCACGCACGCCCTTCTCGGCAAGGGCGTCTCGTTCAAGGATCTCGGCCTTCTCGTCATCGACGAAGAGCAGCATTTCGGCGTCAAGCACAAGGAGCGCATCAAGGAGTTCCGCGCCGACGTACACGTCCTGACGCTCACCGCAACGCCGATCCCGCGCACGCTCCAACTGGCGCTGACCGGCGTTCGCGAACTGTCGATGATCACGACCCCGCCGGTCGACCGGCTCGCGGTGCGGACCTTCGTCTCGCCCTTCGATCCCCTTGTGATCCGCGAGGCGCTGCTTCGCGAGCGCTATCGAGGCGGCCAGAGCTTCTACGTGTGTCCACGGGTCAGCGACATCGACGAGGCGAAGGCGTTCCTCGACGAGCATCTGCCGGAGCTGAAGGTCGGCATAGCCCACGGCCAGATGGCGGCCAGCCAACTGGACGACGTGATGACTGCCTTCTACGAGGGCGCCTACGACGTCCTCCTGTCGACGACGATCGTCGAATCAGGCCTCGACATCCCGACCGCCAACACGCTCGTGGTCCATCGCGCCGACATGTTCGGGCTGGCCCAGCTTTACCAGTTGCGCGGCAGGGTAGGGCGGTCGAAGACCCGCGCCTACGCCCTCTTCACCGTGCCGGCGAACAAGCCGCTCAGCACTGGCGCGGACCGCCGGCTGAAAGTACTGCAATCGCTCGATTCCCTCGGCGCCGGCTTCCAGCTCGCGAGCCATGACCTCGATATCCGCGGCGCCGGCAATCTCCTCGGCGAGGAGCAGTCCGGCCACATCAAGGAGGTCGGATACGAACTCTACCAGCAGATGCTGGAGGAGGCGGTGGCGACGCTCCGAGACGGCGCCGAGGATGGCCCCGAAGGCCAATGGTCGCCGCAAATCGCAATCGGCATACCGGTCATGATCCCAGACGCTTACGTGCCTGACCTACAGCTTCGCATGACACTCTATCGGCGCCTCGCCGAGCTCCAGGATTCGCGCGAGATCGACGCCTTCGGCGCCGAGCTGATCGACCGCTTCGGGCCGCTCCCGGTCGAGGTCGAGCATCTTCTGAAGGTGCTGGTGATCAAGGCACTGTGCCGCGAGGCCAATGTCGAGAAGGTCGATGCAGGGCCGAAGGGCGCGGTCATCAGCTTGAAGGACAACGTGTTTCCCGATCCGTCCGGTCTGGTCGGCTGGATCGGCGAGCAGGGCTCCTTGGCCAAGATCCGTCCCGACCAGAAGATCGTGGTCATCCGCGACTGGGGCGAGCCTGAGCACCGGCTCGCCGGCACGGCCGTCATGATGGCCGAGCTTGCAAGGCTCGCCCGGAAAGGCGACAAGGCGGCGGCCTGATTGGCGCTGGCCGCAAGGCGCCTTTCGCACTATTCATGCGCCGCCTTCCACTGTCTCGCCTCATTCTGGGGTCAGTGGCGAGCGGACAACAAACCAGGGACGACAACCATCACCATGCTCAGAAAGACGGCAGCGCGCTTCGGCTGGAACGGAGCTCTTGTCGCGATCGGCCTCGCCATGGCCCCGGTCACCGCGATCGCCCAAG
>CAZSXA010000197.1:0-3785 GCA_964611195.1 uncultured Bauldia sp.
CCGAACTCCTTGTCGCCGAACGGACGGTCGCACTCCCTGCGCGGCTGGGCGGCGCCGAGGTAACTGCGGCGATCGCCATCGACCGTTCCGAGATCACCGAGGCAACCGGCCAGTTTCGCGAGGAGATGATCCCCTACCTCGTCCTTCTCGGGGTTGTGCTGGCGGGCGCCGGGTTCGCGCAGGTCGTTATCGGCCTCCGCCCGCTTCGGGCGGTCCGGACAAAGCTCGGCGAGGTCAAGGCCGGTCGCGCGACGCGGCTCGGATCCGGATTCCCGTCGGAGGTGCGGCCGCTCACCGCCGAAGTCGACGCGCTCCTCGACATGTCCGACCGCAATGTCGAACGCGCACGTGCCCGGGCCGCTGACCTCGCGCATGCTCTCAAAACCCCGCTTCAGGTCCTCGCCGGCGACGTCGCCCGGCTCCGCGAGAAGGGCCAAAAAGCCGTCGCCGAGGATATCGGCGCAATCGCCCACACCATGCAGCGAGTCGTCGACCGCGAGATGATGCGGGCGCGTATCACTCCTTCGACCGCCGCGACCGCGACCCGCGTGAAGACGGTGATGGAGCAGGTGGTCGGCGTGGTGAAGCGGACGCCGGAAGGCGAAGCGCTCGACTGGAACGTGAACGCCGCCGAGAATCTCGCGGTCCGCCTCGAAGCCGATCCGCTCGCCGAAGCGCTCGGCAACCTCGTCGAGAACGCCGCCAGGCATGCCGCGGCGGAGGTCATCGTGTCGGCGGCCCGCGAAGGCGAGCGCATCAGGCTCTCGGTGCACGATGACGGCCCCGGGATTCCGGCGGCGCGACTGGCGGAGGTCACGCGGCGTGGCACGCGCCTCGACCGCGGCGGCAGCGCCGGCCTCGGCCTCGCGATTGTCTCCGACATCGTCGAGGCGGCGGGCGGCGAGATGGCGATCGCCAACGAGTCTCCGGGGCTGGAGGTAACGCTCGTCCTTCCCGCGGCGAACGTGTCTCAGGCTAGCTGAAGGTGATCTTGAGGATCTCGTAGGAATGCGAGCCGCCCGGCGCCGTCACCTCGACGGTATCGCCGACGGTCTTGCCGATCAGAGCGCGCGCGATCGGCGACGAAATGGAGATCCGGCCGGACTTCACGTCTGCCTCGGCGTCTCCCACGATCTGGTAGACCTTCTCCTCGTCGGTATCCTCGTCGACGAGCTTGACGGTGGCGCCGAACACCACCGACTTGCCGGAAAGCTTGGTCACGTCGATCACCTCGGCGCGCGACAGCTGGTCCTCGAGCTCGGCGATACGCCCCTCATTGTGGCTCTGCGCTTCCTTCGCGGCATGATACTCCGCGTTCTCGGACAGATCGCCATGCGAACGCGCCTCTGAAATCTGCTCGATGATCCGCGGGCGCTCCTCATTGGTGCGCCGCTTCAGTTCGTCCTCGAGGGCCTGGTGGCCCGCGACCGTCATCGGCACTTTCTCAATCATCATCCGGTCTCGCCTTCCATTGGCTGCCGCAGCAAGGGCCGCCTGAACACAACGCTACTCTAGGCCGCAGAGAAATAGGATTGCAGCGGCCTCACCTGAAGATCGCCGAGGCTGTAGGCTTCAATGCCCTTGGCTGCCGCCACAGCCCCCGCCACGGTGGTGTAATACGGGATCTTGTGGAGCAGGGCCGCCCGCCTCAACGACCGACTGTCGGCGAGGGCCTGCGCACCTTCAGTGGTGTTGAAGACCAGCTGCACCTCGCCGTTTTGCATAGCATCAACGATGTTTGGCCGCCCTTCAAGCACCTTGTTGATACGGGTGCATTCGACGCCCTCGGCCTCCAGATAGGTCTTCGTCCCGCCGGTTGCGATGATCGAAAAGCCGAGTTTCTGCAGACGCTTGAGCGGCTCGGCGATGCGTGGCTTGTCGGCGTCCTTCACCGAGGCGAACACCGTCCCCTTGGTCGGCACCACCGCGCCGGCGCCGAGCTGGCTCTTGGCGAAGGCGACGGCGAAATCGAAATCGAGGCCCATCACCTCGCCCGTCGACTTCATCTCCGGGCCGAGCACGGTATCGACACCCGGGAAACGCGCGAACGGAAACACCGCCTCCTTGACCGCGATATGGTCGAGGATGCCGGAGCCGAGTGGGAACTCCGAGAGCTTCTCGCCGGCCATCACCCGCGCCGCGATCTTGGCGATCGGCGTGCCGATCGTCTTGGCAACGAACGGCACGGTTCGAGACGCTCGCGGATTGACCTCGAGAACGAAGATCTCGCCGTCCTTCTCCGCAAACTGGACGTTCATAAGCCCGACCACGTTGAGCCCGCGCGCCAGCGCTCTCGTCTGGCGCGTCAGTTCCTCGATGGTTGCAACGGGCAGCGAATGCGGCGGCAGCGAGCAGGCGCTGTCGCCGGAGTGAATGCCCGCCTCCTCGATGTGCTCCATGATCCCGGCAATGAAGACGTCCTCGCCGTCGGAGAGCGCGTCGACATCGATCTCGGTGGCGTCGGTGAGATAGCGGTCGAACAGCAGCGGGTTGCGGCCGAGCACCGAATCGATCTGCGCCTCGCGGTCGCCGGGGTGACGCGCCCGCGCCTCGTGCGGAACGAGCTCCGGCAGCGTCGTCGTCAGATAGGCCGCGAGCATGTCCTCGTCGCGGAGGACCTGCATCGCCCGGCCGCCGAGCACATAGGACGGACGCACGACCAACGGCATGCCGAGCCGGGCTGCAACGTCGCCCGCCTCGGTGAGCGAATGCGCGATGCCGTTCTCAGGCTGGCGAAGGTCGAGCTTCGCAAGGAGCTGCATGAAACGGTCGCGATCCTCAGCAAGGTCGATCGCATCCGGCGCCGTGCCGAGGATCGGCACGTCCGCGTCCTGGAGAGCCGCGGCAAGACCCAGCGGCGTCTGGCCGCCGAACTGGACGATGATGCCCTTGAGCGTCCCTTTCGACTGCTCGACGCGCACGATCTCGAGGACATCCTCCGCCGTCAACGGCTCGAAATAGAGCCGGTCGGAGGTGTCGTAATCGGTCGAGACGGTCTCCGGATTGCAGTTGACCATGATCGACTCGTAGCCGGCATCGTCGAGGGCGAAGGCCGCGTGGCAGCAGCAATAGTCGAACTCGATCCCCTGCCCGATCCGGTTCGGACCGCCGCCGAGTATGATGACCTTATCGCGGTCGCTCGGGTCCGCCTCGTCGGCTGGTGCTCCGGCGAACGGCTCCTCATAGGTCGAATACATGTAGGCGGTCGGCGAATAAAACTCGGCCGCGGAGGTGTCGATGCGCTTGAACACCGGATGGACGCCGAGCCGGCGGCGGAGCGCAGCTACCTCCAACTCGCTCGTGCCGCCAAGCGAGGCGAGCCGTGCATCGGAGAAGCCCATCCCCTTGAGCATCCGCAACGGACCCGCCGTGGCCGGCAGTCCGGCGCGTCGCACGCGCTCCTCCATTGCGAGAATCGCCTCGACTTGGCGGAGGAACCAGCGGTCGATGCGGGAGGCCTCGTGGACCTCGTCGACCGAGAGGCCGTGGCGAAGAGCCTGCGCCGCGCGCAGCAGCCTGTTTGGTGTCGCAGTACCAAGCGCGGCGCGGATCGCGTTCTTGTCGTCGCCGATGCCGAGCCCCGGAATGTCGACCTCGTCAATGCCGTCGAGCCCTGTCTCGAGGCCGCGCAGCGCCTTCTGCAGCGACTCGGCAAAGGTCCGGCCGATCGCCATCACCTCGCCGACCGACTTCATCGACGTGTTCAGCAGCGGCTCGGCGCCCGGAAACTTCTCGAACGCGAAGCGCGGAATCTTGGTGACGACGTAGTCGATGGTCGGCTCGAA
>CAZSXA010000198.1:0-3766 GCA_964611195.1 uncultured Bauldia sp.
GCGGCGACCAATCGACCCGCCAGATCGCCGGCCTTATTGCGCGCGGCGAAGTCATTCCCCGCACGCGTGTGGCCGACCTTGGTACCCAGGTGCCTATCGCTGAGGGAACCTACAATTGTTACAACGAGGACCCACCCAATAGCGGCAACTTCGTTCGGGTTCAGTGTCCCGACGTAATCGTGATCGAGACCAACGACTGACGTTGTGCACGAGAGCCTGATCACACCCCGAGGTGCCGGTCAGGGTCAACCGAACAGCGGCAACGACGTCCGGGCCTCAGCCCCCCGGGACGTGTGGGTCACGGCCACATGTGAGTGCGTCCTGACAAGCCGTTGTCGACTTGGGTGCGCGTGCCCCCCATTGGCGCGCGCGCCCAAGCGATGAACCGAACTGAGCGGGGTCTATCGCGGCGTCAGATGCCAAACGGTTTCGCGGACGCTCTGCAACTCGCGGACACCGCCATCGAGGGCGCCGTCGGCAAGTTTGGCGATGTGATAGTCACCCCGATAGTGCCGCCCTATTTCGTCGCCCGTCACCGAGAACGGCGGCCCTTGCATCAGCGATTGGTCGTACTCGAGGCTGACGAGGAGTTGCGGCGCTCGCCGGGTAATCGCGGTCACGTGTGCGGCGTAGGAGCCACGCATCGCTTCTGGCAGAGCGATAAGGGCCGCGCGGTCGAAGACGGCATCGACGCGGCCCAGCGTGTCGGCAGCGAGGTCGAAGATGTCGCCAACGAAAATCTCCAAGCCGTCGGCGCTGTACTGCTCCAGCGAACCTGAGACCATGAGGTTAGCTGCGATGCCGAGTTCTTCGAAGAGCTGCTTGACCGCGAGTTCGCTAAGTTCGGCGCCGACCACCCGGTAGCCCGAAGACAGCAGCCAGCCGATCGATTCTGTCTTGCCGCACAGCGGGAGGAAGATCCGTGCGCTCGCGGGCAAGGACAGCGCGCCGAGATGGTCAGCGAGGGCCCGGCTCACCCCAGTTTCGTGGAAGCCGATGCGGTTGGATTCCCATCGCTGATGCCAGAACTGCGCGTCCATTCAAGCCCACCGAATGGGGTCAATCGCTGGCGTTGAGTCGCCGCGCGATCTCGGTGACCCGCTCGGCCGCCTCGTTGACCGCACGCGCCACCTCCTCCTCGACCTGGCGCTCGCGCGCCGGCGATTTGGAGGCCTCGTTGCGGAGTTCCGACAGTTGCGATTTCGCCTCGGCCAGCCGCCGCGCAGATTCGGCAGCGCGGTCGGCCATCGTAATGGCCGCCATGACGATAAGGCGCTGATCGCCGATCTCGCCGAATGCGGCCCGTAAATCGTCGATCGCCTCATTGAGGCGCTCGCCGAGGCCGAGGAGATGCTGCTCCTGACCCTCGTCGCAGGCCATCCGATAGGCCTTGCCGTTGATCATGACGCTGACTGAAGGCATCGCCGCCGTCTACTCCGCACCGCGGTTGCGGGCAATGACACCGCGCACCGATTCCATCGCCGCGACCAAGCGGCGCGCAACCTCGCGATTGGCATCCTCAAGACGCGCCGCGCGTGCCTCGGCCGTGTCGAGCGATTGCGCCAGACGCGAGCGGTCCGAGCCGACGCGCTGCAACTCAACCTCGAGATCGACCTTGCGTCGGCCCTCGTCCTCGCGACGCTCCACGGCGTCGGAGAGTGCGTCGAGCGCCTGATCCAACTTCTGAAAGGCGGCCGTTACCGCCGAACTGCCGGACATCCCTTGCTTGGCTTCCTCCACCTGGGCCGCCCCGAGCGCCAAGGGACGCAGCTTTCACATAAAATAAGGCTAGGCAAAGGCTTGCGTGAACATGATGTGACAGCAGGCGAACGCGAGGTCAATGGCAACAAGGGTGCGTCCACCGTCTTTGCGGCAGAGCTCCGGCGGGGCATGCAATGTTTGAATCCCCCGGGCGACCTGCTAATGGGACGGTAAGGGCGGGCCTTCTCACCAAGAGCGCAACGAACAGCCGCGACGGTGCGGGCGCCTGCCGCATTGACCTTGTCTTGTGGACCGTCTCTATGGTCCGCTTTCATAAGGCGGACGACTACGTTCCGCGGGCGTCTGGAGGAGGGAGAGGATGACAATTCGCGTTGCCATCAACGGGTTCGGTCGGATCGGCCGCAATGTCTTGCGTGCCATCATCGAGGGCGGGCGCAACGATGTCGAAGTCGTGGCGTTGAACGATCTCGGACCGGTCGAAACGAACGCCCATCTCCTGCGCTATGACAGCGTCCATGGCCGCTTCCCGAACGAGGTGAAGGTCGATGGCGACACCATCGACGCCGGCACCGGCCCGATCCGCGTCACCGCCATGCGCAACCCGGCAGAGCTCCCCTGGAAGGAGCTGGGTGTCGACATTGCGATGGAATGCACCGGCATCTTCAACGACCGCGAAAAGGCTGCCGCCCATCTCGAGGCCGGCGCCAAGCGCGTGCTCGTCTCGGCTCCGGCTTCGGGCGTCGATCTGACGGTCGTCTACGGCGTCAACAACGACAAGCTGACCGCCGACCACACCGTCGTCTCCAACGCGTCCTGCACCACCAATTGCCTGGCGCCGGTGGCCAAGGTTCTGAACGACGCGGTCGGCATCGAGCGCGGGTTCATGACGACGATCCATTCCTACACCAACGATCAGCCGTCGCTCGATCAGATGCACAAGGATCTCTACCGCGCCCGCGCGGCGGCCTTGTCGATGATCCCGACGACGACCGGCGCCGCTCGCGCCGTCGGCCTCGTGCTGCCGGAGCTCAACGGCAAGCTCGACGGCACGTCGATCCGCGTGCCGACCCCGAACGTCTCGGTGATCGACTTCAAGTTCAATCCGAAGAAGTCGACCAGCCCGGACGAGATCAACGAGGCAATGAAGCGCGCAGCGGCGCAGGAGATGGCCGGCATCATCCAGATTATCGACCGGCCGAACGTCTCAAGCGACTTCAATCACGACAGCCATTCGGCCAATTTCGCCCTCGATCAGACCAAGGTCATCGAGGACAATCTCGTGCGCGTCATGGCCTGGTACGACAATGAGTGGGGCTTCTCGAACCGCATGATCGACACCGCGGTGGCGATGGGCAAGCTGCTCTAGGATGCCGGAATACCGTACCCTCGACGGCGCCGAATTCGCCGACAAGCGCGTCCTCGTCCGCGTCGACCTCAATGTCCCGATGAAGGACGGCGCGGTGTCGGACCTAACGCGGATTCACGCGGCCGCGCCGACCATCATCGACATCGCCGACGCTGGCGGCAAGGTGATCCTGCTGGCGCATTTCGGCCGCCCGAAGGGGGAGCGCGTCGCCGAGATGTCGCTCGCTCCGGTTCGCTCTGCGATCGCCGACGCCCTCGACCGCCCCGTCGACTTCGCTGAGGACTGCGTCGGCGAACTCGCCGAAGCCGCTGTCTCCGAGATGGCCCCCGGCGATATCCTGCTGCTCGAGAACACGCGCTTCCACGCCGGCGAGGAGAAGAACGAGGCCGAGTTCATCGACGCCCTCGCCAAGCTCGGCGACGCCTATGTCAACGACGCCTTCTCCGCCGCGCATCGCGCTCACGCCTCAACCGAGGGTGTGGCGCGCAAGCTTCCGGCCTATGCCGGCCGCACGATGGAGAAGGAGCTGAAGGCGCTCGAGGCAGCGCTCGGCAAACCGACCCGGCCCGTTGTGGCGGTGGTCGGCGGCGCCAAGGTTTCCTCCAAGATCGATCTCCTGGAGAATCTCATCGCCAAGGTCGACGCGCTCGTCATTGGCGGCGGCATGGCCAACACGTT
>CAZSXA010000199.1:0-3745 GCA_964611195.1 uncultured Bauldia sp.
ATGAGCTCCACGCGATCAACGACAAGATCCAGAAGCTCACCGACGACCATATTGCCGAGATCGACGCCCTACTGGCGGCAAAGGAATCGGAAATCCTTCAGGTGTAAGGATGCCGGCGTGGGCATCGACAAACAGCGGAGCGCCGATGGCTCCCAATAGCGACGAAGAGACCGATCTCCTGCATGTCGGCCTCATCATGGATGGCAATGGCAGGTGGGCGGCGGATCGCGGTCTGCCGCGGGTCGCCGGCCACCGACGTGGGATGGAGGCCGTACGCGAGGCCGTGCGCACAGCGCCCGAGCTCGGCGTCGGCTACCTTACCGTCTATTCGTTCTCCTCGGAGAACTGGGCGCGCCCGGACGACGAGGTTGCCGCGCTCTTCGGATTGCTCCGCGTCTTCGTCCAGAGCGACCTCGCCGACCTTCACGAACGAAACGTCAAGATCCGCGTGATCGGCTCGCCTGAGGGCGTGCCCGACGACATCTGCCAGTTGCTCGACCAGGCAGAGGAGCTGACCCGAAACAACACCGGTCTCTGCTTCAACGTCGCGTTCAATTACGGCGGGCGTGACGAGATCGCCCGCGCCGTTGGCAGGATGCTCGCCGACGGTCCGGTGGCGCCTGACGAGGTGACGCCGGAACGGATCGGCCGCTACCTCGATACCGCCGGCTTGCCGGACCCGGACCTTATCATCCGGACCAGCGGCGAGAGCCGCCTCAGCAACTTCCTCCTCTGGCAGTCGGCCTATTCGGAACTTGTCTTCCTGCCGGTCTATTGGCCGGAGTTCGATCGCGCCGCCTTTGCGAGCGCGATCGAGGAGTTCCGTGGGCGGAAGCGGCGCTATGGCGGGCTTTCCGCGAGCTTGCGGGTGTGACGGCGGATACCGGGGGAAGGGCCGAGCGTTCAAGCGAGTTGAGGCAGCGCCTCGTGTGGGGCGCGGTTTTGGCGGGAGCGGCTGTTGCCGTTGCCGTATTGGGCGGTTGGGCGCTGACAATTGCGCTTGCGCTCGTTGCGGCACTCGTCGCCCGGGAATGGGCGTCGATCACCATCGACAAGTCGGCTGCCGCCACCGCGGCGATCGTCCTGCCGGCTGCGGCGGCTGTGATCGCGGCAGAGGTCTCGGGTCTTGTCGCGGCGCTCGCAATCATCGCCGTGGGTGCGCTCGCCGCCGCCGGATGGCTTCGATCCGCCTGGCCCGCCATCGGCGTTGCCTATGCCGGCCTTCTCGGTGTCGCATTGGTGCTCATCCGGGATGACCCCGGCGTCGGCCTCGAGGCCATGGTCTTCGTGTTGGCCGTCGTCTGGGCGACCGACACGTCTGCCTATTTCGCCGGGCGCGCGCTCGGCGGTCCGAAACTCTGGCCCGCCGTTTCTCCGAATAAGACCTGGTCCGGGGCGATCGGAGGCGCTCTGGCGGCGCTCGCTGCTGGATCAGGGGTGGTTCTGGTGGCTGATCTCGATACCGGGTTTCTCGCCATCACGCTTCTCGCGCTCCTGATCTCGGTCGCAGCGCAGTTCGGCGACCTATACGAATCGGCAATCAAGCGGCGGTTCGGCACCAAGGATGCCGGCAGTCTCATCCCCGGCCATGGCGGCGTGATGGACCGCGTCGACGGCCTCACTTTTGCCAGCGTCAGTGCGCTCCTTGTCGGCGCGCTGCGGCCGGGCGATGTTGGGGCCGGACTGCTGCTGTGGTGAACGAAGACTTGCCCCCGACCACGAAACGAATCTCCATTCTCGGCGCCACCGGATCAATCGGTAAGAGCGCGTCCGATGTGATCCTTGCCGGGGGCGAGGCGTTCTCCGTCGAGGTCGTCACGGCCGACCGCAACGCCGTGGCGCTCGCCGAGACGGCCCGGGCGCTCGGCGCCAATTGCGCCGTCGTTGCCGACCCGGCGGCGGGACCGGCCCTCGCCGAGGCGCTCGCTGGGTCGGGAATTGAAGCGTCTGCGGGGCGGGAGGCACTGATCGAAGCAGCCGCGCGGCCGGTCGACATCACACTGGCCGCCATCGTCGGAGCCGCCGGGCTGGCGCCGACGCTTGCGGCAATCGAGGCAGGATCAGATATCGCGCTCGCGAATAAGGAGTGCCTGGTATCCGCCGGCGCGTTGTTCGTTGCAGCCGCCGAGAAAGCGGGTGTGAAGCTGCTCCCGGTCGATTCGGAACACAATGCGATTTTCCAGGTGCTCGACAGCCGCGACCCGAACTCGGTCGAGAAGATCGTGCTCACGGCTTCGGGCGGGCCGTTCCGGACCTGGTCTCTCGAAGACATGGCGCGTGCCACACCCAAGGACGCGGTCGCCCATCCCAACTGGTCGATGGGTCAGAAGATCAGCGTCGATTCCTCGACGCTTCTCAACAAAGGCCTGGAAGTCATTGAGGCCCATTATCTATTCGATCTTGCGCCGGATCAGATCGAGGTTCTGGTTCATCCGCAGTCGATCGTCCACGGGCTCGTTGCCTATCGCGACGGTTCGGTTCTGGCCCAGATGAGCGCCCCGGACATGCGCGTCCCTATCGCCAATTGCCTGTGGTGGCCGGAGCGGAAGTCGGCGCCTCACAAGAGCCTCGATATCGCCGAGGTGGCGAGCCTCACTTTCGAGCGGCCGGACACGGAGCGATTCCCGGCGCTCACGCTGGCGCGAGACGCCCTTGAACGCGGCGGGTTTGCGACAAACATTCTCAACGCTGCAAACGAGATTGCGGTGGAGGCGTTCCTGAACTCGCAGATCGGCTATCTCGAGATCGTACCGGTGATTGCCGAAGCGTTGGGCCGCGCCGAATCGGCCGGCTTCCGGGCGGCGCCGGAATCGCTTGGCGATGCTCTCGTCATGGACGACGAAGGCCGCCGGCTTGCGCGCGAGGCCGTGACCTCACGAAGCGGCCGGCAGTCCACAGCCGGGGCGGGCTGATGGACCTTCTGCAAGGGATCGGCAGCTTCACCGTCGATCTCATCATCCCCTTCCTTTTCATTCTGACGCTGGTCGTGTTCGTCCATGAACTCGGCCATTTCGCCGTGGCACGCTGGAACGGCGTCGCCGTGAAGGTGTTCTCGGTCGGCTTCGGCCGCGAGATCATCGGCTTCACCGACAAGAAGGGCACGCGCTGGCGACTCTCGCTGATCCCGCTCGGCGGATATGTACGATTCATCGGCGATGAGAATGTCGCCAGTTCCGCCGGCCGCGAGGCGCTCGCGCAGCTTGACGAACGGGAGCGGCGCGTCGCATTCGCCACGCAGTCGGTCGGCACGCGGGCGGCCATCGTTGCGGCCGGGCCGCTTGCCAATTTCGTTCTCGGAGTGCTCATCTTTGCGGTGATCGCCGCGTTCGTCGGCCGGTCCGTGATCCCGCCCGAGGTCGACGAGATCGTGGCTGATTCGCCGGCCGAGCAGGCCGGCTTCGAGATCGGCGACCGCGTCACGGCGATCGACGGCGAGGAGATCACCAGCTTTGCCGAGTTCCAGCGAATCGTCAGCCTGAGCGCCGGCGAGGAGCTTCTCGTCGAGGTCGACCGGGGCGGCGTACCGGTCGAGCTCTTCGTTACGCCTCGTGCCGAGGAAACCGACGATCCGGTGGGCGGGACCTACCGCCGCGGCCTGATCGGCATCCAGCAGAACATCAAGGAAGGCGAGGCGACGACCGAGTACCTGCCGGTTCATGAGGCGTTGTGGCAGGGCGTCGATGAGACAGCATTCATCATCACTGAGACCTTGAGCTATTTCGGCCGCCTCATCGTCGGGCAGGAA
>CAZSXA010000200.1:0-3686 GCA_964611195.1 uncultured Bauldia sp.
CCAGCAGCGCGAGATCGAGGAAGAGATCGAAGAGATCCTCGACGAGATCGCCAACCTTCCCTCCGACCCGCCATCACTCGAACTTCGCATCGAAACCTCGGCGGTCTCCACGACCAGCGGCGAGATGGAAGTCACTTATCAGGTCGGCAATGCCAGCTGGGCGCCGGTCTATGACGCGATCCTCCACACCGGCGGCGCCGACGCGGAGCCGATGGTCGAACTCGTGCGCCGTGCCGAGATCGTCCAGAACACCGGCGAGGATTGGAGCGACGTCACGCTGACGCTATCTACGAGTCGGCCGTCCGGCGGCACCAATGCGCCGCCGGTCTTCGAGTCGCTCGTTGGCGTCTATGAACGCAACGAGCGGGTTCTCGCGATACCGGCGCCGGCTGCGGAGGCGGCGGAGCAGGAGATCGCTGCCGGTCTTCTCGATGCTGATGACGGGGCGTTCCTCGACGAAGTGGAGGCGATCGCCGATTTCGGCGATTTCCGCGCCGACTTCATCGTGCCCAACCCGGTGAGCGTCGCCAGCGGCGGCGGTTCGCGTGCCGTCCGGCTCGCCACCGACGAGGCCGACGCGCGGCTCTTCGTCGAGGCGGCGCCGCGGTTCTCCGACCAGGCATTCCTCACCGCCGCCTTCACGCTCGACTCCGGTGCGCCATTGCTCGCCGGGGAGGTCAGCCTCTTCCGCGACGACGCGTTTGTCGGCAGCAGCCGTATGGCCTTCGCCAATCCCGGCGAAGAGGTCGAGATCGGTTTCGGTCCGGACGATCAGGTGCGCGTCAGCTGGACGTTGGCCGATCGCGAGACCGGCGAGCTCGGGCTGCTCACGCGCATCGCCTACGACACCCGCGAATATGTCGCGACGGTGGTCAACAACCATGACCGCGCGATCGAGATCACGATCGTCGACCGCATGCCGGTTGCCGACGATGAGCGAGTGACGGTCGAGCGGCTGCCGCAGACGACCGAGCCGACGGAAGAGGATGTCAACGGCCGCCGCGGCGTCGTTGCCTGGACGTACGAATACGAGCCCGGCGGGAGCCGCGAGATCGTCAACGCCTACACGGTGTCGTGGCCGGCGGATCTCTTCGTCTACGGCGTCGAGTAAGCCGCGTAAGAACACGCTCCGGCCGGCCGTTTCGGTCGGCCGGAGCAACGCAGCCGAGCCCGCCTCGCCGAATACCCAGAACTCTCGCCTCGGGCTTGACCCCGGGGCCGATTGGCAGACCGGGGCATCTGCGGTCGGCTCCTTTTGCCGCCTTCCGCCCCGTTGGTGTATGAGGGCCCGCCATCGGGCCGCCGGCCGGCGCGCCTGTCACACCGGAAGGGAATGGAAGCCTTATGCCGAACGTCGTGGTCGTCGGATCGCAGTGGGGCGACGAGGGCAAGGGCAAGATCGTCGACTGGCTATCGGAGCGCGCCGAGGTCGTGGTGCGGTTTCAGGGCGGGCACAATGCCGGCCACACGCTCGTCGTCGACGGCACCTCGTTCAAGCTGAGCCTCCTGCCGTCCGGTGTCGTCCGGCCGGGGAAGCTCTCGGTTATCGGCAATGGCGTCGTCGTCGATCCGCATGCGCTTTGCGCCGAGATCGACCGGCTCGCCGAGCAGGGTGTCACTGTCACACCTGAGAACCTGCGCATTGCCGAGAATGCGCCGCTGATCCTCTCGCTGCACCGCGATCTCGACGCGCTTCGCGAGACCGCGGCAGCCGAATCCGGCACAGCGATCGGCACGACGCGGCGCGGCATCGGGCCGGCCTATGAGGACAAGGTCGGCCGCCGCGCCATTCGGGTCCTCGATCTCGCTTCGCCGCAGCACCTGCCGGAACGGGTCGATCGCCTGCTCGCGCACCACAACGCGCTCCGTAGCGGTCTCGGCCAGTCGCCCATCAGGCCGTCGGAGGTCATCGACGAGCTGACCGCCGTCGCCGACCGCATCGTGCCGTTCGCCGAGCCGGTGTGGCGGCTGATGGAAAAGCATCACCGCGCCGGCAAGCGCATTCTGTTCGAGGGCGCGCAGGGCGGGCTTCTCGACGTGGATCACGGCACCTATCCGTTCGTGACCTCCTCCCATACCGTCGCCGGGCAGGCGGCCGCGGGTTCGGGTATCGGTCCGGGGTCGGTCGGCTATGTGCTTGGCATCACCAAGGCCTACACGACGCGGGTCGGCGAGGGGCCGTTCCCGACCGAGCAGGATAATGCCGTGGGCGACTTCCTCGGCAATCGCGGTGCGGAGTTCGGCACCGTAACCGGCAGAAAGCGCCGCTGCGGCTGGTTCGACGCCGTTCTCGTCCGCCAGATGGTCCAGGTCATGGGCATCGACGGCGTGGCGCTCACCAAGCTCGATGTTCTCGACGGATTGGACGAAATCAAGATATGCGTTGCATATAAGCTCGACGGGCGGCAATTGGACTATCTGCCCGGCTCGCAGTTCGACCAGCAGCGCGTCGAGCCGGTGTACGAGACAATGGGGGGCTGGCAGGCCACGACCAAGGGGGCACGCCGCTGGGCCGATCTTCCGGCCCAGGCCGTCAAATATGTAAGGCATGTGGAGGAGCTGATCGGAGCGCCGGTCGCATTGTTGTCAACAAGTCCGGAGCGCGACGATACAGTGCTTGTACAAGATCCCTTTGAGGATCGATGAGTAGCCGCGATCTGCGGCGTGGAGTTGTTCGATGGCGGAATACTACGCTCTTCTGAACCGCGCTGTAGGGGCGCTGCCGCGGAATGACGAAGCGTCCCGTCGCGAGATTTACGTCAAGGCGCGCAGCGCACTCATCAAGCAGTTGAAGGCGATCGACCCGCCGCTTCCCGCCGCGGAGATCTCCAAGCAGCGCCTTGCGCTCGAGGATGCTATCCGCCGCGTCGAGCGAGAAGCCGTTGAGGCCGCAGCGGCCGCCGCGTTGTCGGAAGAAGAGATCTCTCGCCGCGCCGAACAGGCGTTGGCCGAGGCGCTTGGTGCCGGCCCCGACGTGGCGCGCGCCGCCGCGACCCAGGAGCGGGCCACGCAGCCGCAGCCCGAGCCTCCGGCAGAAGCGGAGCCCGAACCCCAATCCTATCGCCAACCTTTGGAACCGGAGCCGCCGGCCGAAGAAGAGGAGGAAGAACCGCTTCCCGGCCATGGCGAAGAGCAGTCGCAGAGGGACGAGGACGCTGCCTATGCCGAGGTGGTGACGCCTCCCGTGCGTCCGCGCGCAGCGCCGCGCGCCGCCCCAGCGCAGACGCCCTTCGAACGGGCGCCCAACGTGACCGATGTCGATACGACGCCGCCACCGCCACGGGGACAGCCGCGCGATGCCGCGTCCAGGGCCCGGTCCGGTGGTCGGGGATGGGAGCGTCCGCCCCGACGCCAGCGCCGGACGACAGGCGGACGAATCACGATCGCGGTGCTCCTCGTGCTGATCTTGGCGGCGGGCGCCTATTTCGCGGCGACCGAATGGGAGCAGGTCGAGGACTTCATCGATTCGGTACTCGGCAATGACGATGAGGGCGGCGACGAGGCTGCTCTGGCCGCCGATGCAGACGCCGACGGGGCCGGCGATGGCGAAGCCGGTGAGGACGGCGATCCGGCCGACGTCGCCGGCGCCGGAGACGAAGCCGGCGATCCGGCCGGTGCGCCGGTGGAGGAGCCCGAGCTCTTCCTCGAACCGGAGGCCGTCTTCTATATCGAATCGGGCGATCCCG
>CAZSXA010000201.1:0-3665 GCA_964611195.1 uncultured Bauldia sp.
GATCCCCGGTATAATCTATGGCGGCAAGGAGCCGCCCTTGCCGGTCACGCTTCCCTACAAGGAAGTCGACCTCCGCATCCATCGCGGCGGCTTCCTGACGACGGTCATCAACCTCGATGTCGACGGCAAGCCGATGCGCGTGATCCCGCGCGAGTATCAGCTGGAGCCGATCAAGGACATGCCGCTCCATGTCGACTTTCTGCGGATTACCGCGGATTCGGTCGTCACGGTCGAGATTCCGGTGCACTTCATCAACGAGGAGGAGTCCCCGGGCCTGAAGCGCGGCGGCGTCCTCAACATCGTTCGCCATGCCGTCGAGGTGCACTGCCCCGCCGAGCAGATCCCGGATCACTTCACCGCCGATCTCACCGGCCTCGAGATCAACGACGCCATCCACATCTCGGCCATCAACCTCCCCGACCGCGTCGAGCCGACGATCACCGACCGTGACTTCACCGTCGCAACGATCGCCGCGCCGGCCGGCATGCGTGAGGAAGAGGAAGAGGCCGAGGAAGCCGCTGCCGAGGCCGAAGCCGCCGAAGCCGAGGGCGCCGAGGGCGAAGCTGGAGCCGAAGCCGCCGAGGGTGGTGGCGAGGGCGGCGAAAGCTCCGAATAACGGAGCGGGCCGCGGCGCCCGCCATTGGGTGACGTCGCATGCTTCTGATCGTCGGGCTCGGCAATCCCGGCCGCGACTACGCCGGCCACCGTCACAATGTCGGCTGGATGGCCGCCGACGCGATCGTCGAGCGCCAGCATCTCGGCGCCTGGCGGAAACGCTTCAGCGCCGAGACGGCCGAGGGCCGGCTTGGCGGCGACAAGGTTCTCCTGATCAAGCCTTTGACCTACATGAATGATTCAGGGCGGGCGGTCGGCGAGGCGGCGCGCTTTTTCAATGTCGAGCCGGCCGACATCGTCGTCATCCATGACGAGATCGATCTGGCGCCCGGCAAGATCCGCCTCAAGACCGGTGGCGGCGCCGCGGGTCACAACGGCCTTCGCTCGGTCACCGCCCATATCGGCAACGACTACCGCCGGCTTCGGATCGGCGTCGGCCATCCCGGCCACCGCGATCTCGTCAATCACCATGTCCTGCACGACTTCTCGAAGGCCGATCATGACTGGCTCGACCCGCTGTTGACGGCGATCGGCGACCACGCGCCGCTGCTCGCGGACGGCAAGGATGCGCTCTTCACCAACCGCCTGCACGAGGCGATGGGCGACGCGGCACCGCGGAGCGACCCACCTCGAAAGCCGGAAAAGCCAAGCCGGAACAAGGCGGAAGCAGCCGAACCGGACTCAACTTCTGAAGCCTCCAAAGGCCCCTTTGCCGGCCTCAAACGGCTTCTCGGCGGAGGCGATTGATGGGCTTCAAATGCGGCATCGTCGGCCTGCCCAATGTCGGCAAGTCGACCCTCTTCAACGCGCTCACCAAGACGGCGGCGGCGCAGGCGGCGAACTATCCGTTCTGCACGATCGAGCCGAACACAGGCGAGGTCGCCGTCCCCGATCCGCGTCTCGACAAGATCGCCGGCATCGCCAAGAGCGCCAACATCGTCCCGACCCGTATCACCTTCGTCGACATCGCCGGCCTCGTCCGCGGTGCGTCGAAGGGCGAGGGTCTCGGCAACCAGTTCCTCGCCAACATCCGCGAGGTCGACGCCATCGTCCATGTACTGCGCTGCTTCGAGGAAGGCGATGTCACCCATGTCGAGGGCCGCGTCGATCCGGTCGCCGATGCGGAGACGGTCGAGACCGAACTGATGCTGGCCGACCTCGAGAGCCTCGAACGCCGGGTCGTGCCGCTGGAGAAGAAGGCCCAGACCGGCGACAAGGAAGCCAAGCTCCTCGCCGGGTTGATGAACGGCGCGCTCGCCCTCCTCCGCGACGGCAAGCCTGCCCGCATCCTCGATGTCTCTGCCGAGGATCGCGAGGAGTTCGACCGCCTTGGCCTTCTCTCCTCCAAGCCCGTCCTTTACGTCTGTAATGTCGACGAGGCCTCGGCCGCGACCGGCAACGCCCACTCCGCCGGCGTGGAAGAAATGGCGAAACGGCAGGGCGCCGGCACCGTCGCCATTTCCGCCGCGATCGAAGCCGAGATTGCCCAGCTCGAACCGGCCGAGCAGGCCGAGTTCCTGGAGACGCTGGGGCTGGAGGAGCCCGGCCTCGACCGGCTGATCCGCGCCGGCTACGAACTGCTCGGCCTCGTCACCTTCTTCACCGCCGGGCCGAAGGAATCGCGCGCCTGGACGATCGAGCGCGGCACGCGGGCGCCGCAGGCAGCCGGCACCATCCACACCGATTTCGAGCGCGGCTTCATTCGCGCCCAGACCATCGCCTATGACGACTATGTCGGACTTGGCGGCGAGCAGCCCGCGAAGGAAGCCGGCAAGGCCCGCGACGAGGGCAAGGACTACGTCGTCGCCGATGGCGACGTGCTGCTGTTCAAGTTCGGGGTTTGAGGGCCGCCGTCCCGCTTGTCGTTCCGGAACCTTGATCAAGAACAGCCGAGGTTCCGGCACTCGCACCGTTGGCGCGGATCTCGGCCACGTCCGGCGGTGGCCGAGATCGCTGATGCGGCCAGTAGTAGAGTAGCGCCGAGCTCTGATTGAGGTACAGTTCTACGCAACCGCAACAATGAGGAGGCGTGGATCGTGATCAAACGCAAGGTAGCCGCCGGTCTATTCGCGGCAGGCGTGGCTGTAGCGCCATTGGCTGCGATGTCTCAGCAACAACCGGATCCAGCAAGCCCACCGGATCAGCAGATACGGGCCTTTGTCCAGTCGACAACAGACGATCTGACGAACCATCTCAACACGATCGACGCCCAGATCCAGCAGTTGTCACAACTCGAAATGTCTGATCCGGCGGCAGTGGACGAAGAGACAATGCTTGAGCTAGAGCAGCTCTTCGGCGATCTTCAAGAGAGCCTGGGCGAGCAAACCGCCATCATCAACGAAAACGCCGAACAGCTTCAACGGATCATCGAGACGATCGGAACGCCTGAGTAGGCGTATCGAAGCCGAGATCGCCCAGCTCGAACCGGCCGAGCAGGCCGAGTTCCTGGAGACGCTGGGGCTGGAGGAGCCCGGCCTCGACCGGCT
Organism: uncultured Bauldia sp.; assembly: GCA_964611195.1. GTDB lineage: Bacteria > Pseudomonadota > Alphaproteobacteria > Rhizobiales > Kaistiaceae > JADLGL01. Next base: position 3,102 of record CAZSXA010000201.1, read on the forward strand.
GATCCGCGCCGGTTACGAGCTGCTCGGCCTCGTCACCTTCTTCACCGCCGGCCCCAAGGAAGCCCGCGCCTGGACGATCGAGAAAGGCACCAAGGCGCCCGGCGCCGCCGGCACCATCCACTCCGATTTCGAGCGTGGCTTCATCCGCGCCCAGACCATCGCCTATGACGATTATGTCGGCCTTGGCGGCGAGCAGCCGGCAAAGGAAGCCGGCAAGGCTCGCGACGAGGGCAAGGAATATGTCGTCGCCGATGGCGACGTGCTGCTCTTCAAGTTCGGGGTCTAGGGAGGAGGGCCCTAGTATGTCGGAGGCCATGGGTCCGGAATAGCCAATAGGTCGGCTAGTGTTGGCTCGTGACGGACCTGAAGCCTCCCGGCGACGATGCTATACCCGTGTATCGATCGAAGCGACGCCGGAAGTGGAGCATTGGCATACGGGTTTTCGAAGAGTGTAGGCTGGGATGCTTCGTTCCGAAGCCCCCAAAGATGCACATGAGGAAGAAAAAGAATACCACTGACGTGTTCGTTCAATGGTTTGCCATCGCGCACCCAAAACCCGTTATT
>CAZSXA010000202.1:0-3622 GCA_964611195.1 uncultured Bauldia sp.
TGGGCCATCATGCCGAGCCGTGGCTTGCTCCGTTCCATCAGCCCGATGAGCACGCCCCAGATCGGGATTCCCGCGATGAAGGAGCGCGTGCCGTCGATCGGATCGATGACCCAGACCGCTTCGGCATCGGGCGCCTTGTCGGCATGCTCCTCCCCGATGATGCCGTGTTCGGGATACTCGGCCGCGATCACGGCGCGAATGGCCATCTCGGCTGCGCGGTCGGCCTCGGTCACCGGGTCGAACCCGGCCGAATCCTTGTTGTCGACGCGGCCGGTGCTTCGGAAATGCGGAAGGATCGCCGCGGCGGCGACATCCGCCAGCCGGCCGAGGAATGCCTCATATGCAGGCGATATCGGCTCCGACGGGGGGTCTGACCGGTCTGATTGTCGCACAGCGTCGTCCAATTTCATTATAACAAACAATCACTTGAAGAGGCTGCGTGTGGAACTGCCGCCTCTGTCACCAATTCCGTCAAGTTTTGTTCTTGAACCGTAATGGTCCTGCTTCAATATCGGTCTTGCGACAGTTGGTACCCTCCCCTGTCGCAGCCCTCCTTGGGCGTTTCCTCCCTAGACTCGGGCCAGGTCACTTCGGTGACCGGCCCCTTTTTTCTTCCGCTTCCTATTCTGCCGCCTCGCGGGGCGAGGCGACGAGGTCGTCGGCGGCACGAACGAGGTCGCCGATCAGGCCACCGATGTCGCCCGCGAGCGTCTGGTAGCCGCGCGATTCCTCAAGCGTCCGCTCGTCGAGATAAAGCGCGCGATTGATTTCGATCTGAATAGCGTGAACGCCGTCTCGGGGCCGGCCATAATGCTCCGTGATGAAGCCGCCGGCATAGGGACGATTTCGGCTGACATCGTAGCCGCGGCGAACGAGGCAGGATTCGACGATGTCGGTGAGAAGGCCGCTGCAGCTCGCGCCGTGGCGGTCGCCGAGCACGAAATCGGGCCGCGCACGGAATTGCGACGAACGTACCGTGGACGGCATCGAATGGCAGTCTATCAGGATTGCGTAGCCGAACCGCTGCCGGGTCCGCTCGAGCGTCTCGGCGAGCAGCCGGTGATACGGCACATAGACGTCCCTGATGCGGGCGAGGGCATCGTCGACGGGCATCCGGCGCGCGTAGATCGCCTGACCGTCGGCGACGACGCGCGGGATCGTGCCAAGACCGCTGGCGACACGGGCCGAGCGGGTGTTGGCGAAGGCCGGCAGCCGGCCGTCGAACATCCTCGGGTCGAGCTCATAGGCTTCGCGATTGACGTCGAGCCAGGCGCGCGGGAAATGCGCGCGAAGCAGCGGCGTACCATGAGCGAAGGCTGCACCGAACAATCTATCGACGTAGATATCCTCGGATTGGCGGATGGCGTGCTTGTCGAGCCGCGAGGCCGCGAGGAAGTCCGGATCGTAGCGCGCACCGCTATGCGGGGAATTGAACACGAGTGGGGCAAGCTGCTGGGCGGGCTCGACCAGTTCGAAGGCGTTCGCCTCGCCATTGCCGGCCGTTGCACCCATTCGCCTGACTCGATCCTTACGCGTGCGCCGCGACCGGCGCTTTCGCCAAGCTTGCCAAGAACCTCCGATCCTGTCCACTTGACGCAGACCCGGCTACGGTTCACGCGATCTTTACGAGCCCCCGCATAATCGGCAGGACGCTCGGGGTTCGAAGAGATGGGGGCGGGAACGAAGTGGTATTGATGTCGCGAATCCTTCTCGCGGAAGACGATGACGACATGCGGCGCTTCCTGGCCAAGGCTTTGGAGGCGGCCGGCCATGACGTGGTCTCGTTCGACAACGGGCTCTCGGCCTATGAGCGTCTCCGCGAAGAGCCGTTCACGCTGCTTCTGACCGACATCGTGATGCCCGAGATGGACGGCATCGAGTTGGCGCGGAAGGCCACCGAGCTCGATCCCGACCTCAAGGTGATGTTCATCACCGGCTTTGCGGCCGTGGCGCTCAATCCGGATTCGCAGGCGCCCAAGGACGCCAAGGTGCTGTCGAAGCCGTTCCATCTCCGCGACCTCGTCAATGAGGTCGAGAAGCTGCTGGCGGCCTGACGAACGGCCCGCGCCGGCCTATTCCTCGATCCATGGCGGACTATGTTCTTGCGATCGACCAGGGCACGACGTCGAGCCGGGCGATCGTTTTCGATGCCGCGCAGCGACCGGTTTCGGTCGCGCAGCGCGAGCTGACGCAGCACTATCCGAAATCGGGCTGGGTCGAGCACGACCCGGAGGAAATCTGGCAGTCCGTGCTTGCCACGGCGCGCGAGGCGGTGGCGGTTGCGGGGGCGGAGCCGGAGGCCATCGCCGGTGTCGGCATCACCAATCAGCGCGAGACGGTCGTGGTTTGGGACCGCGAAACCGGTCGACCGATCGCGCCGGCGATCGTCTGGCAGGACCGGCGAACGGTCGATATTTGTGCGCGTCTTCGCGACGAGGGCGCGGAGCCGCTCATCACGCGGCGTACCGGGCTCGTCGTCGATCCGTATTTCTCGGCGACCAAAATCGTCTGGCTGCTCGACCGCATCGACGGCGCTCGCGAGGCGGCCGAAGCCGGTCGCCTCGCCTTCGGGACGATTGACAGCTTCCTCGTCTGGCGGCTCACCGGCGGCGCGGTCCACGCCACGGATGCCACCAATGCGGCGCGCACGCTTCTCTACGACATCGAAGCCGATCGCTGGGACGAGGACCTTCTGAAGCTCTTCGGCGTCCCGCGTGCGCTGCTGCCGGAAGTGAAGGACTGCGCCGCCGATTTCGGCACCACCGATCCGAGGCATTTCGGTGCCGCAATCGCTATCCGGGGCGTCGCCGGCGACCAGCACGCGGCGACGATGGGCCAGGCCTGCTTCCAACCGGGCATGGCGAAGTCGACCTACGGCACCGGCTGCTTCGCCGTGCTCAACACCGGCGAGGAGATCGTCCACTCGAACAACAAGCTTCTCACGACCATCGCCTATCGCCTTGGCGGCAAGACGACCTACGCGCTCGAAGGCGCGATCTTCATCGCCGGCGCCGCGGTGCAGTGGCTTCGCGATGGGCTCAAGATCATCGGAACCGCGGAGGAAAGCGGCGCGCTTGCCGATTCAGCCGAGGATGGCGGCGTCTATCTCGTGCCGGCCTTTGTCGGGCTCGGTGCGCCGTGGTGGGACGCCGAGGCGCGAGGCGCGCTCTACGGCCTCACGCGCAACACCGGCCGTGCCGAGATCGCCCGCGCGGCGCTGGAGGCGGTCGCCTATCAGACGCACGATCTCCTGGAGGCGATGGCAGCGGATTGGCGAGGCGGCGAGGCCACCGTGCTTCGCGTCGATGGCGGGATGGTCGCCTCCGACTGGACGATGCAGCGCCTCGCCGACATCCTCGGCGCGCCGGTCGACCGACCGGCCTTCCTCGAGACGACGGCGCTGGGCGCCGCTTGGCTTGCTGCCTCCTCGGCCGGGCTTTGGCCCGGACAGGAGGGATTCGCCGCAACCTGGCAGCTCCAGCGCCGGTTTGAGCCTGCCATCGCCGACGACGAGAGGCGGCATCGCATTGCCGGCTGGCAGGATGCCGTTCGCCGGACGCTGAGCCGGCCATGAGCGCCGCAGGTGCGGATGCCGCTTGAACCCGGCGATGGCCGCTTGCTA
>CAZSXA010000203.1:0-3498 GCA_964611195.1 uncultured Bauldia sp.
ACTGGGGCATCGCGGTCGTCGTGTCATGGCTCGCCGCGGCAATCTCGGCGTGGCTCCTGGCGCTTGTGGTCGACGGTAACACGATCTCCTACGAGCTTGGCGGCTGGCCGCGCGAGATCGGCATCGAGTACCGGGTCGACCTTCTCGCCGCGATCTTCCTCGTCCTCGTTTCCTGGATCGGCGCGGTGATCGTGACGATCGCTCGCCAGAGTGTGGCGAGCGAGATCGATCGCGACCGGCAGGCGTGGTTCTACACCATGTATCTCCTCTGCGTGACCGGCCTTCTCGGCATCGCGATCACCGGAGACGCCTTCAACGCCTTCGTCTTCCTCGAGGTCTCGTCGCTGTCGAGCTACGCGCTGATCGCTTTCGGCAAGGACCGGCGGGCGCTGCTTTCGGCCTACCAGTATCTGATCATGGGGACGATCGGCGCCACGATGTATGTCATCGGAGTCGGCCTCCTTTACATGCAGACCGGCACGCTCAATCTCGGCCTCATTGCCGAGCGCATCGGCGACGTCGAGAGCACCCGCTCAATTCTTGCGGCGCTGGCGTTCATCGTCGTCGGCATCAGCCTGAAACTGGCGCTGTTCCCGCTCCATCTGTGGCTGCCCAACGCCTATGCCTACGCGCCTTCGGTGGCCACGATCTTCCTCGCGGCAACGGCGACCAAGGTCGCGGTCTACCTGCTGATCCGCTACTTGTTTTCCGTCTTCGACGAAGGCTTTGTCTTCGGTGATCTTCCAGTCACCGAAACCCTCATCGCGCTGTCACTTGCTGCGATGTTCGGCGCGTCGGCGGTCGCCGTCTTCCAGACCAACATCAAGCGGATGCTCGCCTATTCGTCGGTGGGCCAGATCGGCTACATCACGCTCGGCATCGCGATCGCGACGACTACGGGCCTCACCGGCGGCATTGTCCATGCCATCAATCATGGGCTGATCAAGGCCGCGGCGTTCACCGCCGTCGCCGCGATCGTGCTACGGACGGGAGCGGTCAAACTCACCGATCTTGAAGGCATCGGCCGCAAGATGCCGCTGACGATGACGGCCTTCGTCATCGCCGGGCTCGGGCTCATTGGCGTTCCCGGCACCGTCGGCTTCGTCTCCAAATGGTACCTCATCGACGCTTCCGTCGAGGCCGGATGGTGGTGGCTCGGCTTCCTTGTCGTCGCGTCGTCGCTGCTGGCGCTTCTCTATGTCGGGCGCGTCGTCGAGGTCGCCTATTTTCGCGCGCCGAAGGGAGAGGTGGCCGCAGCGGAGGAGGCGCCGCCGCTGATGATCGCCGGCGCCTGGGCGCTGGCCGCCGCCGTCATCTATCTCGGCATCGACACGGATCTGACCGCCGGTATCGCGGCCGACGCCGCGGCCGAGCTTCTGGGGACCACGCCATGATCCCCGCCGATCTCTTCGTCGCCGCACTGCTGATCCCGGTCGCGACGGCGATCCTGATCCCGATTGCCGGCCGCTGGCCGAATGTGCGCGAAGGCGTCACCATCGTCGGTGCCGCGCTCCAGTTCGGTATGGTGGCAGCGCTCGCCGTAGAGGTCGCCAACGGCGCCCGGCCGAGCGTTCTCGTCACCACGATCCTGCCCGGCCTCGATATCGGCTTCGCGGTAGAACCGCTGGGTGCCCTGTTCGCGCTTGTCGCCGGCACGCTGTGGCTCGCCAACTCGGTCTACTCGATCGGATATATGCGCGGGAACAGCGAACCGCGTCAGACGACGTTCTACCTGCTCTTTGCCGTCGCCATCGCCAGCGCGATGGGTATTGCGTTCTCCGGCAACCTCTTCACGCTGTTCCTGTTCTACGAGGTGCTGACGCTCGCCACCTATCCGCTCGTGACGCACAAGGCGTCGCCGGGCGCGATGCTGGGCGGCCGCACCTATCTCATCGTGCTGATGTCGACCTCGATCGGCCTGCTGCTGCCGGCGATCGCCATAACGGGCTATCTGGCGGGAACGCTCGACTTTGCCGCGGGCGGGATTCTCGAAGGCACCGCGTCGACCCTCGTGCTGGGTGCCTTGCTGGCGGCCTATGTCTTCGGCATCGGCAAGGCGGCGGTGATGCCGGTCCATTTCTGGCTGCCGGCGGCGATGGTGGCGCCGACGCCGGTTTCGGCGCTTCTCCATGCTGTCGCCGTCGTGAAGGCCGGCGTCTTCACGGTCGTCAAAGTGATCGTCTACGTCTTCGGCGTCGGCATGCTGGCAACGACGGGCGCCGGGGACTGGCTTGTCTATGTCGCCGGTTTCACGGTTCTGGCCGCATCGATCGTCGCGCTCCGCCAGACGAACCTGAAGCGCATGCTGGCCTATTCGACGGTGAGTCAGCTCTCCTATGTGGTTCTCGCCGCGGCCATCCTCGTGCCTATCTCGGTGACCGGCGCGGCACTTCATATCGCAGCCCACGCCGTCTCGAAGATCACGCTCTTCTTCGCCGCGGGCTCGGTCTACACAGCAGCCCACGCCACCGAGATCGGCCAGCTCCGTGGCATCGGACGCCGCATGCCATGGACGATGGTCGCCTTCGCCATCGGCGCGTTTTCGATGATCGGCATTCCGCCGACCGCCGGATTCCTGTCGAAATGGTACATGCTCTCGGGCGCCATGGAGGCCGAGTCCTGGGTGGCGGTCGGCGTGATCGTGCTGTCGACGATTCTCAACGCAGCCTATTTCCTGCCGATCGTCTGGCGTGCCTTCGTGTCCCCATCGGACGGCCAGACGCCGACGGTGAGACATGGCGAAGCGCCGCTGCCGATCGTCATGGCCCTGACGGCAACGGCGATCGGCGTCGTTGCGCTGTTCTTCTTTCCCGGCACGCCCTTCACGCTGGCCGAACTGGTGGGGGGCTCCTGATGGCCGATCGCGAAGCCGGCACGCCGTCGGGGCAGGATAACTGGCTGAGGCCGCGGGCGGTCCGTCTGCTGTGGGTCGTCTTTGCGATAGCCCTCGCGCTGACAATCGTGCCGGACTTCTTCATCGAGCATTACGACAAGTTCGGTGTGGACGGGACCTTCGGCTTTGCGGCGTGGTTCGGTTTCGCGTCATGCGTCGGGCTCGTCGCGGTCGCGTTCTTGCTCGGACGCCTCCTCAAGCGTCGGGACACCTACTATGACGACTGACGCCTGGATCGCTTCCGTGCCGCCGGGCCTCTTCCTGATCCTGGCCGGAATCGCATTGCTCGGCCTCCGCGGGCAGGTCCGCAACGCGGTGGTCGTCGCTGCCCCTGCGTTGCTTCTCGTCTGGATGTGGGTGCTGCCGGAAGGCATCGGCCGGTCGTTCGAGTGGTTCGGCCTCGAACTGGCCCCGGTTCGAATCGACGAACTCGGTCGCCTCTTTGGCACCGTCTTCGCCATTGCCGGCGTCGGCGGCGGGCTCTTTGCAGTGAAGCAGGAGCGAACCGCCGAACTCGCCTCGGCGCTCATCTATGCCGGGGCCGCGATCGGCGTTGTGTTCGCAGGGGACCTCATCACGGTCTTCGTGTTCTGGGAGGTGATGCT
>CAZSXA010000204.1:0-3490 GCA_964611195.1 uncultured Bauldia sp.
CGCTTGAAGTATTTCAGGGCGACGACCGACTGTGCCGGCCGGTCGACGCTCGAGGCGATCTCGAGATGGTCGCCGGCAAGCACCACGACATCGACATGCGCCGCTGCATCCACGACCCAATCGAACTTTCGAAGGTCGTAGTGGATGTCGGCAACCAGCAGAATCTTCAAAGATTCCTCCCCCCGGCCACACTCTGTGTCGGAGACTATACACGGATCATGCCATGGGCGCAGAGGCGGGCTGCGCTGTGATGATCGCCGCCGACGATCCGTGCGTTAACAGTCTGTTAACCATAAGCGTAGGAACCAAGAGGGAACGACAATAACCGTTCGCGACAGGTCCGCCGCGCAATGCCCAACAGGTCCTTCCGCCTTCTCGGCCGCTCCGTTCTGGCCATGGCGATCGCGCCGGAGCCGCCCTTGCCGAACTGGTTTCGCGAGCTCGACGAGCTGATCGAACGCTCGCCGGGCTTTTTCGCCGGCCGCCCGATCATCCTCGATGCCTCCGCCGTCGACCTTGACCAGGACGCGCTGCGGGCGATGGTCCGCGATCTCAGCGAGCGCAGCATCCGGCTGATGGGGTTCGAGGGCGTCGCCGAGGCGGCGCTGGCACCCGACCTGCCGCCGTTGATTTCCGGCAGTCGCGAGCGTGATGTTGCCTCCGCTTCGAAGGGCGGCGAGCCGGATCGGACCGCGGAGCCGAAGGGCGACATCCTCGTCATCGACCGGCCGGTCCGCTCGGGCCAGAGCGTCACCTATCCGCATGACGTGACCGTCATCGGCTCGGTTTCCTCGGGCGCTGAGATTGTCGCCGGCGGCTCGATCCACATCTACGGCGCGCTCCGGGGCAGGGCGATCGCCGGAACGGTGGGCAACGCCGGGGCTCGCGTCTTCTGCAGCCGGCTTGATGCCGAGCTGATTGCGATCGCGGGCCTCTACCAGACTGCTGACGATATGCCGACTGAGCTTGTTGGCCGCGCGGCTCAGGCCCGGCTGGAGGGCGATGCCATCCGCATCGCAGGACTCAACTGAGAAAAGGTGGGGCAGAGAATGTCTAACGTATTGGTGGTGACCTCGGGCAAGGGCGGCGTCGGCAAAACGACATCGACCGCGGCAATCGGAGCGGCACTGGCCGAGCAGGGCGAGAAGGTCGTCGTCGTCGACTTCGACGTCGGCCTGCGGAACCTCGATCTCGTCCTGGGTGCCGAGCGCCGGGTCGTCTTCGACATCGTCAATGTCATCCAGGGCGACGCCAAGCTCCCTCAGGCTCTGATCCGCGACAAGCGCCTCGAAACCCTCTCCCTGCTGCCGGCCTCTCAGACCCGCGACAAGGACGCGCTGACCGCGGACGGCGTGTCGAAAGTGATCGCCGAACTCCGTGAGCAGTTCGACTGGGTCATCTGCGACAGCCCCGCCGGCATCGAGCGCGGAGCGACGCTGGCGATGCGTCACGCCGATATCGCGGTCGTCGTCACCAATCCGGAGGTTTCCTCGGTGCGCGATTCCGACCGCATCGTCGGCCTCCTCGATTCCAAGACCGAACGCGCCGAGCAGGGCGAGTGGGTGGAGAAGCTCCTGCTCATCACCCGCTTCGACGCTCAGCGGGTCGCGCGCACCGAGATGCTGTCGATCGAGGAGATCCAGGAGGTGCTCTCGATCCCGCTGATCGGCGTCGTTCCGGAAAGCCGCGATGTGCTTCACGCCTCGAATATCGGCGTGCCGGTCACCCTGGCGAAGCCGGACGGCGCGGTCGCGCGAGGCTATTTCGATGCGGCTCGGCGGCTCACGGGCGAAACGGTCGACCTGATCGTGCCCGAGGACCGTCGTCCGCTTTTCGGCAAGCTCTTCAGCCGGTGGGCAGCATGAGACTACTGAACTTCTTCAGGCGTAAGGGATCGGCGTCGGTCGCCCGCGACCGCTTGCAGATTCTGCTCGCGCACGAACGATCGGCAACCGGACGGGCCGATCTTCTCGCGGTCCTTCGCGAGGAGATCCTCGGCGCCATCACCAAGCACGTCCGGGTGGCCCCGGATCGTGTCAACGTGAAGATGAGCCCGGGTCGGACCGTCTCCACGCTCGAGATCGGCATCGAGATCCCAACCGCTTCGCGCCCGGCACGTCGCGCCGCCTGACATCGCCGCCGTTTGAGGGCGTCGAGAGGTTGCCGCCATATTTCCGGCCGAAACCTGTCGCGTAGATCGGAGCGTTCGGACGCCTCCACCGATCTCGCGAAAATGCCCCTTCGTCTCACCCGCCTGTCGCGCCTTGCGTGGCTTTGCCTCGCATTGCTGCTCTCCACCTTCGTTTCCGCCGCGCCGGCCAATGCGCAGGAGCAGCGCAGCCTTCGCCATGATGGCGCTGAGCGCGACTACCTGATCTATGGCCCGCGCTCGACCTCGGCCGCCGGCACGGCGCCTTTGGTCATCGTGCTCCATGGCGCCGGCACGACGGGCGAGATCATCGCAACGATCACCCGGTTCGGCGCACTCGCACGCACCGAGGGCTTCTATGCCGTCTTCCCCGATGGTACGGGGCCGCTCTTCGCCAACACCTGGAACGCCCGGCATTGCTGCGGCTGGGCGATGACGGAAGAGGTCGACGATGTCGGCTTCATCGCCGCCCTCATCGACCAACTGACGGCCGAGCATCCCATCGACCCGAACCGGGTCTACGTCGCCGGATTCTCCAATGGAGCGATGCTGGCGCATCTCGTCGGCATCGAGCTTTCCGACCGCGTTGCGGCGATCGCGCCCGTCGCGGGGGTCCTGTTCGGCGACGAGCCGATCCCGTCCAATCCGGTTCCTGCGCTCATTATCAACAACGCCGACGACCGCGTGATACCGCCGTTCGGCCGCGAGCCGGGCGTCGACGGACCGCTGTGGGAAATATGGGACGGCACGCCGCTCCAGCCTTCGGATTATCAGGCCCGGTTCTGGGCCGAGGCGAACGGCTGCGAACTCCGCTCCCGACTGACATTCGCGAGTGCGTTTCGAGGCGAGAGCTATGCCTGTCCGGAAGGCGCATCGGTGGAGTACCACCTGATCAACGACAACCGCCATCTGTGGCCGGGCGGGAGCCTCACAATCGGGGGGGTCGATCCGGCCATCTACGATGCGACGGCGGTCATCTGGAGCTTCTTCAGCGATCACGTCCGAACCAGCGACGAGCCGGAACTCGACCTGGCCGGGTGACCGCCACGGCCGGTTCTGCGGCCTATCGACAGAAGTCGTGGAGTGGGGTAGTGGCAACGGCTGGCTTCGTATGCCCGACGGGTTGCGCGGCCTTGTTTTTTGTATCGGCGTCCTCCGTGGGGAGCAGAGGCGTCGGATCTGCTGGGGAGGAAGTTGAAGACATGGCCGTAGGAGGAGCGTCCGAAAGCAAGGCGAAGAAACCCCGCGTAGCGTCCAAAACGCCGTCTTCTTCTTCGGAGATTGACACGGCGACGCTTGAGCGGATGCTTGATGCGTTGCGGAGGACTCGGGAGGAGATTG
>CAZSXA010000205.1:0-3467 GCA_964611195.1 uncultured Bauldia sp.
CCGTTCATTCCGCTGCAACTCCATTGGAGCGGGTTCCTGATCCGCGAACTGGAGGCGCTCGCCTTCGGAACGGAATGACCGGGCCGGACATCTCCGATCACGGCGCCGCGCTCGGCCCGGACGAGCGTATCCGTCTCCTCACTCTCGCGCGCCTGATGCGCCGTGCCTACACGCGTCGTCAGGCGCTGCCGCCCCGCTGGATCGAAGAAGGCCGCCGCAGCCACTGGCTTACCGGGCTAGACCTTGTCCGTTATCGCAACACGGTGAGCGGCGAGCGCGTCATCGCGATCAAGGGAGTCGAGGCCTGGGATCCGCGTGATCTCGTCGCCGTCGTGATCCAGCGCCGCTTCGGCTATCGGCGCTCCTCGCTGCGCCTGGCGCGCAAACTTCTCGCAACAACCGATTCCGGCGCGTCAATCATCGGCCACTCCGCCGGTGGCGGCCTCGCTTCATGGCTGGGTCACGAACTGGGCCTGCCGACGGTGACGTTCAATTCCGGCCGCACCCGTGCCTCGCTTGTGAATGACGGTCGCCGCCAGACCAATGTCTGCATCCGCGGCGACGGGTGGGGCGATCCGTGGCGCGGCTTCTACGGCATGCCGTTGCCGGGCCGCTACGTCGTCCTCGACAAGCTGCCCGGTTCCGGCAACCGGCATCTCATGAAGGCGATCATAGCTGCGCTCGCGAACAACGCGTGACGGCATTGGAGGTCAGGCCATCGAACCGGGCCGAGCCGGTCAAGGGGTGGGGAAGCGCCGTCGCCGCGCCCGAGAGAGCGCGACGACGACTGGTTCGGCTCAGGCCGTAGCGAGCTGAATACCCGCCAGCGGCATACCGTTCCGGGCAACCGGAACATGGTCGTCCCAAACGATCGAGACGGTTTGCCCGGTCATTCCGAAAAGGGCGCGCCGTTCGAACTGGCTCGAGTTGAAGACGGGATTGCGCCGCTGCACCCGCTCGCGCACCTCCGGCTGATCGCAGACCATCAGGAAGTGCTCGCCCGCCAGCGCCGGGTAGTAGCCCGGCTCGCCGACCACCCGGCAGTCGAAAGTCCGCCGGTAGAAGGCCCGGTGGCGCGCGCGGACGGTCGCAAGAATGGCGTCCGCGTTGAGGTGCGAACCGACCATCCACGGAACCCGCGTGGTCATGTAGGGAAGCAGCCCCGGATAGGCCCGCGACGCCGCCTCGCTGGTGGCATGCCGGGTTGGATCGATGATCACCATTCCGGCTTCGAGCGCTGGTTCGATCCGATCCGGAAACACTTCCATCGCCGGCATGTCGGGGTGTTCCGATGTGCCGATCGAGACGCGGATCGTCGCCGCCATCTCGCCATCGATGTCGAGGGCAAAGATGAAGGTGTTGTCGAGGTCGTCGAAGTGATCCGACAGACGACGCCCGAATACCGGCGCGATGAGATTCTCGCGCCGATAGGCTTCGTAGCGAAGGCGGAAAGCCGCCTCCTTGTCCGCGTCCGTCGCAACGATGCGATAGTTGACACGGTCCAGTAGATTGAAGAGCCGCTCAGAGAGAGGCTGAGATTCCGACGCAATGGCCTCTGCGCCCATACCCATTTACTCCGCCGCATTAGAAAATCGGACGCGCAAGGTTTGGTTAACAGGTCGTTAGTGATCCTTAAAGGGATAATTTACCATGGGGCTGCGCCGGCAAACGGCGAAGCCACAGCCAGATCGAACCCCAAGCATTTGATTTAAATTGCGATTTGTCGCCAAGCTTTGAGGCGATCGGAACGCATAGCTACTTTGCGTTAAGGTTAACGGTCCGCTTCGAGGCACGCGACCCGGGTGGCGGTTTCGGTGCTCAGTGATTGCGGAGATCGCCCCGGGGAAGTCCGCGCCCTAGGCGGCGACGATGCGGCCCGCGGCGTTGCGGCGGCGGCTCTTGCCGGAGACGCCCTCGCCGTGAAGCGCGATCATCTCGCGAATCTCATTCGCGGGCAGCGGCGGCGAGAACAGGAAGCCCTGGACATCGTCGACGGCATCCTCGCCGGCGACGATTTCGAGCTGGTCGGCGGTCTCGATGCCCTCCACCGTCACGGAGAGGCCAAGCGCCGCCGACAGGCGGGCCACGCCGCGCAGCAGGGTCAGCGAACGATCGCCCGAGTGAAGGTCGGCAACGAACGAGCGGTCGATCTTGACCTTGTTCAAGGGGAACGAGTGCAGATAGCTCAACGCCGAATAGCCGGTTCCGAAATCGTCGAGCGAGATCGAGACGCCCATGGCGCCGATCCGCCGGAGTGATTCCTCGACGATCGAGGTATTCCGTAGCAGCACCGATTCCGTGATCTCGACCTCAAGCCGGCTCGGATCGAGACCCGATTCGGTCAAGGCCTCCTGAATGATCTCGGGCAGCCGGTCATTGCGGAACTGGACCGGCGAGAGATTGACGGCGACCCCGATTTGACCCGGCCACTGGACGCACTCCTTGCAGGCCTGACGGAGCACCCAGGAGCCGATCTCCTCGATCACGCCGATATCTTCGGCGGCGGGGATGAACTCGCCCGGCGAAACGCGGCCGCGGGTCGGATGGGTCCATCGCAGCAGCGCTTCGCAGCTGCCGATCCGCCGCGACTTGACGTTCAGCAGCGGCTGGAAATGGAGCTCGAACTCGTCATTGGCGAGCGCACGGCTGACATCGGATTCCAGCGCGCGGCGGATCTGTACCGCATCGTCCATAGCCGGCTCGAAGAACGCGCAGGTGCCCCGTCCCTCGGCCTTGGCGTGATAGAGCGCGAGGTCGGCATTCTTGAGAAGCAGGTCCGGATGACTCCCGTCGCGCGGGGCAACCGCGATACCGGTCGATGCATCGATGGAGAGGTCATGGCCATCGACGCGGAAGTTCTCGGTAAGTGTCTTGCGGATGGAGGCGGCAAGCGCTCGGATCTCCTGCTCTTCGCCGCTCTTGAAGTCGAGCATGACGAGGAACTCGTCGCCACCGAAGCGGGCCAGCGTCGCGCCTTTCGGTACAACGGCCTGCATCCGCTCGGCGACGAGCCGCAACAGCTTGTCGCCGCTTGGATGGCCGAGCGTGTCATTGACCGACTTGAAGCCGTCGAGATCGACGAACAGGACCGCCAGCAACATGTCGTCGCGCAGCGAGTCCAGCGCCTGCTCCAGCATCGTATGCAGCTTGTTGCGGTTCGGCAGGCCGGTGAGGCCGTCATACTGCGCCAGGTACTGGATGCGCTCCTGCGCCGCCCGGCGCTCCGTGATGTCTTCCACGATCACCACCGAGCCGCCCGATTCCATCAAGCGCGTGGTGAAGGAGAGCCAACGCTCCGACGCCGTCGAGGCAAGGAACGTGTCGCCGCCATCGGAGAGCCGGCGCTCGAGTTCGCCCCTCACCCGCTCGGCCCAGTCCCTGCGGAAGGCGCCGGCGACGTTGGCGAGTTCGGCGGGGCTCTGACCGACGATCTTCGCCGACGAAGGGATCGACATCAACTCGACGAA
>CAZSXA010000206.1:0-3464 GCA_964611195.1 uncultured Bauldia sp.
GGAGCAGCAGCACGAGGCCGCTCTTCTGCCCCCACTTGTCCTCGCCGGCTGCGATGCCTGGTCCGGCAACGATTCCACCGCGATGAACCTCCTCGACCGGGTCGACGGCCTCACCGAGCGCGTGCAGCGGCTCCTCATCTCGGATCAGGCGCTGGCCCGCGAATTCTCCGAGGACGACCTATCGCTCCACTTCCGCGCCAATGGCAGCACCGATGTCGACGATCCGGTCTATCAGGCGCTGGCCGCGAACGACTTCGCCGACTATCGCCTCCCCGTCACCGGCCTCGTCGACAACCCGCTCAGCCTCTCGCTGTCGGACCTCCGCGCCATGCCGGCGCGCACCCAGATCACCCGGCATGACTGCGTCGAGGGCTGGAGTTGCATCGGCAAGTGGACCGGCCCGCAGCTCGGCCCGATCCTGCAAGAGGCTGGCATCCGCCCCGAGGCAAAGTATGTCGTGTTCTATTGCTACGACTCGCTCGGCAACCAGCTCTCGCCGCGCGAGTACTACGAGAGCGTCGGCATGGAGGACGCCTTCCACCCGCAGACGATCCTCGCCTACGGCATGAATGATGAGACATTGCCGGTTGCCTACGGCGCGCCGATCCGTCTCCGCGTCGAGCGGCAACTCGGCTACAAGATGGCGAAATTCGTTCGCGAGATCGAAGTGGTCGAGAGTTTCGCCGATATCCGCGGCGGCAAAGGCGGCTACTACGAGGACGGCGACGGCTACGAATGGTACGCTGGAATCTGATCTCGACAGGCCCCCTGATCCTCGGCGCGGCTTCCTTATGCCCACAAGGCTGAGACCGATGCGGTCGGGCGAGGCCGCCTTGCTGACGAACCTCTGCGTCCGCTCGAAAGCACGGTGGGGTTACGACAGCGCGTTCTTGGATGCCTGCCTGGAGGAGCTCAGCGTCGCCGCCGACGCGCCGCCGGATCGGCTGGCTGTCGCCGAGAGCGACGGGTCCGTGGTAGGCGTGGTGGAAATCTCAATCGAGGACGGCATCGCCTATCTCGAAAAGCTCTTCGTTGCCCCTGAAGCCATGGGCCAAGGGGTTGGCCGCACCCTCATCGGCTGGGCAAAATCGGCGGCAAAGAAGGCCGGAGCGTCGGCCTTGATCATCGAGTCCGACCCCAACGCAGTCCCGTTCTACCGTCGTATGGGCGCGATCGACGCCGGCTTATCGCCCTCGCGTTCGATCGCGGGACGCATCCTGCCGAGACTCGAAATCAACCTTGCCGGCTGATCAGATCACTCCGAGCTTCTTCTGCAGCGACGACGAGGATGTCGTGTACTGGAAGACCAGCCGCTTGTCGGGATGGACGAGCGGATGGATCGCCTGCGCCATCAGCGCCGCCTCGTGGAAGCCGCAGAGGATCAGTTTGATCTTGCCCGGATAGGTGTTGATGTCGCCGATGGCGAAGATGCCCTCCTCCGATGTCTGGAACTTCGCAGTATCGACCGGGATGAGGTTCTCCTCGAGGTTGATCCCCCAATTGGCGACCGGGCCGAGTTTCATCGTCAGCCCGAAGAACGGCAGCACCTTCGTCGCCGGAATCTCGAGTTCCTGGCCCTCGCGGTCCTTCACCAGCACCCGCGACACCTGACCGTCCGCGCCGTCGAGCGCCGTGACCTGGCCGATGACGATCTGCATCTCCTGCTCGGCGACGAGGCCGCGCATCTTGGCCACGCTGTCGGGTGATGCCCGGAACTCGTCGCGGCGATGGACGAGGGTCAGGCTCTTCGCCAGCGGCTGGAGGTTGAGCGTCCAGTCGAGGGCCGAATCGCCGCCGCCGACAATGACGACGTCATGCCCGCGGAACTCCTCCATCTTGCGCACCGCATAGTGCACGGAGGTGCCCTCATAGGCCTCGATGCCGGGCACCGGCGGCCGCTTCGGCTGGAACGAGCCGCCGCCAGCCGCGATCACGACCGCCTTGCAGCGGAAGGTGGTGCCGGCGTCGGTGGTGAGGCCGAAACGCCCGTCATCGAGCCGCTCCAGCGATTCCACCATCTGGCTGAAATGGAACTGCGGTCCGAACGGCTCGATCTGCGTCATGAGGTTGTCGACCAACCCCTGCGCGCTGATCTCCGGATAGCCCGGAATGTCGTAGATCGGCTTCTCCGGGTAGAGTTCCGCGCACTGACCGCCGGGACGATCGAGTATGTCGACGAGGTGGCACTTGATCTCAAGGAGACCGAGTTCGAAGACCGCGAACAACCCGACGGGTCCTGCCCCAACAATGACGACGTCGGTTTCGATCGGCTCGCTCATGATAGTCCTCAGTTTTCCCGGTTCTGTTTGTTGGGGTCGGTTTAGCGCCAACGTTGCTCCGAAGAAAGCAACTGTTTGCGGCTGCGACGAAACAGAGGAGAAATCTGATCTGCCGGGCGGTCGGCGGCTAGCCCTGCCGCTCCGGCACGCGCACCACCATGCCGTCGAGTTCGTCCGAGACCCGGATCTGGCAGGACAAACGTGAATTGGAGCGAACATCGTAGCCGAAATCGAGCATGTCCTCCTCCATCGGCTCCGGCTCGCCGACGATCGGCATGAAGGATTCCTCGATATAGGCGTGGCAGGTCGCGCAGGCGCAGGCCCCACCGCATTCGGCTTCGATCCCGGGAACCTGGTTGTGAATCGCCGCTTCCATCACGGTCATGCCGTTCTCGGCCTCGACTTCGTAGACGGTCTCGTCGGCGGCGATGAAGGTGATTTTCGGCATCTGGGACCCGGTTGGCAATGTGTGAAGGCGCGGCCGAGCATCGGCCGCGCCCCGATCAGTGCGCCCATATAGGCAATTTGAGTGAGGCTATCCAGCGTCCGAAACGTCCGCCCCCTGCGAGAGCTTGCCCTCCAGGAAAGCGATCACCGCGGCCATCGCCGAAGACAGCGCGCCGACATTGTCGGCGGTCAGCGTACCGCTCTCCTCGATTGCCTCGGCGGCATCCGCGAGATCGTTCGCTCCGATCGCCTTGGCCGCGCCGGAAAGCCGGTGTGCGGCGGCTGATCGCTCCTCCTCGCTCCCTGCCTGTTCGATCTCCGTCAGCGCCGTCGCCGCGCGCGAGCCGAACAACGCCAGCAGTTCGCGCTCGAGTCCGGCGTCGCGAAAGGTGATGTTGCGCAGATGATCGAGATCGATCGGATAAGACTCGCGCATCGGGTCGTTGGCGCCGGGCATCGCTGATCCGTTCTGGGTTGGTCGCACCGCTCTTTTGTGGAGCATCGGGGAGATGCCCAAACCAATGGTTAATGGGGTCGACCCGGCGCGCCGGGAATCTTAAGTTATCGTTAACGATAACGCGGAGGCTTGTCGGAGCCGCATTTTGGCCCTGTTTACCCTGACAAGCTTTCGCCACCGGAACCCTTGAAATGCAAGAGTTTGTTGTTCCGGTCCCGGCAATGTGTCATTACCGAAACGTGGCGGCGAAGGTAATGCCACCACGGTCCGACAGACGGTCG
>CAZSXA010000207.1:0-3440 GCA_964611195.1 uncultured Bauldia sp.
GCTCGTCAGGCTCATAACCTGAAGGTCGCAGGTTCAAATCCTGCCCCCGCAACCAAGTTTTCCCGCAAAATCAGTTGCTTACGCGAGGCGCCGACTCGGGTTTCGCCTTGCCTCCGGCCGTCGTGCCGCTATTCGCTCAGCGCCGCACGCCGTTGGCTGCAAGCAGCCTCGCTTCGGCCAGCGCGAAATCGCCCTCTTCGTCGATCTCGACCGCACGTTCGCGCGGAATCTCGTAGATCGCCACACGTCCGAAGAAGCGGTGGCCATGGGCAAGGAGGCCCGTCGTCCGCATAGCGTAGACCGAGCCCGCCTCTATGTATTGCGGCGCCAGGTCCTGCCGGCCGATCCGCACAGTCGCGTCATGATTGAGAGCAACCGCCGCACCGTGCTCGTCGCGGCCCCAGAGGAAATAGAAGAAACGGGCGGCGGCGAACACGCTGTCCGCCCCGTCCGCCAGCATCAGGTCGATCGCTCCGTCGATGTCGTCCGGCGCCGCCAGTGGCGCCGTGTTCTGAAGCATCACGGTGATATCGGGGCGGTAGCCATCGCGCTCGAGTTCACCCAAAGCGTGGACGACCGCAGCCTCGGGCATGATGGCATCGCCGGATATCTCGCGCGGGCGTCGAACGGTTTCGGCGCCGTAGGCCCGCGCGCGGTCCATGATCTCCTCATCGTCGGTAGAGACGACGACGCGGTCGACCCGTCTTGCCGCGAGCGCCGTCGCAACCGTCCTGCCGACAAGCGGCACGCCGGCGACTTCGCGTAGGTTTTTCCGCGGTACGCCCTTCGAACCGCCACGCGCAGGGATCACCACCAGGACGCTCATCTGCTTCCCCTCGGCTCCATGGCCCGCTCGTTTCTTGCACCGTCGTCATGGCGTGGCCAGGAAACTGCTATAGTGCCGGACGCCCCCGATGGAGATCATTCGACCGACTGTGCACCACCTTGACCTGAACCATCGCGAGGAGGGAGCCACGGTCTTCATCGTCGGCGCCGGACCGCAGCTTGCGACGCTGAGCCGGGAGATGCTGGCTGAGCTCTCGCGCCGGCCGACGATCGGCGTGAACCTTACCCAGCACATGGTCGCGCCAAGCTATTTCATCTCCGCCTATCTCGACCATCACATCATGGCGCGGCTTCGAGCCCCCGACGCGGTCTTCATCCATATGCGGCCCGTGCTCGCCCCGCCGCCGCTCGACTTCCTCCTGCCGGTCCGGCGGCAGCGTTTCGACCCGGGGATGATCCTTCACGCCGAACTCGACGCCGAGGATCCGCTGATCATCACGCGCCGCAACGTCGCCCTTGGCGCCACCCATCTCGCCCTCATTCTCGGCGCCCGCAACATCGTTTACATCGGCGTCGAGCAGGACAACGCGTCCCATTTCTACGACGAGCTCGAGCCGGTCAAAGCGTTGATCCGCGCGGATTTGGAAGTCCTGAAGGATTACCGGGACCTGCCGCGTGATCATGGCTATACGACCAGCGAGATCGTGACTGCCGCCCTCGAAACCCCGCCCCACGAACTGCGCGCCCAGCCATTCGGCGAGGACCATACCGATGTCTTCGCCGAGTATTTCCGCCAGATCCGCGGTCATGGCGGTGCGATCTACTCGGCAAGCGCCTCCGGCGTGGTCAATCGCGCCGGGGCGGAGCCGGTGACCATCGAACAGAGCCTCGATCTCTAGCCCTCATGGACACAGCTATGCCCGGAGCAAGCACCGAGGTTCGACTGGGGTCGGTCCGTCTCGCGAACCGGCACGCTCTGGCCGTCATCGCCGGACCTTGTCAGCTGGAAAGCCGTGACCACGCCTTCGACGTTGCCGGAAAGCTGCAGGAAACGACGCAGGCGCTCGGTATGGGCTTCGTCTTCAAGTCATCCTTCGACAAAGCCAACCGCACGATGATCAGCGGAGCGCGCGGTATCGGCCTCGAAGCGGCGCTGCCGATCTTCGCCGATCTCCGCGCATCCCTTGGCCTCCCCGTCGTGACGGACGTCCATGTGCCGGATCAGTGCGCCCCGGTGGCCGAGGTCGTCGATTGCCTTCAGATCCCGGCCTTCCTCTCGCGCCAGACCGACCTGCTGCTGGCCGCCGCCGCGACTGGACGCGCCGTCAACGTCAAGAAAGGCCAGTTCCTCAGCCCGTGGGATATGCGGCATGTGGTCGACAAGCTGACGGCCGGCGGAGCACGCGAGATCATTCTTACCGAACGCGGCACGAGCTTCGGCTACAACGCGCTCATCGCCGATATGCGCTCGCTGCCAATCATGGCGGAAACGGGCGCCCCGGTGGTATTCGACGCTACTCACGCGGTGCGGCAGCCCGGCCTCGATGCACCGGAGCGCGTATTTGCGCCGGTCCTTTCCCGCGCCGCGGTGGCCGTGGGCATTGCCGGGATCTTCCTGGAATGCCACGAGGACCCCGAGCGGGCCCCCTCCGACGGATCCAGCATGATACCCTTGGCCGACATGCCGGCTCTGTTGGCGAGGCTTCGCGAGATCGACGCCGCAACAAAAGCAAGCGCGAGCGACTGAGGGCGCGGCATCATCGCTGCGGGATATCGCGCGCGGCCGGGCCGGGTCCGGGTAGAACCCGATCACAAACATACAGTTGGCCATTTGTTCCGTCGTGGATTCGCCGGTTGTGAACCCCCTTCACGGCAATCATCCCGTAAGCCGGAACAACAGCGTCAAACGAGACTTTAGTACCCATGCACAAGCCACCGCCCCGCCCCGCCGATGACGAAGAACGCCTGGAGGTCCTGAGGCGCTACCGGATCCTCGACACCGGCGCCGAGCGGCAATACGACCGGATCGTCGATGTCGCAAAGCGACAATTCAACGTGCCGGTGGCGTTCGTTGCCTTTCTTGACCGTGACCGGAACTTTCTGAAAGGCCGTGGCGATATCCCGGTGAGCGAGTCGCCCCGGGACATTTCGTTCTGTGGCCACACCATTCTCAGCGATGAAGTTCTGGTCGTCCCCGACGCCGCCGAGGACGAGCGTTTCAATGAGAACCCGCTGGTCACCGGGGATCCCAACTTCCGCTTCTACGCCGGCGCACCGCTCAAGACCGAGTCGGGTCACCGCATCGGCACGGTCTGCGTCTTCGACATGGCGCCCCGGGAGTTCACGGAAGAGGAGCGGGAGCAGTTGAGCGATCTCGCCGCGATCGTCGGCGACCACCTCGAGATGCGCCTTGCCATCGGCAACGTCCATGACGAGATCGAGACCCGGAAGAAGGCGCAGGCAGAAGCGCAGCACATCGCCAACCACGATTCGCTGACCGGCCTTCCCAACCGTCACGCATTCAACGGCTTCCTCGCCTCCTCCCCGGTGGGCGAGGGGACGCGCCACGCGCTCTATGCCGACCTCGACGCGTTCAAACAGGCCAACGACATGCTGGGACACCACACGGCGGACGGCATCTTGCTGAAGACCGG
>CAZSXA010000208.1:0-3439 GCA_964611195.1 uncultured Bauldia sp.
GGCGTCGACGCCGCGGATGTCGGCGACCTCGACGGGCGACGGAAGGTAGTCGACGACCGCGTCGAGAAGCGGCTGAACGCCCTTGTTCTTGAACGCCGAGCCGCACAGGATCGGGACGAACTGATTGGTACAGGTGCCGCGACGGATGAGTTCCTTGAGGGTCGCCTCATCGGGCATGTTGCCTTCGAGGTAAGCCTCCATCGCCGCCTCGTCGATCTCGACGGCCGTCTCGATCATCTGCTCGTGATACTTCTCGGCCTCGGCCTTCAGCTCGTCCGGAATGTCGACATAGTCGAATTGCGCGCCAAGCGACTCGTCGTGCCAGATCACGGCCTTCATCTTGACCAGGTCGATGACGCCCTTGAAGTCCGACTCCGCGCCGTAGGGAAGTTGAATGACGAGCGGTTTGGCGCCGAGCCGCGACTTGATCATGTCGAGGCAGCGCATGAAGTCGGCGCCGATCTTGTCCATCTTGTTGACGAAGATCATGCGCGGAACGCGGTACTTGTCGGCCTGGCGCCAGACCGTCTCGGTCTGCGGTTCGACGCCGGCATTCGCATCGAGCAGCGCGACGGCGCCATCGAGGACGCGCAGCGAGCGCTCGACCTCAATGGTGAAGTCGACGTGGCCCGGAGTGTCGATGATGTTGAGGCGCTTGTCCTTCCAGAACGCAGTCGTCGCGGCGGACGTGATCGTAATGCCGCGCTCCTGCTCCTGCTCCATCCAGTCCATCGTGGCCGCGCCCTCATGGACTTCGCCCATCTTGTGGCTGCGGCCGGTGTAGAAGAGGATCCGCTCGGTCGTCGTCGTCTTGCCGGCATCGATGTGGGCCATGATGCCGAAGTTGCGGTAGTCCTCGATTTTGTGAGCGCGGGGCATATCAGTCGAACCTTTGAGAGCTACCAGCGGTAGTGCGAGAAGGCGCGGTTGGCTTCGGCCATGCGATGCGTGTCTTCGCGCTTCTTGACGGCATTGCCGCGATTGTTTGCGGCGTCGAGAAGCTCGCCCGACAGGCGATCGACCATCGTCTTCTCGTTGCGGCCGCGAGCGGCGGAAAGAAGCCAGCGGATCGCCAGCGCCTGACGGCGCTGCGGACGAACCTCGACCGGCACCTGATAGGTGGCGCCGCCGACGCGGCGCGAACGCACCTCGATCTGCGGCATGACATTGTCGAGCGCGGTCTTGAAGACGCCCAGCGGATCCTGCTTGGCGCGCGCCTCGATACTGTCGAAGGCGCCGTAGACGATGCGTTCGGCGGCCGATTTCTTGCCGGCGCGCATGACGGAATTCATGAACTTCGAGACCACCAGATCCCCGTATTTCGGATCGGGAATGATCTCTCTCTTTTCGGCGCGATGGCGACGAGACATTTGCGGTGCTCCCCTCGCCTATTTCGGCCGCTTGGCGCCGTATTTCGAACGGCGCTGCTTACGGTTCTTGACGCCCTGCGTATCGAGGACGCCGCGGATGATGTGGTAGCGGACACCCGGAAGGTCCTTCACCCGGCCGCCGCGGATCAGCACCACGGAGTGCTCCTGAAGATTATGGCCCTCGCCGGGGATGTAGCCGATGACTTCGAAGCCGTTCTGGAGACGGACCTTGGCCACTTTCCGGAGCGCCGAGTTCGGCTTCTTCGGCGTCGTCGTATAGACGCGCGTACACACACCGCGCTTCTGCGGGTTTGCCTGAAGAGCCGGAACCTTGTTGCGCTTCACGGGAGCCTCGCGCGGCTTCCTGATCAGCTGATTGACTGTCGGCATTCGCCACCTTCTCCACGACGGCCCGAAGCGGGCCGTCGATGTTCAAAACGACCAAGCGCCCGCGCGATGATTTGCGGCGGGGCGCCAAATGCAGAGGATCGCAACATCTCTTGCCGCGATCATGCGACCGATGAATTCGCCTGCGTTGTTTCTCGCCAGCGTTTAGGTTTCGTGTTTCCCGGGCGAGGCGCCCATGGGAACGCAAGAGACCTACGGCCTGTCGAAAGCGCGCGGAACCTACTTTTAAGCTTCGGGGCGGTCAACCCCTGAATGACGGCAAAATGCGCGCGATTGGAGCGGTTTGCCGCACCTCGAGATGGGATCGGGATGGCCGCCGATCAAGCGGCCATCCCGGGGGTTCTTCGATCAGCCGTCCGCGTCGGACGTCAGGAGCCTCTCGGCCTCCTGGGTCGCGGCGGCGGCCTCTGCGGCGGCGATGCGGCGGCGTTCCTCAAGGATCAGCGAATCGCGATGACGCGCGACCTGCTTGACATCGTTGATCGCCCCGCCGGTGCCTGCCGGTATCAGGCGGCCGACGATGATGTTTTCCTTCAGGCCCTCCAGCGGATCGACCTTCCCGTTGACGGCCGCCTCGGTGAGGACGCGGGTCGTCTCCTGGAAGGATGCAGCCGAGAAGAAGGAGCGGGTCTGAAGGCTCGCCTTGGTGATGCCGAGCAGGACCGGGTTCGCAGTTGCCGGCTTTTTGCGCTCCTCGGCGGCCTTGGCGTTGGCCTCCTCGAACTCCAGCTGATCGATCTGGTCGCCGACGAAGAGTTCCGTCTCGCCGGCGTCGACCACCTCGACCTTCTGCAGCATCTGGCGGACGATGACCTCGATGTGCTTGTCGTTGATGACGACGCCCTGAAGCCGGTAGACCTCCTGGATCTCGTTGACGAGGAAGGCCGCGAGAGCCTCCACGCCCTTGATGGCCAGGATGTCGTGCGGTGCCGGGTTGCCGTCGAGCACGTAGTCGCCCTTCTCGACCTGATCGCCTTCCTGCAGGTGAAGCTGCTTGTTCTTGGCGATGAGGTATTCGACCGGCTCCTGGCTCTCGTCCGAAGGCTCGATGATCACGCGACGCTTGTTCTTGTAGTCGCGACCGAAACGGATCGTACCGTCCGCTTCCGCGATGATCGCGTGGTCTTTCGGACGGCGCGCCTCGAAGAGCTCCGCCACCCGCGGCAGACCGCCGGTGATGTCGCGGGTCTTGGCGCTCTCCGTCGGGACACGTGCAAGCACGTCGCCGGCATGGACCTCCATGCCCGACTCCACCGAAAGGATGGCGTCGGTCGAAAGCTGGTAACGGGCCTCGCCGCCGCGCGACAACTTCTTCACCTTGCCCTTGCCGTCCTTGATGACGACCGACGGCTTGAGGTCACCGCCGCGCGGATGGGCACGCCAGTCGGTCACGACACGCTTGGTGATGCCGGTGGACTCGTCCGTCGACTCGGAGACCGAGACGCCCTCGACAAGGTCCTCGAACTCGATATGGCCGGAGACCTCGGTCAGGACCGGGCGGGTATAGGGGTCCCATTCGGCGAGACGCTGCGCGCGCTCGACAGTGTCGCCCTCGTCGACCAGCAGCCGCGAGCCGTAGATCAGCCGGTGGCTCGAGCGCTCGGTACCGTCCTTGTCGAGGATCGCCATGACCATGTTCCGGCCCATTGCGATCAGCTTGC
>CAZSXA010000209.1:0-3394 GCA_964611195.1 uncultured Bauldia sp.
CGGTGTTCCCCTGGGCGACAAGCTCGTGCAGCACCTCCAGAAGCTTGGCGACGTCGTGGAAATGGAGGCCGGTGGTCGGCTCGTCGAGGATGTAGAGCGTCCGGCCGGTCGCGCGCCGCGACAGCTCCTTGGAGAGCTTCACCCGCTGCGCCTCGCCGCCTGAGAGCGTGTTCGCCTGCTGGCCGACCTTGATGTAGCCGAGCCCGACGCGCTCAAGCGTTTCCATCTTGTCGCGGATCACCGGCACGGCGGAGAAGAACTGGGCGGCCTCCTCGACGGTCATGTCGAGAACATCGGCGATCGACTTGCCCTTGAACTTCACCTCCAGCGTCTCGCGATTGTAGCGCGCGCCCTTGCAGACATCGCAGGTGACATAGACGTCCGGCAGGAAATGCATCTCGATCTTGATGACGCCGTCGCCCTGGCACGCCTCGCAGCGCCCGCCCTTGACGTTGAACGAGAACCGGCCCGGCTTGTAGCCGCGCGCCTTCGCCTCGGGGAGCCCGGCGAACCATTCGCGGATCGGCGTGAACGCGCCGGTATAGGTCGCGGGGTTGGAACGCGGCGAACGGCCGATCGGCGATTGATCGATGTCGATGACCTTGTCGAGATGTTCGAGCCCTTCGAGCTTGTCATAGGGCTCCGGCGCTTCGCGCGCGCCGTTCAGCCGCCGCGCCACGGCCTTGTAGAAGGTATCGATCAGGAAGGTCGACTTGCCGCCGCCGGAAACGCCGGTGACGCAGGTGAACGAGCCGAGCGGGATCGACGCCGAGATCGATTTGAGGTTGTTGCCCGACGCGCCGCTGATCTTCAGCGAACGCTTCTTGACCATCGGCCGCCGCGTGTCGGGCACCTCCACCGCCATCGCGCCCGTCAGATACTGCCCGGTCAGCGATTTCGGATTGGCCATGATCTCGGCCGGCGTGCCCTGCGCGACGATCTCGCCGCCATGGACGCCGGCGGCCGGGCCGATATCGACAACATGATCGGCGGTGCGGATCGCGTCCTCGTCATGCTCCACGACGAGCACGGTGTTGCCGAGATCGCGGAGATGGCGGAGCGTCGCCAGAAGGCGTTCATTGTCGCGCTGATGGAGGCCGATCGACGGCTCGTCGAGCACGTAGAGCACGCCAGTCAGGCCGGAGCCGATCTGCGTGGCGAGGCGGATGCGCTGGCCTTCGCCGCCCGACAGCGTGCCGGCCTGTCGCGACAGGGTGAGGTAATCGAGCCCGACGTCGACGAGGAACTGCAGCCGCTCGCGGATTTCCTTGAGGATCCGGTCGGCGATTTCCGTCTGCTTCTTGTTGAGCCGCTTCGGCAGCTTCTCCGCCCACTCGGCCGCCTTGCGGATCGAGAGGTCGGTGATCTCGCCGATATGCCGGCCGTCGATCTTCACCGCCAGCGCCTCAGGCTTCAGCCGGTTGCCGCCGCAGGCCTCGCACGGAATCGAGGTCTGATAGCGCTCGATCTCCTCGCGCATCCACGAGGATTCGGTCTCGCGCCAGCGCCGCTCGAGATTCGGGATGACGCCCTCGAACGGCTTCTTGGTATCGTAGCGGCGGAGCCCGTCCTCATAGGTGAAGGTGACGGAGTTCTTGCCCGAGCCGAACAGCACGACGTTGCGGGCTTCCTCAGGAAGCTCGCGCCATGGCTTCGACAGCGAGAACTTGAACTGGCGCGCCAGCGCTTCGAGCGTCTGCACGTAATAGGCCGAGGTCGACTTCGCCCAGGGCGCAACGGCCCCGCCACGGAGCGTGAGGTCCTCGTTCGGCACGACGAGCGCCGGATCGACGATCTTCTGCGCGCCGAGCCCGTCGCAGACCGGACAGGCGCCCGCCGGGTTGTTGAACGAGAACAGCCGCGGCTCGATCTCGGGGATGGTGAAGCCGGACACCGGGCAGGCGAACTTCTCCGAGAACAGGATGCGCTCGGGTTTGCCGCCCTCCTTGGCGTCCGCCAACTCGGCGACGGCGATGCCGTCGGCAAGGTCGAGGGCAGTCTGGAAGGAGTCGGCGAGGCGGGTGGCGATATCGCCGCGAACGACGAGGCGGTCGACCACCACGTCGATCGAGTGCTTGTACTTCTTGTCGAGCGTCGGCGTGTCGGCGATCTCGTAGAACGCCCCATCGATCTTGACCCGTTGGAAGCCGCGCTTCTGCAGTTCCACGAGTTCCTTCCGGTACTCGCCCTTTCGGTCGCGGACGATCGGCGCCAGCAGATAAAGCCGCGTGCCCTCCGGGAGGGCCAGCACGCGGTCGACCATCTGGCTCACCGTCTGGCTCTCGATCGGCAGTCCGGTCGCCGGCGAATAGGGAATGCCGACGCGGGCGAAGAGGAGGCGCAGATAGTCGTAGATCTCGGTGACCGTGCCGACCGTCGAGCGCGGATTGCGCGAGGTGGTCTTCTGCTCGATCGAGATCGCCGGCGACAGCCCGTCGATCTGGTCGACATCCGGCTTCTGCATCATCTCGAGGAACTGCCGCGCATAGGCCGACAGACTCTCGACATAGCGCCGCTGGCCTTCGGCATAGATCGTGTCGAAGGCAAGCGACGACTTCCCCGAGCCCGACAGGCCGGTGAAGACGATCAGCTTGTCGCGCGGCAGATCAAGGTCGACGCCCTTGAGGTTGTGCTCGCGCGCGCCGCGGATCGAGATGAACTTGTGTGGGTCGGGCATCAACGGGTCGCGCTGGGACGGGGCGAGACGAGACCCTCATATAGGCACAGGCCCGCGCCGAACAAAAGAACAGGATGTGAACAAAGGCCCGGCCGACTGGCCGGGCCTTCGCTTGTACGTGCTAGCCGACCGGGATGATCACCCGGAAGCTGCCGTCATATGTGCCCCACTCATTGGAGGTGAGGCCGTTCTGGGTCGTGCCTTGATAGGCCTTGCGGCCGGGCAGGATTTCGATCGTGACCGTACCGCCGTCGAAACCGATGACGCCGGTGTGGACGGCCGCGGCGCAGATCGAGGAATCGTCGGTATAGACCTCGGTGCCCCATATCCCGCCAAAGTCGCCATCGCCGAGGGCAGGGCAGGTGAAGTCGAGCAGCGTGCCGTCCTGTCCGCGATAGTCGAGCGCCGAATCGAACCAGGTCATGGTGCCTTCGGGCGGCTCACCTTTGCCGCCGTCACCGGCGGGGCAGGTCGCCCACACGCAGTCGGACAGGAAGTTGCGGAGGTCGACGCCGCTGATGTCCGGCAGCGCCGTGTTGACACTCGTCATGATGAGCAGCCGGTCGGCGTTGGGATCGACCAGACCGTCGGCATCGGCGACGCAGAACACCCACATGTTGAGATCGTCATTGATGCCGAGGATGTTCCATTCCTCAACACGGGTCGTCGCATCGAGGCCGAACTCGTCAATGGCGCGTTCCATGGCGTCGAGGCCGC
>CAZSXA010000210.1:0-3345 GCA_964611195.1 uncultured Bauldia sp.
AGTTGCAGCGGGCCCATAGGGTGATGCGCGCCGAGCCGCATCGCCATGTCGATCGCCTCGACCGAGCCGACGCCCTCATGGAGCGCGTAGATGCCCTCGTTGATCATGGGCATCAGCAGCCGGTTGACGATGAAGGCCGGAAAATCCTCCGCCACAGTCGAGACCTTGCCGATCTGGGCGACGAAGGCCTTGGCGGTCTCGAACGTTTCGGACGCCGTCGCGATGCCGGGGATGATCTCGACCAGTTCCATCACCGGTACCGGGTTCATGAAATGGAGCCCGAGGAAGCGGTCCGGCCGGTCGGTGGCGGCCGCGAGGCGTGTGATGGAAAGCGTCGACGAATTCGTGGTGACGAGCGCGCCCGGTTTCAGCAGCGTGCTGAGTTCGCCGTAAAGCGCGCGCTTGGCGGCCTCATCCTCGGCAATCGACTCCAGGACGATATCGCAATCGGCGAGTTCGCCAAGCGCTGCCGCGACCCGGATCCGGTCCAGCGTAGCAGCGCGCTCCTCCTCCGAGATGCGGCCCGAGCCGGTCTGGCGGGCGAGGTTGCCGCGGATTGTTTCGAGCCCGGCCTCGGCGTGCTCCGGTGTCAAATCGGCGAGGACGACATCGTAGCCGGCGAGGGCGCAGACATGGGCGATGCCGGCTCCCATCTGTCCGGCACCCACCACTCCGACGCTTGCGATTGGCTGACCCATTCAGAGGGTTTCTAAACTCATGACCTTGTTCTCGTCTGCGCCGCACTCGCTTGCATTGTCAAGCGCTTGGCAGCGCGCCGTGGAAGTGTGGTCAACGCGATGGCAATCCACGGTCGAACAGCGGGACGCCGTCGCGTCGAAGGACGAGGACGAGAAGGGCGCCGGTGGCGATGCCGCCGACATGCGCCCACCACGCGACGCCGACATCGGGCGCGTTCACTGCGCTCCACAGTTGGTAGATGATCCAGGCGCCGAGCACCCACAGCGCACTGAGCCGCAACGGGACGCGGAAGAACAGGAGAATCCAGACGCGGACGCGCGGGTGCAGAATCAGATAAGCGGCGACAATCCCCGCCACGGCACCCGACGCGCCAATGGTATGGGCGGTCGATTCCGGCGTGAGCCAGAACTGCAGCGCGCCGGCGCCGATGGCGCAGAGGCAGTAGAACAGCACAAAACGCCAGTGGCCCAGCGCGTCCTCGACGTTGTCGCCGAAGACCCAGAGGAACACCATGTTGCCGGCAAGGTGCCATATGTCGGCATGGAGGAAGGCGTAGGTGAGGAGGGTCGCTTCCTCCGGAACGACGACCCACTGATCGGGCCGCGCGACATCGCCGCCGAGCGCTGCGGGAAGCAGGCTGAGGCCGTATTGAACGTCCGACCCGGTGGTCTGGATAAGGAAGTAGGCCGCGATGTTGAGCGCAATCAGGCCGAACGTTGCGTAGTGAAAATGGATGTATTGGCGCGGATTGTGGTCGTGGATCGGGATGAACATCGCGCCTAGCGATGCTCACCCGGGACCCAGAGGACGTCGAGATCCCCCTGGCCATTGGCCGACCGTGCCATCACGAACAGAAGGTCGGAGAGCCGGTTGAGATAGCGGGTGCAGGCCCCGCCGACGGCTTCGCCCGGCGATTCCGCGAGCCTCACGGTGGTCCGTTCGGCACGGCGCGCCATGGTACGGGCGACGTGGAGATTGGCGGCCGCCGAGGTTCCGCCGGGCAGGACGAACGAGCGCAGCGGCGTGAGCGCCGCGTTTAGCGCGTCGATCTCTTCCTCCAGCCGTTCGACCTGACGGTCGCTGACGCGAAGAGCCGGAGCCTCGCTCGCCTCCTCGTCGTCAGGCGTCGCGAGATCGGCGCCGAGGTCGAAGAGGTCGTTCTGGATGGTTCTGAGGAGCCGGTCGAGCACGTCGATCTCGCGGCACTCGAGACGCGCGAGTCCGATCGCCGCGTTGGTCTCGTCGACCGCGCCGATCGCCTCGATCCGCAGGTCCGACTTCGACCGCCGCTCGTTGCCGATCAGCCCCGTCGAGCCGTCGTCGCCGGTGCGCGTGTAGATGCGGTTGAGCGTCACCATGCGCTAGCCCGAGGAGGACTGCGTGAAATAGAGTGCCGCCATCACGATGACGACCGCGACCAGCTGCAGAAGAATGCGCGCGCGCATCAGCTTCTGCGACAGGTTCGGCGGTCCGCCGCGGAAAAGGTTGTAGAGGCCGGCGATAAGCACCAGGGCAACCAGCCCGACCGCGATGTAGATGAGAATGTCCCACATGGTGGATGCCTTCTAGATGGTGCTCGCCGAGGTGGACGCAAGCTTGACGATGCGCTCGATACGGCAAAACACGGATGCCGGTTTGTGGCCGGCCGGGCCTTTCGATCCCTGTTGCGACACTATATCCGTGGCACAGCGCGTCCGCCATGACGTCAGAAAACGGAGCTGTCGGCGGTCGATGCCGAGGATGCGCCTCAAATCTTAAGCTCCGTCTGATGGCAATGACTGGATGACGACGCAGCAGTCCGACATTCCGGAGGTGAAGCGGGGCTCGCTCGGCGGGGCGCTGCATCGGCTCGTCCAGCACATCTATCAGATTCCCGGCGTCAGACGGACGATGCGGGTTATCGCAATCGCGGTCGGCCGCCTGTTCCAGGACGACGGGTTTGCGATGGCAAGCCATCTGACGCTGTCCGGGCTGATGGCGCTGTTCCCGTTCCTCATCTTCATGGCGGCGATCGCCGGGTTCTTCGGCGCCGAGGAAATGGCCGACGAAGCCGCGAGCTTCATCTTCGACGTGATGCCCGAAAACGTCGCCGGCAGGATCGCCGACGAGGTGCACAACGTTCTCACCGGCGACCGGGCCGGGGTCATCACGATCTCGCTGGTGGTGATGTTCTACCTTGCCTCGAACGGCGTCGAGGCGGTGCGCAAGGCTCTCACCCGGGCCTACGGGCTGAAGTTGCCGCGTGGGCTTTTCTATCGGCGCCTGCAGAGCCTCGGCTTCGTCGTCATCGGCGCTCTTGCCGGTCTGGCGCTCGCCCTTCTCGGCGTCTTCGGACCGCTGATCTGGGAAGTGCTGTTGAACTGGCTGCCGGCGCTTGAGGAATTCAACGACTCGTTCCTGATCTTCCGCTATCTGATCGTCGGCTCGCTGCTGACCGCCGCGCTCACCGCAGCCCATCTCTGGCTGCCGGGTCGCGGCGACTGGCGGACGCTGAAGATCTGGCCGGGGATCGCGACCACCCTGGCGTTGTGGTGGATCGCGACGACTGCCTTCGCCGCCTACCTCAAGACCTTTGCCCATTACGTGACGACCTATGCCGGCCTGGCGTCGATCGTGACCGCGCTGATCTATGTCTACATCATGGCG
>CAZSXA010000211.1:0-3332 GCA_964611195.1 uncultured Bauldia sp.
TCAGACGCATCCCGAAGCCCTCCGGCATGTTCTCCATGCCCTTGCCGTTGTCCTCCACGACGAGGGTGATCTGATCCCCCTCGCGGGTCAGGCGGATCGCGATGCGTCCGTCCTTCCGGCCGTCGAAGGCATGGCGCAAAGCGTTCGAGGCCACCTCGGTGGCGATCAGCGCGATCGGCAGGGCCGCGCTCATGTCGACCTCGATCTGGTCCAGCTCGAGCGATACGGAGGCGTCGGACTCGTAGCTTGCCTCGAGTGCTTCGATGGCCTCGCGAAGATACTCGTCGAGCCTGATCGCGCCGGTGTCGTTGTTGAGGTAAAGCCGATGGTGGAGCGTGGACACAGCCGAAACGCGGCGGATGAGTTCGCGCTTGTTCTCCTCAGGTCCCGGCTGCAGTCCGATCAGCGACGTCACCAGCTGAAGGTTGTTCTTGACCCGATGATGGATGTCCGCAAGCAGCGCCTCGTTGCGTTCAAGAGCCTGCTGCAACGCGAACTGCCGGCGCTGCTCCTTGGTCACCAGCATGGCAACCCAGCCGGCCAGGACGAGCAGACCCAGCATGATGGGCGTTCCGAGAAGGATCAGAAGCCGCGAACGCTGCCAGAACAACCCCAGCGCGGTCGACACCGGAACGGTTGCCGCCGCCACGAGCGGCAGGTTCGGTACGGTCGCGTAACCGATGATCGCGTCGCGCCCGGTGATCGACGAGGTGCCGATATAGGAGCCGGAATCCGCTTCGGGAAGGTATTCCGTGAAGAGCGGTCTCGACGAAAGGTCGACGGCTTCGTCGATGCCCGGGTAGCGCGCCACCAGCCAACCATCGGTCCGTACCAATCCAAGCGTCGCCTCCTCACCCAGCGAAAGCGATTCCGCAAAGGTCTCGAGCTGGGCGGGCGGGATTCGTATACCTGCGATCCCCTGGAACTCGCCGTCGCGGTCGATCCTACGCACGACGGTAAGCCCAAGCGACGTCGTTCCGCCCGCTCCCGCGAACCTCGCAATCGCCCATCGCGCGTCAGGTTGTTCGGCATCGAACAACGCCTGCGCCGCTACACCGACGGGCGCGCTGTCGCGGTCGGTCGACAGCACCACCCGGCCCGTGCGATCGGCCACCCAGACGGTCGGATCGCCGGGCAGCGCAGCAATCGCGCGATCGATCTCGCCGATCTCGGTCCGAAGGAAGATCGTCGGCGTGGCACCGATCAAAGAGTCGACACGGTCCAGCACGACGAGGCCGGACTCGACGATCCAGCGGTAGTACTCGGCGGCGGTCCGGGCCGCCTGCTCCACTGTCAATTCGGCGCGATCGAACGTGGCGCGGTAGTCGCGCACTACGGTGAGGATCGCGAGCGCGATCAGGGCAGCGGCCGTCAGCCCGACCACCGCCAAAGTCGCCCACGCGGAAGTGGAGACGCTGCGGAGACGCCCGCGATGCTCGTGCCCGGAGCTTGCGACCGGTCGTTCGGCCACTTTGAGAACCCCTTCGCTTCTGGCGCCGGTCGTTGCGCTGAAGCTCATGATACTGCGCCGGTGACGCGATGGTGAGGCATGCCACGGCCATCGGGAGCGCCGCCCTGGACGGCGCCTGGCGCAAGTGAGCAAGGGCATGCGCAGATCAAAGCCATGGTCCCGTAACACGGTTAACCTAGTGCAGGCGGAACAAAGCGCCGCGTTGCTCTAAGTTAAACGCGGGCATCGCTCTTCAGTTCCCGACGACCGCGATGCACCCGACCGGGTCCCCACCACACTCCCCGATGTGTCCGACAACGGACATCAAGGCGAGCCGGGCCGGGGCTTGTCGGCCTGCGCGGTGATGGCGTACACGGCGACATCGCGATTGAGCAACGCTCCCTGGAGGCGCCGATGGATCGCATCATCGCTCATGTTCCCCCGCTTCGGCGATTTGCCCGCGCCTTGACGGGCAGCCAGCGCAGCGGCGACGCCTATGTCGGCGCCACGTTGGAAACCATCGCCGAGGACACCAGCATGATCGACGGCGAGGATACCGCCGTCGCGCTGTTCCGGGTGTTCTGCCATGTGTGGCGAACCGTCGATCTCAACACCAGCAGCGCCGACACGCTGCCCGTCGATGCCAGTGAGGCCAATGCCTCCAGCCGGC
The DNA here is from genome assembly GCA_964611195.1 of uncultured Bauldia sp. Classification (GTDB taxonomy): domain Bacteria; phylum Pseudomonadota; class Alphaproteobacteria; order Rhizobiales; family Kaistiaceae; genus JADLGL01. Next base: position 2,121 of record CAZSXA010000211.1, read on the forward strand.
TTGCGTCGCTGGTGCCGCAGGAGCGTCTGGTCTTCCTGCTGCGGCACCTTGAGGGATTCTCGCCCTCGCAGACCGCCGAGATTCTCGGGCGGCCGCTCGACGAGATCGAGACGCTAACGGAAGCAGCGGCAGCCGATATTGCCGCCCAGCTTTCGAGCCGCATCTTGGTGATCGAGGACGAGCCGGTTATCGCGCTTGACCTTGAGTCCCTGGTAAGCCGGCTTGGGCACGAGGTCACTTCGGTCGCCAGAACGCACTCCGACGCGGTTGCCGCGGCGCGGTCCGACAAGCCGGACCTCATCCTTGCCGACGTCAAGCTCGCCGACGGCAGTTCCGGTATCGAGGCGGCGAACGAGATCATGTCCACGATGGACGTGCCGGTCGTATTCATCACGGCCTATCCGGATCGCCTGCTGACCGGCGAGCGGCCGGAGCCGACCTTCCTGATCTCCAAGCCGTACGATCCGGAAGTGGTGAAGGCGATGATCAGCCAGGTGCTGTTTTTCGGGACCGGCGAGAAGAGCACCGCCTAGCGAACCCGGTCACTTCCTGTTCATCCCGAGCTCCGCCATAAGCCGGGCCGCAAGGCTCTTCGGACGCTCCGGGTCGAGCAGTTCATTCTCGGCCAGCGCTGAATCGATCGCATCATTGTCGCCGTTGGGAAGGTCGCGCAGGCCGCGCCCATCGGGATGACGCAACGCCTCGATGGCGGCGATCAGCGAGCCCTTGGCCGAGATCGTGTCCGCCACTTCGTCCGCCCTCGACAAGCCGAGATGCTCTGCAACGAGCCCGTTGCGAACGTTTTCGATGGCGGCCGTGACATCGGACCGACGGCTTTCGATCGCAAGGTCACACTCGGAGTCGAGACCGAGCGAACGGTTGTTGAGGTTGGACGACCCCACCTTCAGGAAGGTGTTGTCGACCACCATGATCTTGGCGTGGACGTAGATCGGTTCGTCCCGATCGTTGACCGGGAAGTAGCAGCGGAAACGGCCGTGGGTGTCGCGCCCGCGAAGGTGGCCAAGGAGCCGCGTCCGCGCTGAATCCATCGCCTTGTGCTGGAGCCAGCCCGACGCGAATCGCGGCAGGACGAGAACGATCTCCGGCCCCTCCGCTTGTTCGAGGCGCTCCGCGATGGCGTGTGCGATCCTGGCCGAGGCGAGGTACTGGCTTTCGATATAAACGCAGGACCGGGCGCTGCGGATGGCGGCC
>CAZSXA010000212.1:0-3307 GCA_964611195.1 uncultured Bauldia sp.
CACCGCGCACCGGTAGCCCGTGGCGGCGGTATCGGATTCGTCGCGGTGATCTTGGTGGCATTTACAGCAACCTCCGGCAGCACGATCGCGGTGCCGATTCTGGTGCTGGCGGGCGCTCTGCTGGTCGCGGCCATCTCGTTTGCCGACGACATCCGCCCGCTCCGCTTCCCCTTGCGCCTCGGCGTTCAGGCGGTGGCCGTCGCCATGGCGCTGGCGACGCTGCCGGACGGCGCGGCGGTGGTGTCGTCCGATCTGCCGACCTGGCTCGACCGCACGCTGGCGGGGCTCGGTTGGCTCTGGTTCATCAATCTCTTCAACTTCATGGACGGCATCGACGGCATCGCGGCGGGCGAAGCGGTCGTAATTGCCGGTGGGTCATTCCTGCTCGCGGTCGGCGTCACCGCCTACGAAGCCTTTGCCATGCCGGCGATCGCGATCGCTGCAGCTGCTGGCGGGTTCCTATTGCTCAATTGGCATCCGGCGCGGCTCTTCATGGGCGACGTCGGCTCGGTGACGCTCGGCTTCCTGCTCGGGTGGCTGCTCGTGGAGATGGCGGTCGCCGGCGAGCTCGCTGCGGCGTTGATCCTGCCGATGTTCTTCCTCGCCGACGCGACGTCAACACTGCTCGTTCGGTTTGTCCGACGGCGACCGCTGGCGAAGGCGCATCGCGACCATGCCTACCAGGCGGCGGTCGATCGCGGCCACGGCCAGCGTCTGGTCTCGGGCCTCGTCATCGCACTCGGTGTCGTGCTGATCGGACTGGCCCTGGTGGCCGACGAAGCCCCAATGATCGCGGTTCTTGCCGCGCTCGCCATCACCAGCGCGATGATTCTGTGGATGCGGTTCGGCGGTCAGCCGAGGAACGAGCGGTAGAGCGCGCTGATCCGCTCGACGACGACCGATTCGCTGAAGCCTTCCTCGAATCGCTGCCGCGCCGCTTCGCCCATGCGACGGCGTGCGTCCGGGTCGCCCACGAGCCTCCGGATCGCCGCGGCGAGCGCCGTGGGGTCGTCCTTGGGAACGACCAGCCCATCGACGCCGTCGCGAATGAGCTCGCGGCAGCCGGGCACGTCGGTCGTCACCAGCGGCCGGCCGGAGGCCATCGCCTCGACGATCGCACGCGGTATCCCCTCGCGGTAACGGCTCGGCGCCAACGCGACATGAGCACCGCGCCAGATCGCGGGCACGTCGGCGCTGCGGCCGTGCCAGCTGATGCCGTCGAGCGCACCCCAGGCGCGGAGTTCGTCCTCGCCGACCGTTGCGGGGTTGTCCGGATCGGGAAGGCCGTAGAGATCGAGTGTGACGTCGACGCCGTCGGCGCGGAGCTGTTTCACCGCCGACACCGCCGTATCGACGCCCTTGGCGCGCAGCATCCGCGAAACGAGGGCGGTTCGGAGCGGCGGCTCGTCCGGTTCGGGGGCCGGAACGAACAGCTGAGGATCGACTCCGGCGCCGGGAACGAAGGCGACGTCGCTGCCCTCGGCGGGCAGGCCGAGCGCGGCCGGATCGTCATGGTTCTCGAACAGGAAGCGGCTGCCGGGACGTCGGAGCCGCTTGACCACGCGGCGGATCATCCACCGCGCAATCCGCGCACCCATCGTCCGGCTGACCCAGACATGGCCGAGCCCGGTGACCGCGAAGATCGCCTTCGTGATCCCGGCCCGTTCGGCGGCAAGGCCACCGACGACGATCGACCGGAGAGCGATGCAGTGAACGAGATCCGGCTGCTCCTGATACATCAGCGATGCCAGCCGGGCGATGTCGTTGGCGAGCGCCGCCGGCCTGAGGCCGCCGCGATCGGACGCCACCGGAAGAACGCGCACGCCCTCCGCCGCGATCGCCGCCTCATGGTCGCGGACCCGGGTCGCGACCGCCACTTCATAGCCGAGCGCCATTGCTGCCCGCGCCATAGGCAGGAAGTGTGAGGCGAAGAACCAGTCCTCGGTGACGACATAGAGAAGCCGCGGCCGCGGTTTCGCCTCAGCCATGACGGCGGGCGGTCTCCGCAAGCGCCGCCATTGCCGGCAGGCGCGGCCGCCAGCCGGCGGCAATCAGCTTCGACGGGTCGGCAACCAGCGGCTGGCGCAGACGCTCGATTTCGGCGCCGCGGCCGCTCACCCGTGCCGCCGCCGCCACGATCCCGGCCGGTACGGGAAGAAGGCCGGGCTGTCTCTCCCAGCCATAGCGGAACGCACTCACCATGTCGGCGACCGAAAGAGGCTCGGGATCGGCGACGATGTATGGGCCGGACGCCATCGTCTCGGAGCGGAGCGCCAGTGTGATGGCGTCTGCGAGATGGTCGCGCGCGAGGACCGAGCGCTTCGCGGTGAAGCGCCCGAGCGGCAGCGGCCAGGGCGAGCGGGCAAGCTGCATGAGGGCGGCCATGTTGAAGCGCATGCCCGGCCCATGGATGAGAACAGGCCGCAGCGCCACGAACGGAATGCCGGCCTCGGCGAGCACTTGCTCGGCCTCCAGCTTCGACCGGCCGTAGGCATCCGTCGGCTGGGGCTTGTCGGCCTCCGAGATGACGCCGGGAGCGGCGGGCCCGGTCTGGGCGCGGATCGAGGACAGGAGCACGAACCGCTTCACGCCCGCCTTTCGCCCTGCCGCGGCGAGCGCCGCGGTTATTCCGACATTGGATTCGCGGAACGCCTCCTCGCTGACGCCGGAGGCAGCGTGGGCAAGGCCGGCGCTGTGCACGACATAGTCGACGTCGCGGAAGGCCTCGGTGAGATTCACCGGCCGCCGGAGGTCGCCGACGACCGCGCTTTCCACGCCCTCCGGCATCGCCGCAGGATCGCGCACGGCAGCGCGCACGGCGAACCCGGCCTCGGCGAGGATCGGGACGACGCCCTTGCCGACGAATCCGGTGGCGCCGGTAACGAGGACACGGCCGCCGCTCATCCGGCACCGGGGCTGTTGTGATGATGGGAGTGACAAGCCACTGCAGAGATTCGCCTGTCGATTTGAGCCTTCGGCCCGAAACAGATATCAAGCTTCGGACAGGACGGTTAGAGGGGCTGGGGCCGCCCCGGCTGCGCCTGCCGGAGTGCTGGGAATGTCGGCCATTTGGCAGCGAATCGCCAGGGTGTGGCCGCGGTTGACGCCGCGCACTGCGCTCGTGCTGCTGCACGACCTGTCGATGACCGCGGCGGCCCTGCTTGCCGCCTTCTACATCCGCTTCGACCCCGAGCGGCTGTCGGAGCGTGTCGAGTATCTGCCGGTCATCGTGCCGCTCTTCGTGCTCTATGCCGGCGTCGTCTACATGTTCTCGTCGCTCTACCGCTCGAAATGGCGGTTCGCGTCG
>CAZSXA010000213.1:0-3300 GCA_964611195.1 uncultured Bauldia sp.
GTCACCGCCCGGTGCGAGTTGAACAGCGTCAGAAGCCCGGCAATGAGCGCGCCGATCGCCGGCAGGATGACGATGATCGTTGCCATCCCGGGGTCAGCCCTTCATCGCGTTGATGTCCTCAACCGCGATCGAGCCGCGATTGCGGAAGAATGCGACGAGGATGGCAAGACCGATGGCGGCTTCGGCGGCTGCGACCGTAAGGACGAGCAGCGCGAAGATCTGGCCGACGAGATCGTTCAGGAATGACGAGAACGCCACCATGTTGATGTTGACGGCGAGCAGGATCAGCTCGACCGACATCAGCATGATGATGACGTTCTTGCGGTTCACCAAAATGCCGAACACGCCGACCGTGAAGAGGATCGCCGCGACGGTGAGGTAATGGCCGAGTCCGACGCCCATCAGATGCCCTTCCCCGGCTCGACCTTGCGGACCTCGATCGCCGTCGCCGGCGTCCGCGCCACCTGATCGGCGATCGATTGGCGCTTGACGCCTTCCTTGTGGCGGAGCGTCAGGACGATCGCGCCGATCATCGCCACCAGCAGCACCATGCCGGCGAGCTGGAAGTAGAAGAGGTAGCGCGTGTAGAGCACCTCGCCGATCGCCTCGGTATTGGTCAGCGCTTCGGGATCGGGAATCGGCACGGCCGAGCCGACGATCGGGTCGGGCGTCACCGCTGCCCCGCCGATCACGATGAGGATCTCGGCGAGCAGCACGAAGCCGATCAGGCCGCCTGTCGGCAGGTATTCGAGGAAGCCCTGTTTGAGAGCGGCGAAATCGACGTCGAGCATCATGACGACGAAGAGGAAGAGCACCGCGACCGCGCCGACATAGACGATCACCAGGATCAGCGCGAGGAACTCGGCGCCGAGCAGCATGAAGAGGCCCGCGGCGTTGGCGAAGGCGAGGATCAGGAACAGCACCGAGTGCACGGGATTGCGTGCAGCCACGACCATCAGCCCCGATGCCAGAAGCACGGCGGAGAAGACGTAGAAGAAGAAGCCGGGAAGGCCCATTACGCCTGGACCTCGCGATGTGCGCCGGAACTGAACTGCACTGCCAAAGCCCCTCCCCTCCGGCGAAAGCCCGTTGTCTTAGTCACTCCCCATCGCACCGTCCAGCCGATCAGACCGGGCGGATTGCCTCAGCGATAGGGTGCGTCCCGAGCGATATTGGCGGCGATTTCCCGCTCCCAGCGGTCGCCGTTCGCCAGCAATTTGTCCTTGTCGTAGTAAAGCTCCTCGCGCGTCTCCGTCGCGAACTCGAAATTCGGTCCTTCCACGATCGCATCGACCGGGCAGGCTTCCTGACAGAAGCCGCAATAGATGCACTTCACCATGTCGATGTCGTAGCGAGTCGTCCGCCGCGTGCCGTCATTGCGGCGCGGCCCGGCCTCGATGGTGATCGCCTGCGCCGGGCAGATCGCCTCGCAAAGCTTGCAGGCAATGCAGCGCTCCTCGCCGTTCGGATAACGACGCAGCGCGTGCTCGCCCCGGAATCGCGGGCTGAGCGGCCCTTTCTCATACGGGTAGTTCAGCGTCGCCTTTGGACCGAAGAACCGCTTCATGGATAGGAAGAACGCGCCGACAAACTCCGACAGGAAAACTGAGCGTGCGGCTTGATCGAGTCTCATGGCGCCCACCCCGTGAGTTGCAGGACGCCCGCGACGACAACCACCATGAAGAGCGACAGCGGCAGGAACACCTTCCAGCCGAGCCGCATCAGCTGATCGTAGCGGTAGCGCGGCACGAACGCCTTCACCATCGCGAACATGAAGAAGAACAGCAGCGTCTTCAGGATGAACCAGATCCAGCCCGGCACCCAGTCCAGCCAGTCGACGTCGATCGGCGGGAGCCAGCCGCCGAGGAAGAGGATCGTTCCAAGCGCGCACATCAGGGTGATGGCGACATACTCGGCGAGGAAGAACATGACGTAGGGCGTCGAGGAGTACTCGGTCGCGAAACCGGCGACGAGCTCCGACTCCGCCTCCGGCAGATCGAAGGGCGGCCGGTTGGTCTCCGCCAGCGCCGAGATGAAGAAGATGACGAACATCGGCAGCAGCGCCAGCCAGTGCCAGTCGAGGAGGCTCGGCGTCAGCCCCATCCGCGTGCCGAGCCCATCCTGCTGCGCGATGACGATGTCTGTGAGGTTGAGCGAGCCCACCACCAGCAGCACCGTGATCAGCACGAAGCCGATCGAGACCTCATAGGAGACCATCTGCGCCGCAGAACGAAGCGCGCCGAGGAACGGATATTTGGAGTTCGATGCCCAGCCACCCATGATGACGCCGTAGACGCCAAGCGAGGACACCGCGAAGATGTAGAGAATGCCGACATTGATGTCGGCGAAGACGGCGCCGAAATCGATCGGGATCACCGCCCAGGCCGCTAGCGCCAGCACCGCTGCCACCAACGGCGCCAGCAGGAAGACGCCCTTGTTGGCGCTGGCGGGGATCACCGGCTCCTTGACGACAAACTTGATGAGGTCGGCGAACGATTGGAAGAGCCCCCACGGTCCGACCACGTTCGGCCCGCGCCGCATCTGAACGGCCGCCCAGACCTTGCGGTCGGCGTAGAGAAGATAGGCGATCACGATCAGCAGCACGATCATCACCGCCGCCGCTTCGAGCGCGATGATGACGCCGGGCCAGAAGTATTCTTCCCAGAAGCTCATCGGCTACTCCGCCGCTTCCGCGAGCCGGCCGGCCGCGAGCGCCGAGCATTCGGCCATGATCGCCGACGCCCGTGCGATCGGGTTGGTGAGGTAGAAGTCCTGCACGGCCGCTCCGAACGGCGCATCGCCGAGCTTGCCGGTGGTCCCCAGCAACGGCTCCAGCGCCGACGGCGGCGACATCGCCGCCACGTCGACCTTGCCAAGCTCCGGATGCGCCGCAACGACGCGCGCCCGCAGCTCGGCAAACGAGTTGTGCCGAAGGCGTCGGCCGAGAACCTCCGAGAGCGCACGCAGCACCGCCCAGTCTTCGCGCGCCTCGCCCGGGGGAAACGCCGCCCGCTTCAGGCGTTGGGCGCGGCCTTCGGTGTTCACCAGCGTCCCGAACTTCTCGGTGTAGGCGGCGCCCGGCAGGATGATGTCGGCGCGCTCCGCACCCGCGTCGCCATGGCTGCCGAAATAGACGACCAGCGCCTTGCCGAGCCGGCTCGTATCGACTTCGTCGGCACCGAAAAGGAAGAGGATGTCGAGTTTGCCGGCTTCCGCCGCCTTGATCATGCCGGCCGTGTCGAGGCCGTCCTCACCCGGCACGAATCCGACATCGAGGCCGCCGACCCGACCCGCGGCGGT
>CAZSXA010000214.1:0-3253 GCA_964611195.1 uncultured Bauldia sp.
GCCCTTAATCTCGAAGAGAATTAGTGAAAGGAAGGTAATATCTATGAGTCCGAAGCGTTGGAACAAAACCCTGCTAATGTTAGGCATATTTACCCTGGCATTGGCGTTTCTGACTCCCGCGATCGCCCAAGACGAGGCGCCGGAACCAGTGCCGGACGCAGTCCCTCCGGAGGAGGGGCAGGGTGTTGTTCAGGGCCTCTCCGGCTGGAACAAGTTCTGCAATCCGGATCCGGTGACGCAGGAACGGGGCTGCGTCGTCGTCTTTCAGGCCATTCAGGAGAATGGCGGGATGGTCGCGCAGGTCGCCCTGTCGTTCCTTGAGGCAGAGCCCGGCAACATCATCCTCAGCATGATCGTTCCGACCGGCGTGCTCCTGGTTCCCGGCATCCAGCTGCAGGTCGATTCGAACGAGCCGACGACGGTCCCCTACGTCATTTGCGAGCCGACTCTCTGCCGTTCCGAGCGCCAGGTGGAAACGGCATTCGTCAACCAGCTGAAGGCCGGCGGTGAACTCATCGTCAGCTTCTTGCGCCCCGATCTCGAAGCCGGCGGTGCCGTCAGAATCGATGTTCCGGTGACGCTGATCGGCTTCACGGCCGCCTATGACGGGCCGGGCAGGACTCCGGAGGAAGCTCAGGCGCTCCAGGACCGGACCGAAGAGGCCCGCCAGCGGCTCATTGAGCAGCAGCAGCAGCTCAACGAGAACCCGTAGCGGTTCAGCGCGGGATCAGTTCACGTCGAGGTCGCGGGCCCGGAAGACGGGCCCGTCGCGCCCGGCAAAGAACTCGCTGATTTGCGGATGGCGGAGCGGCTCGCCTGACTCGTCGGGCAGGAGGTTCTGCTCCGAAACGTAGGCAATGTACTCGCTTTCTTCGTTCTCGGCGAACAGGTGGTAGAAGGGCTGATCCTTCGACGGGCGTATCTCCTCGGGGATGGCCAGCCACCACTCCTCGGTGTTGTCGAAGGTCGGGTCGACGTCGAATACCACGCCGCGGAACGGAAAGACGCGGTGACGCACGACCTGTCCGATCTGGTACTTCGCCGATCGGATTGTCGTCATCGGAGCCTCCTCGGGCTGCTGCCACCCCGCGAGCGCGAGCAGACACTGGTCGGCGCTGACCTGTCAACGGCAACCTTCGAAAGGTGATCGGCGACGGATCACTAAGGGCTGACGCCAAGCCCGACGCGCATCGCAAAGCGACGAATCGGCGAGAACCGCGCCATCGCGAACAACCCGGCTCCGCGCGCCAGTTGCGTCGGGAGGAAGCCGGAAAGCAGCGACCTGTTGATGGTATCGACCCCAACCTTCCGGGAGATGATGTCGGCGCGCCGCCCGCGATGATAGGCCTCCGTCAGCGGCAGCGCGCCGCAATCGGCGCTGGCTCCGTCGACGAGGCGCACAAGCGTTTCGATGTCGCGGACGGTGAGGTTGAAGCCCTGTGCGCCGATCGGCGGTAGTGCATGGCCTGCCTCGCCTACGAGGACGAGGCGCCGGGCCGCGAGTCGCTCCGCGATCGCACTTCGCAACGGAAAGACCTGGGCACGGCCGTCGAGAGACAATTCGCCCAGGAGGTGCCGCGAGACTGCGGTCGCGCGCCTCGAGAACTTCGCCGGCGGCAGCGCAGCCAGCGTGGCGGCCTGCTCCGACGACGTCACCCAGACCAGCGCGGAGCGGTCCCCCGGCAGCGGCACCAGCGTGAACGGCCCGTGCTCGGCGTGGAACTCGGTCGAAATGTCCTCATGCGGCAGCGGGTGGCTCAGCGTCGCGGCGATCGCGGACTGGCCGGTTTCCGACACCTTGATGTCGATGCTGGCCGCAGCTCGGGTGGCAGAGCGCTGGCCGTCGCAGGCAACCACGAGTTCCGCCGATACGAGCCCGCCGCTCTCCAGACGGGTCGATGCCTCGTCCGTGCCGAACGTGATTTCACGCGCCGCCGCACGAACCCGCGACACACCCCTGGATGTTGCTTGTTCCGTCAGCGCTTCGAGAAGCGCCGAATTGGGCGTGTTGTAGCCAAACGCCTCCAGGCCGACCTCGTCGGCTCGGAACAGCACCTCGGGCGCGCGAACGAGCCGTTCCGTGGCGTCGACAATCCGGATCGCCTTCAACGGCTGCGCCGTCGGCGCCACGTCGTCCCACACGCCAGCGCGGCGCAGCGCGTCGACCGAGGCGCCAAGGAGGGCGGTCGTGCGACTGTCCGGCGGCGCCTCCGGAGCAACCAGGGCGACGCGTCGTCCCGTCTCGGCAAGACGCGTTGCCGCGAGCAGGCCGGCGGGGCCGCCGCCGATGACGGCGATCTCGGCCGATATGGCCTCTTCGCTACCCCGTTGCGGCATTCCCGGCCATTCCGCCCGCGCCCGATTCCCGCGACTGAATGAAACTGACGGTCCACGAGCCGATTAGCATGGCGACCGCGAAGAGCGCGAATTCACCCGGCGCGATGCCAAGAACGGCAATCGCCGGACCGGGGCAGAGCCCTGACAGCCCCCAGCCGACGCCGAACAGCGCCGAACCTGCGACCAGCGGCCGATCGATGTCCGATCGCTTCGGCAGCAAAAACGAGAGGCTGAACAACGGCCGCCCCATCGGCCGGGCGATGCGATAGAACAGAAAGGCAACCACCAGCCCGCCCCCCATGACGAAGGCGAGGCTCGGATCCCAGCTGCCGTCGCCGATCGCCGCGATGTCGAGGAAGTTCTTGACCTTTTCCGGGTTCGTCATCCGCGAGACCGCGAGGCCGATGCCGAACAGGAGGCCGGCCCCGGCAGCCGCGACCACCGGCATGATGCTGCGCTTGGTCATGCCACGTGCCTCGCAATGAACACCGTCGCCATTGCGACGGCCATGAAGACCGCCACGCCGACGGCCGAACGCGCCGAGAACCGGGCGAGGCCGCAAATGCCGTGGCCGGACGTGCATCCTCCGCCAAGCCGCGTCCCGGCGCCGACGAGAAGTCCGGCACCAATCGCCGCCAGCGGCCCGAGCGACAGCGCCGGCGTGGTGTCGTCGATCTCGGTGAGAAGGTCGGGACCCACTGCCGAACCGACAATCGCTCCGACCGGCAACGCGAGCAGGAAGGCGATCCGCCAATCGAAATCTCCGCGCTTGAGCGGCATGACGCCACCGAACACGCCGGAAACCCCGGCGGTGCGGCCATTGGTGATCCACAAAAGGCCGGCGGAGAGGCCGATGAGCATGCCGCCAATCGTCGCTGAAAGTGGTGTGAACTCAGTCATTTGATCGAGGCCTTTG
>CAZSXA010000215.1:0-3223 GCA_964611195.1 uncultured Bauldia sp.
TCTCCTTGTAGCTACTCACGATTTGGTCGACCGGATCGCGAAGAATGGTGAAGACCCGCAGCCGAGCCGGATCGAGCAGAAACATTTCCTCGATCGTCAACGCGTGGCCGAACACGCATCGAAGGCTGGCGAGTTGCTCGGGGCCGTAGAGCGGCAATTGCGGCTTGCCGTTCATCGCGCGTCGCGCCATTGAGAAGGGATTGCACGAGTAGTAGTGCTGCCAGCCGACCGAGGGCTCGATATGGCGCCGGAGGGTTGTCCCGCCCGTCTTGGGTATGTGCAGTCCAACGAGGATCGGGAATCTGTCCATCTCAGCGAACAACCGTCCCGCCAGTTTCACGATGCGTCGGAATGATAATCTCGCTTAGCCGCAAGTTCGTATTCGTGCACATCCCCAAATGTGCCGGCACCAGCGTTGAAGCCGCCTTTGCCCCATTCCTGACCGCAAACGATATCCTACTCGGACCAACGGCGGCCGGCATACGTGGGCAACAGTTCCTTGGCCCGGCCCTGGGGCTGTCCATGCACAGCACAGCAACCCGGATTCGAGACTTCATGGGAAGCGAGGCGTGGGAGAGCTTCTTCAAGTTTGCACTTATCCGCGCGCCTGTCGCACGGCTCCGCTCGCTGTACCGTTTCAATCTCGGTCGCTTGGAGAAACTGACACCGGAAGAGCGAGAGAAATACAAGGCGGAGGGAACGCTGCCCGACCGACCACCATATGCCTATGGGATTGTGCATGCGGCGGTCACAGCGGCTTCGTTCTCCGAGTTCGCCATGCAGCCGACGACGTGGAGATCTCGGGCGACCCGCCCGCTGTCGCATTGGCTATGCGACGGTGACGGGAACCTGCTGGTCGACCACGTGGCCAAAGTAGAAACGCTCGATCGCGATTGGCAGGTGATCCGGAAGCGCGTCGGTATCGATGTCGAACTGGGTATGTGGAACCGGAGCACTGTCGACCTGGGGTGGACGCTTACCCAAACGGCTGCGACAACAGCACGAGCGAAGCTCGCCGACGATTATGAGCGCTTCGGTTATGGGCTCGACGATCATGCCGCCCGATCGACGTAGGACGATTTCTTGGTCATTTCGCTCAGCCGCCGGTTCGTCTTCGTGCACCTCCACAAATGCGCTGGAACGAGCGTCGAAGTGATCCTGTCAAGGCTGCTGACTGCCAACGACATAATCGTTGGCTCCACGCCCGCCGGCCAGCGATGGGAAGCATACCTTAGGCGTACGATCGGCCTCGGCAAGCACGCGACCGCAGCCGAGATTCGCGAGTTTCTCGGGGCCGAACGATGGGAGGAGTTCTTCTGTTTCGCCTTCGTTCGTGCCCCACTCGATCGCCTGTTCTCGTTCTATCGCTTCAGTATCGACAGGACCAACCGTAAACCGTTGAGCGACGACGAGCGCCGCCGATTCGAGACGACCGGAGACCTGCCCGATCGGTCGCCCTATGACGTGCCCTCCGTCCGAGCCGCGATGGCCTCACGGTCGTTCTCCGATTTCGTTCTCAGCCCCGATTCCGCGGTGGACCGCGGGACCTTCCCGCAATGGCTTAGCGTCTGCGACTACGCCGGCAATCGGCTCGTGGATATGGTCTGCAAGGTCGAGACCATCGATCAGGATTGGACGATCATCTCGCAGAGGTTCGACATCGACGAGCCGCTTCCGACCCTCAATCCGAGCCGGTCCGAACGGGCGCCGGCGCTCACGCCGGAAGCAGCCGCATTCGTTGCCGAGCGCTATGCGCGCGACTACGAGATGTTCGGCTATCCACCGGGCACATGATCGAGTGAGCGGCGTCCGTCCACCCGTCGATCTGATCGGCGCCGAGAAGACCGGGACAAACCTGCTTGCCCGACTTCTCGGCCTCCTCGGCTACACCACGTCGAAATCGTCCGTGAGCCGCTTCATCCCGTCGTCGCCGGACGACACGCTCGGCTATTCCGAGGCGGAGTTCATGTCCGATCCGGAGCGCATCTACATCTGGCCGTGGCCAAAGGCCGGCCTGCCGCGGTCCCTGGTCGTCGACACGCTCGGCCAGCTCGGGCCATCGACATACGCCCATTCCCACGCGCCCTATTCGCCGGAACTGGAGCAAATCCTCATCGGACTCGGCCATTCCATCGTCATGACGATCCGCGACCCGCGCGACGCGGCGCTGTCGATGGCGCGCTGGTTCGCCGACCCCGGCTCTCCCGACAATATTCGCCGGCACGAACTGGGCGGGCTTGAGCCGGAGCGCCGGCTCGCCATCTCCATTGCCGGCACGCGATTGTCGAACGGTGCCGGCGTTCCGGGAATCGCGGAGCGCTTCGCGCAGATGGAGGGCTGGCGGCTGAGCGAGTCGGTGTGCGTCGTCCGGTTCGAGGACCTCGTCGGATCGCAGGGCGGCGGGAGCGATGCGGCGCAGCAGCGTGCCGTGACCGATGTTGCGGCCGCCGTCGGCCGCGCCCTGACCCCGGACAAGGCCACAAAGATCTCGGACAAACTCTTCGGGCGCTCGGCGACCTTCCGCAGCGGCAGGATCGGTAGCTGGCGAAAGTCCTTCACGCCGGAGATGGTCGCGCTCTTCAAGGAGCACGCAAATGATCTGCTGATCCGGCTCGGCTACGAAACCTCGCCGGATTGGGACCTCACAGCCGACTGACCTCAGCGCAGGAAATCGGCAAACTCCGAGGCTTCCAGCGCTGAGCGAACCTCCTCGTAGTTGGAAATGCCGTCGCGATGATTGACCGTATTCATCTTCGCCAGCGGCGGATCGACATGAATGTCAGGCACACTGAGGAACGCGAAGACCGAGGCCAAAGCCTGATCAAACGCGACAGCCAGTTCCTCGTAGTGGAGGGACAACCGTTGATGGCCCTGGAACAAGGCCCAGGCCCGCTCGACCTGTCGCTCCTGATTGCGCATCACCCGCAGGCACTTCTTGACGTCAATCTCGATTGTGTCCGCATAGCCGACAGGAACCGGCTTGCCCGGTTCGCGCCGCCAGGCATTGGCTCGGACGGCGCGCTGCTGAGAAACGAATGAATCGAACAGGTTGCGTCGCCGCAATTGAATGATCCGGATCGCGGTGTCGCTCTGAAGATAGGGCCAGAGCGATTCCTCCACGTCGCTCCCTCGCATCTGGTTGGCATGAAGCTTGAAACCCATGCAGGCGATATCGGGGACATCCTTCCGGTAGATCTCCGCCCGGCAGAACGCGACTGGATCT
>CAZSXA010000216.1:0-3102 GCA_964611195.1 uncultured Bauldia sp.
GTGCTCTGGCGACAGCGGTCTCAAACGACATATCCGTCGCGCTCTTCCAGTTCTTCGATTACCTGCCGCTCTCGACCATCACGTCGTTCCTGGCGGTGATGCTGGTCGCGATCTTCTTCATCACCTCGTCCGACTCCGGCTCGCTCGTCGTCGACTCGATCGCCAGCGGCGGCGAAACCAATACGCCGGCGACGCAACGATTGTTTTGGGCGGTCATCGAAGGCGTCGTCGCCGCCGCGCTTCTTCTTGCCGGCGGCCTCGGCGCGCTGCAGACCGCGACGATCGCGAGCGCGCTGCCGTTCACGGTGATCATGATCATCCTCAGCTGGGCATTGATACGCGGCATGCGATCGGACCTGGCGGCGAAGGTGCCGATGCCGGCGACCGGGCCGATCCATCGCCATGCGCCGGGCCTCACCTGGCAGCGCCGTTTGGCGATGATTCTGCACAGCCCGACGGACAAGGACGCGCACGCTTTCATCGGGTCGACCGTGCGCCCGGCGATGGACGACGTCGTCAAGGAGCTCGGCAAGACCGACGTCGACGCCAGTGTCGAGAACGTCGAGGAGGATGGCGGGATCAAGCTCGTCGTTCCCGCCGAGGGCTTCCGCTCCTTCGTTTATGGCGTGCGCGTCAGCCGCTACAAGCTGCCGGTGTTCACCGCTCTCGATGCGGCACGGCCGTCGGAGCGCTTCGAGGTGCGCACCTACTTCTCCGATGGTAGCGCCGGATACGACATCATGGGGCTGTCGGCCGAGCAGATCATCAGCGACATCCTGGTGCAGTTCGAGCGCTACCAGGCCGTCGTGCAGCACCCCGCCACGACCCTTTACACAAGCGCGCCGGACCCCGCCTGACGGCGAGGCACGACCACGCTACCGCCCTAGCGGCCGATCAGCCGCTGAAGAAGACGCTGACCAGCTGACCATTGCGGTCGATCTCGCAGATCCAGTCGGCCGTGGCGTTCGGCACCCCGACATAGATGACGGTGTAGCCGGTCGCCTCGGAGATTGTGGAGTTGGTCACGACAACGTCGTTGGCGCTGACGCCGACCTGATTGGCGACCGCATTGGCGCAAAGGTTCCGGTCGGCGCCGCCATGATCGATGTTCGTACCGCTCCCGGGCGTCGCGGTCAGATAGCGGGCGTTGACCCAACCTTCGCCGCCCATCTCGTCGGTGAAGCCGATCCGGCACCAGACCGAGTTGCCCTGATCCTGGCAGCCGAGATTGGCGACGACCGAACCGTTGCCGAGCGCACCCACGATTGCGAAATCGACGCCTGGCCCTTCGCGGACATTGAGGATGTCGCCCTCCGGAACACCGCTCACGGTCCATGTCGACTGCTGTCCGGCGCCGCCCGACACTCCCGCGCCGGTGATCGAGATCTCGATCTGGTAGCTGACCGTCCGGCCCTCGTCCTCTGCAGCGCCCATGAGGTAAGTGCGGATGATGTAGTCACCGCTCTCGGGCAGGACCATCGAGAACTCACGCCCCTCATTGGCGCCGACGAATATCGCCTGACCCTCGAAGTCGCGATTGGGCGGCAGGACGTTGAAGTTGACCGACGGACTGCCGGCATGCATCAGGACATGCATCGTCTGGCCGGCTGCGGCTCCGAGCACGTAGTCGACACTCTCGCGACCCGTGATCGCATCGTCGATCACCGTGCTGGATGCACCCGGCGCGAACTGAACGCGCTCGGTGCGGATTCCGTCCTGGGCCGCTGCCGCAGTCGACAGGACGGCGGCAGCGAGGACAGCGAGGAGGCTTGTTGGGGTACGCATGGACACGTTCTCCATCTCCGTCGGTGCGCTACATCGCGCCTTCGTCACCGGCGAACATCACTTCGGCGACGATCCCGCCGGAGACGAGGCAGCGCCACGGCGCCAGCTGTGGCCCGACGCCGATCATCACCAGCGTGTTGGCTTCGGAGAACTCGGTGCGCAGCACAGTCACCGTGTTGCCGGTCTGGCCAGAAACGGCATCGAGACAGGCGCGTTCGTTGACGCCGGCCATGTCAGGCGCTGGCGGCGCGCCGACCAGGGCGCTGATTGCAAACGCGACATCGAAATTGGCGAACGTCCCGGCGTCGCCATTGTAGAAGACCTCGACGGCGTGGTCGCCGCTCTGCCAGAGCTGGCCGTAATAGGCGAAGCCGGCCTGCGTCGACTCATGCATGATGCTCCCGTCGGGAGCGTAGAGAATGTAGTTGGTGAAGGGCGCAGCGGTGAGGACGCTGACCGACATGAACTGACCCTCGCGGGCGTTGAGAACATAGCGGATCGCCTCGCCGGAGCCGAGACGACCGGCATAGGCAGCGCCGGTCGTTCCGGGCTGGAACTGTACCTGCACGGTCTGGGACTGCGCCTCGGCGGGACCGACTGCTCCGAATGCGAGCGCCGCCGCAGCGGCAAATGCGATGATCTTCGATTTCATTTCTTTTATGGCTCCGTTGCGTTGCGCCGCCGCACTCCTGTTGTTCCGGGAGTGCGGCAGCTGATTTGTTTCGAACTGGCAGCGGTTAGCGGTAGGCGCGCTCCAGATGGAGCCGCTCGAGTCCTGCAGCGACATTGAGGCCGAGCTCGACTTCCGCGCTCAGCGGCTGCAGCGTGAAGAGATTGCGGTTGCCGCCGACAAGCACGTTGACCCCGCTGCCGACACCAAGCGCCGCTTCCGCACCCGCGCCGACATAGTTGCCCGCCAACGAGCCCGGCGCGTAGGCGTTGAGATTGGGGGCGACGACAAACCATGTCATGAGCGCCCGCGAGTGCACGCCGATGTCGAAGCCAAGCCGGCCGAGGAAGCCGGTATAGCGCTCGATCACCCTCGTGTGGTTGGCGTCGTAGAAGGTGCAGGTGACATCGCGGCGCGCGCCGATGATGAGGCCGACGCCGGCGTCGATCACGCACTCCAGCACGCCAACGCGGATTGGACCGGCAGGCTGCTCGAGCGGCGCGGCGGGAAGCTGCGCCGCCGGTGTCGGCGGTCCGGATTCGCGGAGATATTCGTTGGCGGCCCAGCCCTGGACATTCGGATACTGCGCCCAGGCGACATGGCACCAGGTCCGGCCCTCAGTCCGCACGCAGCCGAGATTCTCCAGA
>CAZSXA010000217.1:0-3074 GCA_964611195.1 uncultured Bauldia sp.
TCCTACAGTTTGAATTCGGCCCGCGAATGCAGGCATGGAAGCCGCGGCTGTCGCCGCGACCTGAAGGCAGGTCAGCCTGCCCGTTCGGATGCGACGGCGGGGCGCCGGTAGCTGAAGAAGCTCGCGAGCGTCTTGAACAGCGTTTGCGTCCGACCCGTCTGACCCTCGCCGAGGGCCTGCGTGATCCGATCGATGATGATGGCGATGAGCACGATGCCGACGCCGCCGGCCGTAGCCAGCCCGACATCGAGGCGGTTGAGGCCCGTGTAGACAGTGAGCCCAAGACCACCGGCGCCAATGAGGGCCGCTATCACGACCATCGAAAGCGCCATCATGAGGGTCTGGTTGACGCCGGCCATGATGGTGCGAAGTGCGAGCGGTAGCTGTACCTCGATCAAAATCTGCCACGAACTTGCACCGAAGGCGTTCGCGGCCTCAACGAGATCCTCGCGGACGCCGCGAATGCCGAGATTGGTGAGCCTGACAACCGGCGGAAGCGCGAAGACGATTGTCGCGATCACGCCCGGTACGATGCCGATGCCGAACAGCATGACGATCGGGACGAGGTAAACGAACGGCGGCACGGTCTGCATGATGTCGAGAATCGGCCGAAGTATTCGCGCGAACATGTCGCTGCGCGAGGCGAGAATCCCGATCGGGATGCCGACGCTGACGCAGAACAACACCGCGGTCATGACCATCGCCAGCGTCGTCATGGTCTCCGGCCACAGGCCGATCATGTCGATGACGCTGAGCGAGACGAAAGAGAAGGCCGCGACGCCAATGCTCGCGACAAAAAAGGCGAGCGCTGTCACCCCAATGATGAAAATGAGAATCGGGATGGCGTTGAGAGCCACGTCGAAGCCCTCCAGAACCGCTGCAATCGGCTCCTTGAGCGCCTGGAAGGTCGGGCGAAAATTCGGCGCCAGCCAATCCTTGACGAAGGTATCGACGGCGTCGGCGAATTCGATCGACAGAATGTCCTGGGGGCTGATCACTGCAGACGCTCCCCTTCGGCCACGACTTGCGAGCGGAGGCCGCCGCCGCCGTTCGCGCTACCGCTTCCATTGCTCGCGCCACCGCTTGCCTCGTCGCCAGAACCGGCGGCGAGCTGCGTGAACAGATCCTGCGTTTCGACGACGCCGACCAGCTTTCCGCGGCGATCGGTCAGGGCGATCGGCAGCCCGGCTCCGGCAAGCGGGTAGAGTTCATAGAGCTGCGCGAGCGGGCTGGTGTGCGGAAAGTCCGTTATGAGCGCCGACTTCAGGCCGTCGCCATTGATGTCCCGTGACGTCAGGTCCCGGTAGGTCACCACGCCGGCCGGCCTCTCATCCTCCACGACATAAAGCGCATCGCGGTCGAGGTCCTGCATCCGTTTGATCGCTGTCTCGACGCTGTCCTGTCCGAGCTCCAAAGCTTCCGCCTTGGAACGGACGCTGCCGGCGGTGAAGACGCGCGAACGGTCGACGTCCTGCGTGAAGGCGGCGACATAGTCGTCGGCGGGCGCATCGACGATTTCCTCGCCGGTGCCGATCTGGACGATCTTGCCGTCCTTCATGATGGCGATGCGGTCGCCAAGGGTCAGCGCTTCGTTGAGATCGTGGGTGATGAAGATGATCGTTTTCTTCATCCGGCGCTGGAGGTCGAGCAGATCCTCCTGCATGTCGCGCCGAATGAGCGGATCGAGCGCGCTGAAGGGCTCGTCCATCAGGAGGATTTCCGGATCGGAAGCGAGACACCGCGCCAGACCGACGCGCTGCTGCATACCACCGGACAACTCGCCGGGCTTGGCATCGGCATAGGGCCGAAGGCCGACCTGATTCAGCGCCTCAAGCGCGCGCTCGCGACGTTCCTTCTTGTGCACGCCACGGGCCTTCAGACCGAAGGCGGTGTTGTCGGCAACGCTCTTGTGTGGGAACAGCGCGAAGTGCTGGAACACCATCGCGATCTTCTCGCGCCTGATGTCGCGCAGCTTTCGCTTGTCGGCAGTGGCGATGTCTTCATCGCCGATCATAACCTTGCCGGATGACGGCTGGATGAGGCCGTTGACCATGCGGATCAGGGTCGACTTGCCCGATCCCGACAGCCCCATGACGACGAACACTTCGCCTTCTCGGATGGACAGTTCTGCGTTCTCGACCGCAACGGTGCAGCCGGTCGACTCAAGTATGTCGCCCTTGTCGCCACCCTGGGCGATCAGGTCCATCGCCTCTGTCTGATTGGGCCCAAAGAGCTTGTACACTCCCTGGAACGAAACCTTGGTCGGATGGTCACTATTCTGCAAAGCAAAAAACAATCCCGCGCCGTTGCGCCGACACTGAAACCTATCTCCCGGTGAGACATGCTGGGGAGTTTGGCGAGCGACAACCTATCGCGATCGCCGCTACGGCGAGCAAGGCCACGACGCTCGGTGCATGCCGTTTCTCAAGGCGTACTGTGCCACATATGGGCCGATGCGCCAAGTTCAACCCCCTGCGATCTCCTGAGCGCGGGGCGTTTGGTTTGTTTCTCAGTAACTTGCGCCCGGATTCTCCGCCTGTGCGCAGACGAGAACCGGCCGGCGCACAGCGCCGACCGGCTCAACTCTCAGTTACTGTCTGACGGCTATTGCCAGGTCGTGTAGCTGATCGAGAGGATCTTCAGAACCGGGCCGATGCTGTTGATCCGGAACTCGCTGATCCGACCTTCGTCCGTGCGGGCGCAGATGAAGTCACCCGGCGAGATCGACGACACCATCACCGGAGTCGACGAGAATGCCGCCGCGCTGCAGCCGGCATAGCCGCGCTCCGACCCGTCGGTGAAGGAGAACTGCGCCCCCGGCCGCGGGATCAGCTGCAGGTTAACGAAGTCGGGCGCCGCATACTGGAAGTCGCCCTGGACGTAACCGGTGGCGCCATTGTCGAGATTGGCGAAGGATGGCGCGCCGATCTCGAAAGTGCCGGAGGAATGCACCGGCTGCGGCGGCGGCGGCAGCGGCGGTCCGGGAAGGGGTACATGATGATGGAGACCGCCGTCTACACGCGCGGCTTCCTGATGGCGCGCCGGATGCGCGACTCGGGCGAGATCGGCCGCGT
>CAZSXA010000218.1:0-3068 GCA_964611195.1 uncultured Bauldia sp.
GACATTTTCCTTCGTGACTTCCTTGAGTCGGTTCGCGGCGACGATCCAGAATGGCAAGCTGCTGTGGCCGAACTGTTGCCGCTGATTTCGTCAGATGATCTGGCAAGGCCGGCAATGCAAATTGCCCGCGAGCAAGTTAAGGCGAAACCTTCGAACCCGACGATAGGTAGCCTGTTCCGGAAGATTGCCGAGCGGGCAGACGAACTCGGAGCCGCGGACCTAGTTGGCGACCGACTCGATATTCTCTGGCAGAAGGAAGCTATGGCCGACGAAGAGAGCGAGCGGCAGGCAATCCTTCTTCTCGGCACTGCCTGGGGCAGGCTGGCCGGTCGCTTTCGAGCGTTCCAGGACCGTGCGCACATTCTGTTCGAGCGACTATGTGAGATCGAGCGCGAAACGACGGGAGGCGGTCGGCAGCGGAAGCGCAAGACGCTTCGCGGCGCGCTCCGTTCCGCCGTCCAGATGATTCTATCAAACAGCGGGCACGCGCAACTCTGCGCTCGGTCAGCGCTTGCCTTCATTGATACATTGCCTAACGACGAACTGAGCGGACTTGCCGTAGCTCAACTTACGACCCTCGGCGCAACCTTGGTCGAGAAGGATGATCCTGAACTCCATCGGGAACTATCTCGACGGGAACGAGAACTGATTGCAGCCTGCTGGGATTGGGCCACCAGCACCACGCACGACTACCACCATGTTCGCCCCGAGTGTACTAAGGCGTTGCTGACGGCCCGCTGGGAGACGGAAGCGGACGCCGTGCGAGCCCTAATTCGAGACTTCTGGTATCCACACTTGAGGTATGGCGCGGACGTCGTTCTGAGAAGCTGGCTTAGACATCCAGAATGCGGCGATGAGCCGTGGGAGCTTCTGCTTGATCGGAGCGTCGACCGCGAAAGCTACGACAAGTGGCGCTCAAGAGTTGTTGGGCGCAGTTTAGACGTAGTGTTCGAAAGATTCAGAGTCGGCAACCTACGATCCGATGCGCATCGATACCTTTTGCGGCTTCTAGAGTTAGGTGTCGGGGACTACGAGAGTAACCCGGCTGCGGCATGGGCCGCCCTTCAGCGGATAAGCCTCTGGCCGCCGGAGTCGGAGGTAGCGCTGTGGCGCGGGATCCTCCGTTCGGCCCTTGAAGGGTTCACGCTTCGAGAGGAGGCCTACAAGCAGCGATTCAACGCTTGGCAGGCCGCAGCTCAGGACCCAGTTTGCGAGGAAATCATCGCGAGGACAAGGCCGCTTGCGGCCGCGTGAAGTGCAACATTGATTGGCCGACCGGAGTGACTTTCAGAATGTTGCACACGTCGGGATGATCGTCGTCACACTACTCCGGGCGATGGAATCCAGCGGCACGCAGTTCCGCCCGACGCGTCTGTTCCAGGAGAAGTAGTTCCGTTGGTCCTCGACGTTTTTCATTGGATAGGGATTCAAACCTTCCGAAACGCTCGTGGGGTGGGCAGCTCCTCGACGCTGCCGTCCTCGAAGAGTCGGCGCGCTTGCCCCCGATGTGAACCGGTACGTGGCATGGTACTCCAGCCATTCGCAGCCATGGTTCTGGCCGAAGACGTTACTCGATCTGCCAACCACGAACGAACGCCTTAGAGCTTGCGTACCAAGAGCTGGACAACGCCCCGGTTGACAAGCTGTAAGGTTGTCGTCGGGAATGGCTGCGCCGAAGAACCGATCGGCGAATGCAGCGTTGATGCGAGGGAGAGATGGCATTGATTGACGATCGTATTGGTCGACGGCCGCTCTCTCAATTAGCGCTCCGATAGCCTCGGCATTCCAACCGGTTGCGTTGCAAAGTGCTTCAGATCGTACCCTGACGGAGGTTGATCTGGTCGCGTATTCTTGCGCACTCAATGCGCAAACGACTGACGACCAAATCGATAGAGGCACTGCCACCTGCGAAAGCGAAGCGATACGAAGTCCGCGATGAGCTGATGCGAGGACTGTTGCTCCGCGTGTCGGCCACCGGCGGCAAGGTCTGGTACGTCAACGCTCGTGATGATGGCCGCGTTCGCCGCATCAAGCTCGGCGCCTATCCGGTCCTCCGCCTCGCCGAAGCGCGCGAGATGGGGCGCACCGTCCTACGCGATGTGCAGATCGGTCGCTTCACCCGCGACGACGACAAGACGTCGACACCTACCTTCGGCGAACTGGTCGATCAGTTCATCGAGCTCTACGCTAGGCCGCGCAATCGGGACTGGCGCGGCACACAGCGCACCCTCACCAAGTTCGGCTCACTGAACGCAATCCCCATCGATGGCATCCGTCGCGCCGACGTCGTGCGTGTCATCGACGATATCGTTGCCGCTGGATCGCCGGTACGAGCAAATAGGGCGCTCGCTGCGGTCAAGAGAATGCTGAACTGGTGTGTTGACCGCGGCGTCATCGAAACCAGCCCTGTGGCCGGCCTGAAAGCGCCGTCAAAAGAGATCCCACGCGACCGCGTGCTCGACGATGATGAGCTGGCGCGCCTGTGGCTGGCCGCCGACGACGAGGGTTTCCCGTTCGGCCCATTCACACACATGCTCGTCCTCACGGGTCAACGTCGCGGCGAGGTCGCCGGCATGCGCAGGTCCGAACTCGATCTCGACACGGCGACGTGGACACTCCCAGCAGGCCGGGTGAAGAACGCCAAGCTCCATGTCGTGCCGCTGCCCCCGCTCGCCATCGACATCCTCAAGACAGTGCCGCGGTTTCTCAATTCGGACCTCGTGTTCACCACCAATGGCCGGTCACCGATCTCCGGCTTTGGTCGCCTCAAGGACCGCCTCGACGGCGCCGTCGGCGCGTCCGACTGGCGCTTGCACGACATCCGCCGCACCGTCGCCACAGGCATGGCCAAGGCCGGTGTGCAGCCTCACATTGTCGAGGCTGTTCTCAACCATCGCAGCGGCATCGTCTCCGGCGTCGCCGCTGTCTACAATCGCCACGCTTATCTCGGTGAGAAGCGCGAGGCACTGACGCAGTGGGCGGGCATCATCACGAAGGGAGTAGAGCGCAATGGCCGGTCGAAAAGAACCGATCGAGACACCGCCGCAGCTGGGGTCGGTGCGTGAAGC
>CAZSXA010000219.1:0-3028 GCA_964611195.1 uncultured Bauldia sp.
CTCGTGGCCGTCGTAGTGGTTGCGCTCGCCCCGGCGCCAGTAGCCGGACGCCTTGACGTCGGCAGCGTCGAAGCCGCGTTCCTCGACAAGGTGGCGGCGGATCGCTTTGGCGAGTTCGGCCTCGCCGGCGACGAAGGCATAGCAGCGGCCCGGCGGAAGCTCAGAGACACGGACCGAATGGAGCAGCCGGGCATCGTGTGCCGCTGCCAGGCCGTGGCGTAGGACCCAACGAACATCGGCGCCCGGTGGGATGTCGAGTGCCCGTTTCTCGTCCGCGTCGCGCACCTCGATGAATGCCAGTGCTGGAGCCTCGCGCAGTTCCCGGAGCCTGCGCCAGATCGCCGGCATCGCCGTTTCGTCACCGACGAGGAGATACCAGTCGTAGCTCTCCCGGACGAGGAACGATGCACGGGGGCCGCCGACGCCAACAGTGTCGCCTGCCACGGCGTCGCGGGCCCAGTTGCTGGCCGGCCCGTCACCGTGAATGACGAAGTCGATGACCAGTTCGTTCCGC
Organism: uncultured Bauldia sp.; assembly: GCA_964611195.1. Classification (GTDB taxonomy): domain Bacteria; phylum Pseudomonadota; class Alphaproteobacteria; order Rhizobiales; family Kaistiaceae; genus JADLGL01. The sequence continues at coordinate 515 of CAZSXA010000219.1, forward strand.
TCAGGATCGAACGAGCGGGGCGTGTAGTCCCGTCCCTCGGGGCGAACATCGTCAGGAAAGCGAAGGCCGTTCGGACCCGGTTCCGGCAGCGCCAGCTCGGCTCCCTCCGGAGCGAAGAAGAGCCGGACATGGTCGTCGTAGCCGGGGCTGACGAAGCCTTCGAAGGCGGGGCTGTGCAATGTGATGCGGCGAATGCGCGGCGTCACCTGCTCCGACGCCACAACGGCGGCGATGCGGAACTTCAGTTCATGCTGGATTCGTTCGGTCTTGCGGTTCTGGTTGCTCACCTTCTGAGTCACCTCCCTAGCGGTAGTAGACGCCGATCGGCACGTCGCCGAAGGCGTGAACATCGATCTCAAGATCGTAGATATCCTTAAGTATTTCTGGGCTGATTATGTCGCTCGGTGAGCCTATATGTTGTATCTGTCCTTCACGCATACATACAATCTTGTCCGAATAGCAGGACGCAAAGTTTATGTCGTGGAGGACGACGACGAATGTCTTTCCCAGATCGTCGGCGGCGCGCCGGATGAGTTTCATCATCGCCACGGCGTTCTTCATGTCGAGGCTGTTGAGCGGCTCGTCCATGAGGACGTAGTCGGTGTCGTGGCACAGGACCATGGCGACGAAGGCGCGCTGGCGCTGACCGCCGGACAACTGGTCGAGGAACCGGTCGGCCATCGGCTCAAGGCCCAGATAGGACAACGCCTCGTCGATGTGGCGGCGGTCCTCGATCGTGGTGCGGCCCTTCGAATGCGGATAGCGCCCGAAGGCGACCAGATCGCGAACGGTGAGCCGCGAGGTGATGATGTTCACCTGGCGGAGGATCGCAATACGCCGCGCCAGAACGTCGCTTCTCGTCTTGACGACATCGAGCCCGTCTACCGCGATGCGGCCGGCGCTCATCGGAATGATGCGTCCGATCATCCCGAGCAACGTCGACTTGCCGGCACCGTTCGGGCCGATCACTGAAACGATGCCGCCGGCCGGCACCTCAAGGGTGACATCGTCGACCACGGCGACGCCGCCGTAGCGCTTGGTCACGTGGTCGATCTCGATCATCGCGACGTCGCTCCCCTGACCAAGAGGACGATGAAAGTAATGCCGCCGAGGAACTCGACGATGATCGACAGACCGGTGTTGAAGTTGAAGACACGCTCGAGCAGCGTCTGTCCCACGACCAGCGATATGATCGCGATCAGGACAGAAGCGGGCAGAATGAACGCGTGCCGGTGCGAGCGGATGACGAGATAGGCAAGGTTCGCGACGAGCAGGCCGAAGAACGTCACCGGCCCGACGAGTGCAGTCGACACGGCTACCAGGATCGTGACGAGGATGAGGACGACCGTGACGGTGCGCTTGTAGTCGACGCCGAGATTGATCGACGTCTCGCGTCCCAGTGCAAGGATGTCGAAGCTGCGACGAAGGCGCCATCCGGCCAACGACACCGCACCGATGGCGACCGCCGAAATCACGAGAAGATCCTGATCGACGGTGTTGAAACTGGCGAACAGAAGGTCCTGCAGCGCTGTGAAGTCGTTCGGATTGATGAGACGCTGAAAGAAGCTCGAAAGGCTGCGGAACAGAACGCCGAAGATGATGCCGACGAGAAGGAGAAGGTGGACGGAGCGGACGGCGCCGGTGAAGAGCCACTGGAACAGCAGCGCCGCGAACACGACCAGAACTGTGACTTCGCCAGCGAACTTCAGGTCTGGCGAGAGAGTCCCGAATCCGCCTGCGCCAAGGAAGAAGACCAGCAGCGTCTGGATGAGAATGTAGAGGAAATCGAACCCCATGATCGCCGGGGTCAGGATGCGGTTATGGGTGACGGTCTGGAACAGCACGGTAGAAACCGCGATCGCATAGCCGACGAGCGCCAGGGCCGCGAGTTTCCGCCCGCGGAAGGAGAGCACGAAATCCCACTGGCCGCGCGACTCGATCGTCATGAAGACCGTGACCGAGGCGAAGGTCGCGATCGCCAGCATCGTCAGCACGGCAGCCGGGCGGGTCAGGCTGTCCCTATCCAGCACGGGCATTCCCCCGAAGCAGCAAGTACAGGAAAAGGCCCGCACCAAGGACGCCGACGGACGTGCCGATCGGAATCTCATAGGGGTAGCGGACGACGCGACCGAAAATGTCGCAGGCGAGGACGAAACCGGCGCCCAGGATCGCTACCCAGGGAATCGTTCGACGGATGTTGTCGCCCGCGAACAGGCTGACGACGTTCGGCACGATCAGTCCAAGGAAGGGAATGACACCGACCGTAGCGACGATGATCGCGGTCACCATCGCAACGATCGTCAATCCCATCGACAGCACCCGGCGATAGTTGAGGCCGAGATTGGCCGTGAAGGTCTCGCCCATGCCGGCGACGGTGAAACGATCGGCGGCAAGGTAGGCTATCGCGGTCAGAGCAGCCGTCAGCCACAGCAGCTCGTAGCGGCCGCGCAGCACGCCGGAGAAGTCACCGATCGTCCACGATGCGAGCGACTGGAGGAGATCGTATCGGTAGGC
>CAZSXA010000220.1:0-3027 GCA_964611195.1 uncultured Bauldia sp.
CAGGGCGCAGCCGTCGAGCATGTGGGTCACCTCGCCCATGCGGCTGGCCACGATGGGCGCCAGCGCGATGGCGTCGGAACCGAGATACGCCGCTCCGCCGCCGAGCCCTATCGCCAGTGGGCTGCCGCGCCGTGCGGCCACCATCAGGTCGTCCTCGCCGTCGAACAGGAAGGCGAGCGCGAAAGCGCCCGAGAGCCTTGGGAGGGTCCTGGCAACCGCCTCGACCGGCGTCGCGCCCGCAACCACCTCGCGATCGACCAGGTGAGCGACAACCTCGGTGTCGGTCTGGGTTACGAACCGCGCGCCCCCCGCCGTCAGCTCGTCGCGCAGCTCCCGGAAGTTCTCGATGATGCCGTTGTGCACCACCGCCACGCGGCCCCCGACATGCGGATGAGCGTTTGTCTCGGTCGGCGCGCCGTGCGTCGCCCAGCGGGTGTGGCCGATGCCCGATCTGCCCTCGAGGGCCTTCTTTGCCAGCTTGAGTTCGAGATTGCCGAGTTTGCCGGCGGCGCGAACCCGCGTGAGCCCGCCCGGCTCCTGCGTGGCGATGCCGGCCGAATCGTAGCCGCGGTACTCAAGGCGCTTGAGCGCCGAGACCAGATCTTCGGCAACCGGGCCGTCGCCCAGGATTCCGACAATTCCGCACATGTAGTCCGACTCCGCTTGTCCCTCGACGACCCGCCGATTAGCGCCTCGCCGGCCCCGGGCGAAGTCACTTCGTGTGACCACGCGTCATCCGGCCGCCACGGCAATTCGTCGGCAGCCACACTGCCGCTGTTTCGTTGAAATTGCGTTGTTCGATCAACCGGGCGGGGAGACGTCAGTCTCTCTTCTGTTTCTCGCGAAACTTCGCCGCCCAGCCTTCCTTGTTGACCTGACGAGCCCGGGCAATGGCCATGTCGTCGTCGGGCACATTCATGGTGATGACGCCGCCGGTCGCCACATACGCATCGTTGCCGATGGTCAGGGGCGCGACGAGGGACGTGTTGGTACCGATGAAGGTGCGCTCGCCGACAATTGTCCGGTGCTTGGAATAGCCGTCGTAATTGCAGGTGATGGTACCGGCGCCGATGTTGGTTTCCGCCCCGATGTCGGCGTCGCCGATGTAGGCGAGATGTCCGGCCTTTACGCCGGCGCCAATGTTGGAGTTCTTCACCTCCACGAAGTTGCCGACGCGCGCGTCCTCGCCGACGACCGAGCCGGGCCGCACCCGCGCGAACGGGCCGATGGCGGCACCGGCAGCGATTGTAGCGCCTTCCAGGTGACTGTTGGCGCGAATCGAGGCCCCCTCCCCGACGCTCACGCCGGGACCGAACCAAACGTTGGGCTCCACCCGCACGTCGCGGCCAAGCCGGGTGTCGTGGCTGAACCAGACGGTTTCCGGTGCAACCAGCGTTGCCCCCTCCGCCATGGCCGCAGCCCGCATGCGATGCTGGAACGCGGCCTCGGCGGCCGCGAGATCGGCGCGGGAATTCACCCCCAGCGTCTCCTCCGGATCGATTTCCATCACCGCGACCGACAGCCCCCGTGCGTTGGCGATCTCGACCGCGTCGGTCAGGAAGTACTCTTTCTTCGGGTTGTCGTTGCCGATTTCGTCGAGCAGCGACAGCACGTGCCGGCCACGGAAGCCCATGATGCCGCCGTTGCACAGGCCGATGCGACGCTCCTCCTCGCTGGCGGCAACGAACTCGCGGATCGCCAGAAGACGATCCCCCCGGGTGAGGAGGCGGCCATAGGCGCCCGGGTCGTCGGGACGGAACCCCAGTACGACGAGGTCCGCGCCGGCGTCGAGACGCTTCAGCAGCGCGCCAAGCGTTTCCGGCCGCAGCAGTGGTGTGTCGCCAAACAGGACAACGACGTGATCCAGCCCGTCGACGATCGCCTCGCGGGCGGCGAGCGCGGCATGTCCGGTACCCAGTCGCTCGGTCTGCTCATGCACCGTTGCGGCCGGGTCGGTCGTCGTCACGTAGTCGGAGACAGCCTCCGCATGGGCACCGACGACGACGGCGCGGCGGGCAATGCCGGCAACTTCAGTCGCGGCCAGGACATGGCCGAGCATCGGCCGGTTGCCGACGTCATGAAGCAGCTTGGAGCGCGCGGAGCGCATGCGGGTCCCCTCACCGGCAGCGAGAATGATCGCGAGTGTCGTCGTCATGGCGAGCCCATCGGTACGGTCGTTCGAGACAGGGAATTCGCGGCGCGAGGCCGGTGCAAGGTCTAGCACGCCCACGTTAAACTTGTCCTGCGACGACACCTTCCCAACGTGGGCACCGGCAGCTCTCGCCGTCGCGAGAGGCGACGGCTCAGCCCAGTTCGGCCAGTCCCGGGAAGATTCCGATGATCCAGAACGAGAATGTGGTGATCGATCCGGTCATGAACAGGATGCCTGTGACCACCAGGGCTGCGCCCATGGCCTTCTCGACGGCTCCGAGATGGCGGCGAAACCGGCTCATGAAGCGCATGAAGGGCCCGGCGAACAATCCGGCCAGCAGAAACGGCACGCCGAGCCCGAAGGAGTAGGCCGCGAGCAGCATCGCGCCGCGGGCGACTGTCTGCTCCGCACCGGCGACCAGCAGGATCGTCCCGAGCACGGGCCCGATGCACGGAGTCCAGCCGACTGCGAAGGCAAGCCCCATCAGGTAGGAGCCGCCCGGTCCGGCTCGCGTGTCACGCACCTGCATCCGCGCTTCCTGTGACAGCAGCGCGATGCGGAAGACGCCAAGAAAGTGCAGGCCCATGACGATGATGAGCACACCGCCGATCAGGCTGAGCTCATAGCTGTAGCGGGTGATGAACTGGCCGACGGCAGACGCGGTGGCGCCGAGCGCGACGAAAACGGTCGTAAAGCCGGCCACGAACGCAAACGAGGACAGCATGATCCAGCGCTTCGCGACCTGCTGGTCTCCCTCGCCGGTGAGCTGATCGAGGGTCACGCCGGCCATGTAGCAGAGATACGTCGGCACCAGCGGCAGCACGCACGGCGACAGGAAGGAGATGAGTCCCGCGAGAACGGCGGCGCCGAGGGTG
>CAZSXA010000221.1:0-2966 GCA_964611195.1 uncultured Bauldia sp.
TGACTCGTGCGTGCCCTCGTGCGTGCCGAATGGCACCACAATGGCTGGCCTCCATTAAAAGGGGAAACCTTTCCGGCCTATAAGGGGGGCTTGGCGCACCAGCTGCAGATGGCGCGGTTCAGGCTTTCATATACCCCCAGCGAGCCGGTCGGCAGCGCTTTGTTGTCGGCCGGCTTGTCTCTTGAGCAGAGGGGCGGACCGCCATCCGGATCACGATCATCACAGCTGTCTAGCTCGCCTACGACGGCCTCGTCGACCACCTTCTGAGACCGCCACTATGCGCTGCGGATCGGAGTGAACCCGGCGCCATGTCTCAACGCCGGTCTCGTCGCCATAAGACCACTCTCCAACGATCAAGTCGTCCGAACGCAGGTCGGGGTAGTGGGCCAGGTTAACTGGCCCACTACCCAGGTCGGTTATAGTAGTCGATCCAGGAACCGATGCCTCCGCGTGCGTCGCTGCCGGTTTCGAAGGCATTGAGGAAGACGCACTCGTATTTGAGGCTGCGCCACAGCCGCTCGATGAAGACATTGTCCATCCAGCGGCCACGACCGTCCATGGAGATCCGGACGTTCGCGTCCTTGAGCGCGGTCGTGAAGGCGAAGCTGGTGAACTGGCTTCCCTGGTCGGTGTTGAAGATTGCGGGCTTGCCGTGACGAGCGATCGCCTTTTCGAGAGCAGCGACGCAGAACTCCGCATCCATCGTGTTCGACAGCCGCCAGGCAAGCACCTTGCGGCTGAACCAGTCCATGATAGCGACCAAATAGAGGAAGCCGCGCCGCATCGGGATGTAGGTGATATCAGCGCACCAGACCTGATCCGGCCGGTCGATCGCCAAGTGCCGCAGCAGGTAGGGATAGACGCGGTGCTGCGGATGCGGCTGGCTCGTCTTGGGCGCCTGGTAGATCGGCGACAGGCCGATCTTGCGCATCAGTCGACGGACCCGCTTGCGGCCAACACACCAGCCCTGGCGCCGCAGATGCCGCGCGCGAGCAGCGGCAGGCAGAGGCCGAACGACTTGCCGCTGAGATCCGGTCGCTGGCGGTGCAGTTCGATGAACTCTCAGGACAGATGACGGGCGTGCTGGACCGGCGCGCCGAACTCATTGCTGAGCTTGAGAAGACCGGCGTGCCGTCAGCGGGCGTGACAACCAGCATGCGCAGTCAGGGCCGGATCACCCGCGCCCTCTGGTTCGCCGGCGTGGCGGAGCACGCCGAGATACCCCGCATCGGCGCTAGCCATCGCAAGCCGCTGGCCGAGGTCGATGGGGCGTCCGTCCAGACATTCACCAGACCGGGGGAGCAGCGGTTCGAAGGTAAAGGCGTCGGTAGTCTCCAGACTCGCCGGCTTCGCCGCGCTCCTCACCCCGAAAGGAGCCTAATGATGCTCACCGCAGCCGAGATAGCCCTTGATGACCTCGCCAAGAAGCGAGCCGCCAAGACCGGCGAGACCTACGCCACGGCCTACGACATGGTCGTGCGGGAGAACCCGCACCTGTACCAGCGGCACGACGAGACGCTGCGCCGGATGGGTTCCGCGAAGGTGCTGGAGGAGCTGAACAAAGTCGCCGCCAGGTCGGCGCCACAGACGACCAAGTCAGGCGCGGTACAGACGGCCGAGAAGGCCATTGAGGAAGCTGCCCGCACTGTGCGGAAGCGGGATGGTGTCAGCTACCATGCCGCCTACGACATGGCTCTGCGCGAGCAGCCCGATCTGTATGAGCGCTACTTGGCTGCTCAAGCCTCCTAAGTCACGCTCACCTGCGTGCTTTGACCCGACGTGACTTCCCGATGGCCTTCTGGCATTGCCTCTCAACCTACGTACACTTCGTCGCGGCAGGGAGTGCATCTTGGAGCCTCAGACCATTCTCGTCACCGCCGGCACCGGCAAGATCGGCACCGAATTCGCCGAGCTCTGCGCACTGCATCCGTCGCGGCCGAACCTTCGCGTCGTCTCCCGTGATCCGAATGCCCGCCGCGCTCGCCTGATCACCCGCCTCGCGCCCGACCGGATCAACGCGGTCGCTATGGACGTCGATGATCCGGCAAGCCTCGCCGCCGCGCTGGACGGCGTCGATGCGGTCTTCCTCATCGCGCCATTCATCCCCGACATGGCGGAGTGGCACGCCAAGGTCGCGAAAGCGGCCGTCGCAGCCGGCGTCGGCTTTGTCGCCAAGGTGAGCGTCACCGGCGCTCGCGAGCCCGAGGGCGAGCCACGCGCGATCCCCGAGTTGCATGGCGCCGGCGAGCGCGCCCTCCGCGACGCCGGGCTGACGGTTACCGCGATCCGGCCAACGATGTTCGCTCAGCATTTCATGATGTCGCCCGGCCTCTACACCGCTGGCGCAGACCGCTTCTACCTGCCGACCGGCAACGCCGAGATGGCCTTCCTCGATTGCCGCGACATCGCCGCGCTGGGGCTTGCCTTGATCACCGCGGCCGAGGCCGAGCGCAAGCGCCATGTCGGCAGGGCTTACGAACTCACCGGCAGCACGGCTGTGACGGCTGCGGGAATTGCCGAGATCCTCTCCGCCGTCGCCGAACGAGACATCGCCCATGTCGACGGCGAGGACGCCTTCATCGCGCGGTGCGCCGAACTCGGCGTCCCGGATCAGCTGAAGGCGGTCTATCGCGAGGCCGGCGAAGGCTGGTTCGCCAAGGTCGACACCGGACCGTTCGAGGCACTCGTCGGCCGAGCGCCGCGGACGTTCACGCATTTCGCCATCGACCACGCCGCGCATTTCGCCGCGCGCTAGAGAAGCAATCCTATGCTGGACGACACTGCCGGATGGCAGCGTAGCCAATGACGATTGCGCGTAGGGTCATGGCGACTACGGGCCGCCGGGTGCCGATCACCACCCGCCGCCGTTTCATGAACTGGATAGCGCCAATCGCGGGGTGACCGGCCTCCACCTCGACCACTATGAACCGGCGCAGAAGGCTTCAAACTCCGACAGGGTGAAGCTG
>CAZSXA010000222.1:0-2955 GCA_964611195.1 uncultured Bauldia sp.
CGGCGATGCGGATCTGCGCTTTCACGATGTCGAGGCCGGTGACGACCTCGGTGACCGTGTGCTCGACCTGGACGCGCGGATTGACCTCGATGAAATAGAACTCGCCGGAATCGGCATCGAGCAGGAACTCCACCGTTCCGGCGCCGACATAGCTGGTGGCGCGGCCGATCTGGAGCGCCGCTTCGGCGATGGCGTGGCGCTTCTCCTCGTCGAGATAGGAGGCCGGGGCGCGCTCGATGACCTTCTGATGGCGGCGCTGCACCGAGCATTCGCGCTCATAAAGGTAGACGAGATTGCCGTGCGTGTCGCCGAGGATCTGCACCTCGACATGGCGCGCCCGGGAGATCAGTTTCTCGAAATAGACCTCGTCCTTGCCGAAGGCCGCAGCCGCTTCGCGCTTGGCCGAGCGGACGGTCTCAACCAGCTGCGCCTCGTCCTGGATTGGCCGCATGCCACGGCCGCCGCCGCCCCAGGAGGCCTTCAGCATCACCGGATAGCCGATCTCCGCGGCGATCCGCCTGATCTCGTCCGGGTCGTTCGGAAGCGGCTCGGAGGCCGGCGTGACGGGTACGCCGACTGACACGGCCAGCTCGCGCGCCGAGACCTTGTTGGAGAGAGAGCGCATCGTGTCCGAGGATGGGCCGATGAAGGTGATGCCCGCTGCGGCACAGGCGTCGACGAATTCCGGGCTTTCGGACAGGAAGCCGTATCCCGGATGGATCGCGTCGGCTCCGGTCTCCTTGGCGACGCGGAGGATCTCGTCGATGTCGAGATAAGCCTCAATCGGACCCTTGCCGGCGCCGATCCGATAGGCCTCGTCGGCTTTCACGCGGTGGAGGGAAAGCTTGTCCTCCTCGGCATAGACGCCGATGTGATGGATTCCGAGTTCGGACGCTGCCCGGAAGATCCGGATCGCGATCTCGGATCGGTTGGCAACAAGAAGGCGGTCGATCTTCTTCAATCTCGTCGGTCCCACACCCGATGGCAACGCAAACTCCGGGCCATGGCGGAGACTGTCTCCATGCGTCCCGGCCAGGCGGCCAAGCTGACTGCCCTCAATTCAGCCAAGAAGCAACCCGCCCAGTGGGCAGGCACCCCTGCGTTGTTGCATGCGTTGCACGGCTCGGTGCCGGAACCGGTCGCGGGTTGAGCTTCCGGTTGGGTTCTCGGTTCCGGGGCTACCCGCGGAAGCCCGGTATCTGTAAGAGTTCGCGTTTCGGTCGGCTTCGGTCGCCCGGCAAGATTGATGCATGGTGCGTTGGCTTGATACCAGTTGCGAACGCGCCGCTGCCGCGCCACAGGGTGAAGGACGTCCATGCCGCGAATGAAAGCAACCGAAGCCGCCGTTGCCGTCCTCGAGAAGGAGGGCGTCCGCCACGCCTTCGGCGTCCCCGGCGCCGCGATCAATCCGCTCTACGCGGCCATGCGCGCCGCCGGCTCGATCGAGCACGTGCTGGCGCGGCATGTCGAAGCGGCTTCGCATATGGCCGAGGGTTACACCCGCGCCGAAGCCGGAAACATCGGCGTGTGCATCGGTACCTCCGGCCCGGCCGGCACCGACATGATCACCGGGCTCTACTCGGCCTGGGCCGATTCGATCCCGATCCTCTGCATTACCGGCCAGGCGCCGCGCGCCAAGCTCGACAAGGAGGACTTCCAGGCTGTCGACGTGGCGTCGATCGCCAAGCCGGTGACGAAGTGGGCGGTCACCGTGAAGGAGCCGGCGCTGGTGCCGATGGCGCTGCAGAAGGCCTTCCACGAGATGCGCTCGGGTCGGCCCGGTCCCGTGCTGGTCGACCTTCCCATCGACGTCCAGCTCGGCGAGATCGAGTTCGACCCGGACACCTATGAGCCGATGGCGGTCTACAAGCCGACCGCAACCAAGGCGCAAATCGAGAAGGCGATGGCGATGCTCGCCGCGGCCGAGCGGCCAGTGATCGTCGCGGGTGGCGGCATCATCAACGCCGACGCCTCGGACAAGCTGATCGAGTTCGCCGAGGCGACCGGCGTTCCAGTGATCCCCACGCTGATGGGCTGGGGCTCGATCCCGGACGATCATCCGCTGATGGCCGGCATGACCGGCCTCCAGACCAGCCATCGCTATGGCAATGCAACGTTCCTTCGCTCCGACTTTGTCCTTGGCATCGGCAATCGCTGGGCGAACCGCCACACCGGCGGCATCGACACCTACACCAAGGGGCGCAAGTTCGTTCACGTCGACATCGAGCCGACCCAGATCGGCCGCGTCTTCATGCCCGATTACGGCATCGTTTCCGACGCCGGTGCAGCGCTCGATCTTTTCGTCGAGGCGGGCAAGGAGTGGAAGTCGGCCGGCAAGCTCAAGGACTATTCCGACTGGCAGGCCGAATGCGCGCACCGCAAATCGAGCATGCTGCGGAAGTCGCATTTCGACAATATCCCGCTGAAGCCGCAGCGCGTCTATGAGGAGATGAACGAGCAATTCGGCAAGGACGTCTGCTACGTCACCTCGATCGGCTTGTCGCAGATTGCCGGGGCGCAGTTCCTGCGCGTCTACAAGCCGCGGCACTGGATCAATTGCGGCCAGGCCGGCCCACTCGGCTGGACGCTGCCGGCGGCGCTCGGCGTCCGCAAGGCCGATCCGGACCGCAAGATCGTCGCCCTGTCGGGCGACTACGACTTCCAGTTCCTGATCGAGGAACTCGCCGTCGGGGCGCAGCACAAGCTCCCCTACATCCACGTGCTCCTCAACAACTCCTATCTCGGCCTTATCCGCCAGTCGCAGCGCAATTTCGACATGGACTTCCAGGTCAGCCTCGCCTTCGACAACATCAACATGGGCGCCGAGAGCGACGGCGTGCCGGGCTATGGCGTCGACCATGTCGCGGTGGCGGAAGGCCTCGGCTGCAAGGGCGTCCGGGTGAAGAGCCCCAACGAATTCGGCGAGGCGTTCGCCCGGGCCGAGGCGTTGATGAA
>CAZSXA010000223.1:0-2908 GCA_964611195.1 uncultured Bauldia sp.
CAGGGATCAGGCGGCGGCGATGCGGTTTTGCGGATGGTCGAGGACACCCCGAATGGCCTGGGCCAGTTCTTCGGCCAGGAGCGGTTTGGAGAGCACGGCCAGGATACCGACTTGGCGGGCCTTTTCTTCGGTGCGCCAATCCCGATCGCCGGCGACATCACGGCGCTTGTCGAGCAGATCGCCGAACTCCCCGGCGAGACATCGGTGCTTGTTCTCACCGATGGCGAAGTCGTCGGCGCGCATCAGGCCGATACGGCGCTCGGCGTCGGCTCCGCGTTCAAGCTCCTCATCCTCGACGTGCTTCAGGACGCGATCGCCGCCGGCGATCTCGCCTGGGACGGCGTCGCAACACTGGAGGATCGTCACATCTCGCTCCCCTCCGGTGTCATCCAGGACTGGCCTATCGGCTCGCCGATGACGCTGTCCTCGCTCGCCAATTTGATGATCTCGGTGAGCGACAACACCGCCACCGACCTTCTCATCGAAGTCGTCGGCCGGGATGCGCTCGAAGCGCGTAGCCCGCTCAACACGCCGTTCCTGACGACCGGCGAACTGTTCCGTCTCAAGGCGGAAGGCAATGAGGGGGCACTCGAGGCCTTCATCGCCGAGGACGATGTCGGCCAGCGCGAGGTGCTCGACGGAATCGCCGGTCTGCCGCTGCCGGAAGTCGATGACGACTTCCTTTCCGAGCCGATCCTCGAGGTCGAGTGGTTCTTCACCGCCACCGAACTGTGCGGGCTGCTGGCCGAGACGGCCGCGCTCCCCGCCGTCTCGATCAATCCGGGATTGGCGCAGGAAACGGAATGGGCGCGGATCGCCTACAAGGGCGGGTCCGAGGCCGGTGTCCTCAACTTCTCGACCTGGGTGGTCGGCGATGACGGGCGCGAGCACTGCGTGGTCGCGACGTGGAACGACACCGAGCCTGTGGATCAGGCGGCGCTGGTTGCGCCCTATGCCGGCATCCTCGACCGGCTGGCCGGCGGCGAATAGCGCCGGACCGGCATTGCACCGGCGGGCGCGCTTCGCCTAGAACGCGCGCTCGCATTCCTTACATTGCGGCAACGGCAAGCGCGGCCCCAAGGGCCGAAAGCTTCAGTCTTGAGAGTCCCTTATGGCGCGTCAGTTCATCTATCACATGCAGGGCCTGTCGAAGGCCTATTCCGGCGGCAAGAAGGTGCTCGACGGCATCCATCTGTCGTTCTACCCCGACGCCAAGATCGGCGTTCTCGGCCCCAACGGCTCGGGCAAGTCGACGCTGCTTCGGATCATGGCCGGCATCGACAAGGAGTTCACCGGCGAGGCCTGGCTCGCCGATGGCGCGACCGTCGGCTACCTGCCGCAGGAGCCGCAGCTCGACCCGACCAAGGACGTGACGGGCAACGTCATGGAAGGCGTTGCGGCCAAGCAGGCGATCCTCGACCGCTACAACGAGTTGATGATGAACTACTCCGACGAGACCGCGGAGGAGGGCGCCAAGCTCCAGGATCAGATCGACAGCCTGAATCTCTGGGATCTCGAAAGCCAGGTCGAGCAGGCCATGGACGCGATGCGCTGCCCGCCGGGCGATGCCGATGTGACGCGCCTTTCAGGCGGCGAGCGGCGCCGGGTCGCGCTGTGCAAGCTGCTGCTCGAACAGCCCGACCTTCTCCTCCTCGACGAGCCGACCAACCATCTCGACGCGGAGACGGTGCACTGGCTGGAGGCGCATCTGCGCCAATATCCGGGCTCCATCCTGATCGTCACCCATGACCGCTATTTCCTCGACAATGTCACCGGCTGGATCCTCGAGCTCGATCGCGGCCGCGGCATTCCCTATGAGGGCAACTACTCGGTCTATCTCGAGAAGAAGGCGAAGCGCCTCGCCCAGGAAGGCCGCGAAGAGGCGGCCCGCCAGCGCGCGCTGGAAGCCGAACGCGAGTGGATCGCGGCCTCTCCAAAGGCCCGTCAGGCGAAATCGAAGGCGCGCATCAAGGCCTATGACGAACTGGTCAAGCGCAGCGAGGACCGCCGTCCCGGCGACGTGCAGATCGTCATCCCGGCCGGCGAGCGGCTTGGCCAGAACGTCATCGACGTCGAGGGCGTCTCGAAAGGCTTCGGCGATCGCCTGTTGATCGACGACCTCTCCTTCAAGCTGCCGCCGGGCGGCATCGTCGGCGTGATCGGCCCGAACGGCGCCGGCAAGACGACGCTGTTCAAGATGATAATCGGCGAGGAAAAGCCGGACAGCGGCGAGATCGAGGTCGGCGAGACGGTGCATCTCGGCTATGTCGACCAGGCCCGGACGCTCGATCCGAACAAGACCGTGTGGGAGGAAATCTCCGACGGGCAGGACATCATCAAGCTCGGCAAGCGAGAGGTGAACTCGCGGGCTTATGTCGGCGCCTTCAACTTCAAGGGCGGCGACCAGCAACAGCCGGTCGGAACGCTATCCGGCGGCCAGCGCAACCGCGTCCACCTCGCCAAGCTCCTGCGCGCCGGTTCCAACGTTCTCCTCCTCGACGAGCCGACCAACGATCTCGACACCGAGACTCTCTCTGCGCTCGAAGACGCGTTGGAGGATTATGCCGGCTGCGCCGTCATCATTTCGCATGACCGCATGTTCCTCGACCGCATGGCGACGCACATGCTGGCCTTCGAGGGCGACAGCCATGTCGAATGGTTCGAAGGCAATTTCGCCGACTATGAGGAAGACAAGAAGCGCCGCCTCGGCGACGACGCGGTGATGCCCAAGCGGATCAAATACAAGCAGTTCTCAAGGGCTTAGTCAGGTTAGGCGACCGGCGGTATCCGCCAGAGTTTGACGACCTCCACTGGCATCTCAATTTCAGCCACCTCCTCGTAGTCGGGGTAGTGTGGAGTTCCCCCGGTTTGGTGGACAGTTATGGGCTTGCGGACTCCAGTCGCTCGC
>CAZSXA010000224.1:0-2105 GCA_964611195.1 uncultured Bauldia sp.
GGCGTTGCCCGGTGCAACCTTACCGAGTTCGGCTGCGCCGAGAATGCCGCAGGTGTTTCGCGCCGGCAGGTAGTAGAGGCCGGTGTTCGGGTTGTAGGCCGTTGCCTGCCACAGACGGCCGCCGACCAGCGACGGACAGTGCGTCACGAACTCCTCGAAGTCGGTCATGATCAGATCTTCATTGATCGTGATCTCGCCGTCTTCCGAGATGCTGGTGATGGTGTCCTGATAGATGGTCTCCTGCGACCAGAGGTATTCGCCGGTCGCGGCGTCGAGCGCGAAGGTGATGCCGTTCTTGCCCGGAGTGGTCAGCACGATCCGGCGCATCTCGCCATCGACATCGGCATCCAGGAAGATGCGCTCGAACGGGCTGTCGAGGTCCCAGTTGTCGCGCGGCAGATGCTGGTAGTACCAGACGAGTTCACCGGTCTCAGCGTCGAGTGCGACGGTCGAGTTGGTGTAAAGGACATCGCCATCGCCGGTTCCGCGGGTGATCTCCGGGTAGGGGATCGGCATGCCCGTGCCGTAAACGACGATGCCGAGTTCCGCGTCGTAGGCACCGGTCGTCCAAGGCGAGGCGCCCCAGCGATTTTCGGCCGGAACGCCGTTCCAGGAATCGTCGACGGCAGGATTGTTCGGGTCGTCGATGGTGTTGAAACGCCACAGCTCCTCGCCGGTCTCCGCATCGTGGGCCGTGATCCAGCAGGCGCCATTGGTGCCCACAATCGAACAACCGGAAGTGCCGGTGAAGATCTTGCCGTCAGCGATGAGCGGACCGGCCGTGAAGCTGTAGCCGGCTTCCCAATCGTTGACCTGAACCTCCCACTCCACCTGTCCGCTCAGGGCATCGAGCGAGATCAGCTTGGCGTCGACCGTCGTCAGAATCACGGAGTCGCCGTAGAACGCGACGCTGTTCTTCTGCCGGTTGGCCTGGTTGTTGTGGTATCCGCCCTCGAACTCCGGACGCTCATGATTATACGACCAGATGAGATCGCCTGTGGCGGCGTCGAGCGCATCGACCTGGTTCTGATTGGTCGCCAGAATCATGATGCCGTCGTGAACGATCGGCGCGACTTCCTGCTGCCCGAGCTCGGCCATCGCCCATGCCCAGGCAAGCTCAAGTTCGCCGACATTCTCGCGATTGATCTGATCGAGAGTCGAATGGCCCCAGTTGTTGACCGTGCGGCGCCATTGTAGCCAGTCACCCGGATCCGGGTTGAGAAGCATCTCGTCCGTGACGGTCGAGTAGTCGCGCTCGAGGTCCTGACCTATTGCAGGTCCCGCCGCCGCGACCGCGACGATAGACGTGAATGAAAGTAGTATGGACTTTTTCACAGCATAACCCTCCCGTGTTGTTGCTGCTAAGGCCGCTGCTGGCTGTCGTCCTCCCCGGAGTTGGGCTGGCCGTTATTCCGGCAGCAGATCTCTGATTTCGATCGTGTCGATGATCTCCCGATCAGGCGGCAGTTCCTCATCCCCTGCGGGGAAACCGTTCGCCGCAAGGAGAAATGCCAGAATGTCCGTGTAGTCCTGCGGCGACAGACCGCCGGGATTGTCGATGGGCATCTGGCTCGAGATGAAGTTGTAGAAGAAGCCGGCGCGCGGCCAGGTGGCGATCACATCGACGATCTCATCGCCGTGGCATTCCGCGCATTCCGATTGATACTTCGCCTCGCCACGCTCCGCTTGCTCGGAGGTGAACCAGGCCGGAGCGTCGATTGTCGGAACCATCGCTTCGCCATCGGTGGCCTCGGCGACGCCGAGACAAAGCGCCATGACGGGAACAGCAACCGCTACCGCTGGAACTCGGATCCTCCCCACACCGCGCAACAAAGGATTCGATTGCCGTGCCATCGGTGAGCACACTCCCCTTTTCTTCGTTGAATGCAATTTGCCCACTTTCCGCCTCCCGTCAAATAGAAGTTGAGCGGGTTGCCAACTCGCGTGTTCCGTCATGACCGGTAGTCGCTGAGCGAGACACCGAGGCCTCTCCGCCAACGCGACAATGCCGCTACCGGTCGTCCATCGCGGATGGTGGCCCCGCGGGGCGTCTCGTGCACCAGCCGCACCCGGCGGTGCTCCGGGGCGTCGCGCCAGAACTGCAC
>CAZSXA010000224.1:2115-2886 GCA_964611195.1 uncultured Bauldia sp.
CGCCGCAGCCGCAGCCGTGCCCGTCCGACTTGCGCCGAAATCGCTGCAGTGTTTCGTGGTGGCAGCTCAG
This sequence comes from uncultured Bauldia sp., assembly GCA_964611195.1. Classification (GTDB taxonomy): domain Bacteria; phylum Pseudomonadota; class Alphaproteobacteria; order Rhizobiales; family Kaistiaceae; genus JADLGL01. The sequence goes on from CAZSXA010000224.1 coordinate 2,186, forward strand.
CCGACACCGGCCCGAAGAAGGAGAAGCGCGTGGCGATCGATTTGAAGCCCATCGTCGAGCATGACGGCACCGAGGAGTGCGTTGCCTGTCGCGCGCAAGCGCTGGCGATGCAGGCACTGGTGCCGGCCGTTGCGGCGTGGGAGGACGCCAATGAATTGCCGCGGTTCTCGATCGCACTTCACGGCGCGACCGAACTGCTTGGTACGATGCTGCGCGAAGGGATCGACCGGGCCGAAATCGAAGACGCGCTGGCGACGCTGCTCGACGATCTCGAGGCGCAGCTCGCCGAGGACAAGGCGATGGGCGGGCCGCCACAGGGAACCGCCTGATCGCAACGCGGTGACGAAGCGCACATGCGCCGTGCACTCAAGGTGGCGGGGCCGTGAGACCCCGCCACCAGCGTTGAGCCTTGTGCCTACTCGGGCAGCGCGAACACGACCATCGCATTGCCGCCGGAAGGCGGATTGAGCTCCGGCGTGAGGCCGAGATAGGCACCCGAAAGCAACATCGAGCCGACCGGGACGGCAACATATTGGCGTCCATCGACCGAGTAGCTGACCGGGAAGCCGCCGACCTGGGCCGGCATGATGTGCTCCCAAAGCACCTCGCCGGTCTCCTGATCGAAGGCCCGGAAGCGACGGTTCAAGTCGCCGCCGAAGAGGAGGCCGCCGCCGGTCGCAACCAGGGAGGTGACGCCGGCC
>CAZSXA010000225.1:0-2843 GCA_964611195.1 uncultured Bauldia sp.
TCCGGGGGATGAACCACATCATTTGAGTATAATTGGTGGTATCGTCGCCGAGGAACAGGAAGCTCGGCATGCTGTAAGGCAGTCCCTTGCCGGAGTAGTTCCTCGGTGACGACCTGTGCTTCGACCGTGTGAACCTGTTTGGTCTCGCGGATGTAGCCGGTGACCCGGACGGCGATCGGAACCTGGCCGGCGTCCCACTCGCCGTCGAACGCCTGAAGCGTCCCGTTGCCGTAGGTCTCCCCCGCCTCGCCCGCATCGCGCAGAAGCACTAGGCGCCAACGCGCAGCCTCGTCCTGTTGACGCGCGAGCTTGACCTTGCGGAAGAACAAGACGTCCTTGTCGCCGAGGTTCTGGGTCACCGCGTGACCTGCCTGGAGCCGCCGCAGCGCGTCCGAGTCCGCCTCGACGTAGCGGACCTTTGGCATCGCGAACCCGCTGAAGTTCGCCAGATCCTTGAGCATCTTAGCGTCCGTGTCGCCCGCGCTCTTCGCGACCTCGGTCTTCGCCTTGACGTTCTTCCGTGCGCCGTTCTTCCGGCTGCGCCGGCGCTTCGTCTTCTCGCGATGGGGAATCCGCTTGCTCTGGTCGGCGCAAATCCCCCAGCCGCGCTTTGACGCCATCGCTTGAGCGACCGCCGTGTACGTCGGCGCCGTGCCGTACTTGGCCGGCCATTCGTCGTCCATCGCCTTCGCGAACCCATCGTACCCGATGACCCGCGCGCTCGCCCCGCCCTCGTCGCCGTCGAACTCGTGGTCGACGATGTCGAATCGGTTCATGACCGATAGACTGCTCCCGTAGCCTGCCTTCACGAGCAGCGAGGTCCCCGGGCCGAAGATGCGCTCGCCGACCACGCGCCAGTCCACGTCGCGCTCGTCCCATGCCCGGAAATGGATCGTCAGGCCGTCGGCGCCGTCCCACACCTGATGAACTTCGAGACTCTTGATCAAGCGGAGGTAGTCGTCCTTCACGACGAACCGCTCGCCGTCGACCAGCAGCGTCAGCTCGTACGTCGGCGGGGCGAACCGCTCGTACTTCGGGGCGCCGTCAGGCAAGGCCGAGTTCCTCCTCCAGCTCTGTCAGCCCTGGCCCGTCGACCCCGATCCGGGACTCGGCGCGCGCCTGCAAAGTCTGCGCGAAGTCGCCGACGAAGGCCGCCGAGATCGGCGCCGTCGCCCCGACCATGTCGGGGTGGTCGCGCTCGTACAGCCGGATAACGTCGCCGCGCCGCTCGCCGTCAAGTCCCACGTTCGGGTTATAGCGGCGGACCAGTACAGCGAGTTGCGGATCGCTGTACTTGATCCAGGCCTGTAGCTCGAAACTGTCATGTGCCCCGAGCCGCCGGATAGACGTCGCCTGGGCTTTCGGCTTTCCGGTCTCCTCGAACGCGCGCGGCTGCGCCTTCGTCAGCGTGATGTTCGCTTGAAGCGCCCGGAAGTAGTACGGCGGCCACGGGAATTGCCCATGCGGAAAGGACAGTTCCAGGTTCGTGACCCAGCACTCCATCGCGAGCGGCCCAAAGTCGAACTTGCACAGCGGCCGCCGCCGCAGCTTCGGGTCTTTCTGCGCCATGAGCGACAGCGCGTTGGCGATGCCGCTGACGTCGTCGATGTTGCTGTCAGCGTGCCACACCGCCGAGAGGCTGACTGATGTCGGGTTGTTCGCCGTCGGCACGACCGACCCCTCGATGTCCGTCAGCGTGCGCTCGATCGTTTGCTGCGGTCCGTAGTTCACCCGGACGCCGGTAACCTCCTTTGGGCTGCGCACGTTGGCGTCAGCCTCGGCCGAGAACAGGCCCCAGGTGCCGACCTCGAACAGCCCGGTGATCTGGTTGACGATCCCCACTATTGCTGTCCCTCCTCGCCGGTTCCGACCAGATGTTCGAAGCTGTTCTCATCGCTGATGGGGACCAGCTCGTTCTCGAAGATCACGTATTGCTGCTTGCTGGTGCTCGTGATGGTCGCGTCGCCCCGCCCGCGGTACGCGGCCCGCCGGCCCGCCCCTGCGCCGCGCGTCTTCTTCTTCTTGTCCTTCTGTTTCAAGTTGGTCTCGACCACCTGGTTGATGACCGCAGTCCAGAGCGGCTTAGCTGCCCCGCCAGCGGCGGCGAGGTTGGCGAAGCTGCTACCGATTGCGCCAGCACTCTCAGCACCGCCGACGGCGGCGATCCCAGCACCGGCAGACTCGACCGATCGCTTCGCCCTCGCTCGCCGTGACCGGCCGACATCGGCGCCAACGCTGCGCAGATACTCGCGCGAGATCTCGACGCCGCCCTTCGAGAACGCAGGGATCACGCCCTTCTCGGCCAGCTCGGTCGCCGGCCCTACCTCGCGCGCGTCGATCTCGCCCGCCTTCCAGGCGTCCATGAGGATCTTTCCCGCGCGCTTGCTGTCGCCCTCGGCAACCGCCTTCGTCAGCATGACCTGGCGCGCGCCGGTGAGATCCCCCCGGCCAGCCTTCAAACCGAGCAGATCCCCGAGCGCCTCGTCGAGCAGGTTGATCGGCTTGGTCGTCTGCGCGACCACCTTGCCCTTACCGACCTCCTTGGTCGCCTCTGCCGCGGCGCGGCCGGTCGGCGGCGCACCCGCGAAGAACTCGCCGAGCGCCCGGACAGCGCTAGCGACCGACGAGACAACCGACTTGATCGTCAGAAGCATCCGCGTGAACGCGACACCGACGTCGATGAAAGCGGTCGTGATGGCCCCGGCCGCGTCGCCCAGCGTCCCCGCTAGCCCCTTCCAGTCGTGGCTCGCCGCGATGTTGACCGGGTTGAATGCCTTCTTGAACCCACGCGCGAACGACTCGCCAGCGCCAAGCATCGAGTCGCCCGCCGTCTCCATCGCCTT
>CAZSXA010000226.1:0-2829 GCA_964611195.1 uncultured Bauldia sp.
CCGCGGCGGGCGGGCCGCCCGCCGGTTCCGTGTTGTGCTAGGCCATCCTTGCCGCGGGGACGGAACGGAATCGGCCACGCGCATGGCGGACGTCGATTCGCGACGCCGCCCACTTCGACTACACCTATTGCGCGCAACGTCGACGACAGGCGCGGCCGGTTTGTTCCAGTGGTCAACCGATCCTTGCTGCCAATGCCGCAATGCAGCGAACAGGCGACAAGCCCCTGCGCAGTCTTGCCAATATCGGCTCCGTTGATTTCACTGGCGCCACAATAAGAAGCGAGTCGGGGGGCCTGAAATGTCATGGGGCGAGCGCATCTTCCTTGTTCTGTTCTACGTCGCCATCATCGCCGCCATGGGTGGGTTGATGTGGTGGGGCGGTGCCTTCGACTAGGCGATCTGGATCAGAGCGTGCGACCCATTCGGTGTATCTGGATGTGCCGCATCGGCCACGATCCCCGCCTCGACGTCGCAGTGATCTCGAAGCCGAGCCGGCGATAGAGCGCCAGCGCGCCACTGTTCTCGGCTTCGACGTCGAGCACCAGCCGCGACGCGCCTTCCGATCGCGCCCGCTCCGCTGCCGCCTCGATCAGCGCCGTACCGGCGCCCTTGCCGCGAAAGGCCGGCAGCACTGCGACCATCTGCAGATACTGGTCCCCGTCGTCGATCTGCTCGGTGAAGCCGAGCGGACGACGCACCGGGACATATGCGATCCCCAGCCGCAGCGCCCGCCAGCCGGCTTCGCGCGTCATCAGCCGCACGCCGATGCGCCCGCCGGCGCGATAGTCCTCAGCCGAGTAGTCGCTCGCCATGCCGGCGACGGCACCGTCGCTTTCGGCGACCACCACGCGCTCGAAGCTCAGCGTGTGGCCAGGCACCTTGTAGATTGCGGCAAGGATGCGCGGCGCATCGCGACCGAGCAGATAGGCGAACATGCCGCGAGCGGCCGCGTCCGTCAGTTCGGCGAACAGCGCCGCTTCGGCATCCGTCGGGCGAGCGGCTCGAAGGACCGGGGGCATTCGTCTTCTGCTCCTCGCAATCATGCTTCATCGAACGGTAATCCGCCCGAAAACTCTCGCCAGATCAATCGCGAACGCTGACGCGAAATCATCAGCGCTCCGTCACCGATCCGCGAACGCGGCGTCACCGACGCTGCCTAGACCTTGCCTCCTCATCCAACCCGAGTGGAGGTCACTCAGCCATGCGCAAATCGTTTGCCGCCCTTCTTCTCCTTGGCGCGGCCGTTCCCGCCGTCGCCCAGGAGCAGTTCCCCGCCACGCTCGTCGGTCACGCCTATCTGCCGGCCGACACGATTGTTCCTGCTCCGGCCGACGCGCCGGACTTTGTTCAGAGCTCCGGCAAGTTCACCGGCGGCCCCTTCCGCATCGACGCCGAGCCGACCGAAGCCCCCGCCTTCCCGCTCCCTGGTCAGCCGGTGCAGGGCTTCTCGGGCATCAAGACGCTGGGCGACGGCACCTATCTGGTGCTGACCGACAACGGCTTCGGCGCCAAGGCCAACTCGCCCGACACGCTGCTGATGTTCCACCACACCGTCCGGACTTTGAGTCTGGCGATGTCGACGTGATCGAGACGGTCTTCATCTCCGACCCGAACATGGTCATCCCGTTCCGCATCGTCACCGAGGCGAGCGACACGCGCTACCTCACCGGATCGGATCTCGACCTGGAGGGCTTCCAGCCGATCGGCGACCGCGTCTATATCGGCGACGAGTTCGGCCCGTATGTCATCGCGGTCGACCGCGAGACCGGTGTCGTCGAGGCGTTCTGGGAGACCTATGCCGAGGGCGAGCTGGTCCAGTCGCCTGACAACCCGGCACTGCAACTGCCCAATCCCGACGGCAACCTCCCGTCCTACAACCTCCGCCGCTCGCGCGGCTATGAGGGCTTCGCCGCCTCCCCCGACGGCACGATGATCTACGGCATGCTCGAGGGCCCTCTGTGGGACGCCGAAGCCGGGGCTTATGAAACCATCGACGGCGCGACGGTGCTGCCGATCCTGATGTTCGACGTTGCCGCCGGTGACTGGACTGGCGTCCACTACCACTACCCGCTGGAAGAGCCGAACCACGCGATCGGCGACTTCAACATGATCGACGAGAACCGCGCACTCGTCATCGAGCGCGACGGCGGCCAGGGTGACGCGGAACTTGCCTGCGAAGGCGATGAGACCGAGAACTGCTTCTCCAACCCGGCTCTGTTCAAGCGGGTCTATCTGATCAGCTTCGCCGGCGTCGAGGAGTTCGGCGTGGTCGAGAAGCTCGCTTATATCGATCTTCTCGACATGGCCGATCCGAACGGGATCGCCCGCCTCGGCCAGCGCGAGGACGGCCGCTTCACCTTCCCGTTCGTCACCATCGAGGATGTCGATATCGTCGATGACAACCACATCATTGTCGGCAACGACAACAACTACCCGTTCTCGGTCGGCCGTGCACTGAACACGCTCGACAACAACGAGCTCGTTCTCCTCGAAGTTGGCGACTTCCTCGCCGTCGAGTAGGGCAGACTCCTCGCATGGGATCGGGGCGCACGCCGCCCCGGTCCGCCGTCGAAGCGCTCCACCGCTCCGCCAGCGCGAGCCACGGGCCGAGGCGTGTTGTTGCGCCTGAAGAGCTGCCGCGCATCCAACAGGCCGAGGTGCTTCGCCGAAGCCGCGGAGAAATGTAGGGTGACAGGCGGCGGCGATTGCACCGTCGCCGGGCGGCGGGAGCAACGCGAATGGAACGGATACGGGTGTACTTCGCGGACGAGATGCCGGCGACGCCATTCTCATCGGATCGTCGCCTCGACTCGATGGCGGGTTCCGGGC
>CAZSXA010000227.1:0-2827 GCA_964611195.1 uncultured Bauldia sp.
GATCGATTTTCGCCCCTCCAACCGCCCGGATTCTCAAGGAAGCCGGGCTCAAGCCGGGCATGCGCGTGCTCGACGTCGGCTGCGGAGCCGGTGATGTCAGCCTGATCGCGGCCGATCTCGTCGGCCAGAGCGGCTCGGTTCTGGGCATCGACCGAGCGGCCGAGGGGCTGTCGATCGGCGAGATCCGCGCTTCTTCAGCGAATTTTAGCCATGTTCGCTTCCGTCAGGCCGATCTCAACACGTTCGAGAGCAGCCAGACCTTCGACGCCGTCATCGGGCGCTTCATCCTCACTCACCAGGCAGACCCCGAAGCCGCGGTCCGAGCGCTGATCCCCCGCCTGTCGCCAGGGGGCCTCATGGCGTTCATCGAGATGGATATCTCATCGGCCGAGGCGAACCCTCCTTTCCCGCTGTTCAGCCAGTGCCTCGGCTGGATCGTCAACGCCTATCGTGCCGGCGGCAACGACCCCGACATGGGCTCGAAGCTCTACCCGGCACTGGCGCGAGCGGGCCTCCACCCACGTCTCATCGCGCATCTTCAGGTCGAGGCGGGGCCCGACTCGGCGGCTTACGAATACATGGCTGAAACGATATCGAGCCTGATGCCGAGCATCGTCAGCCGAGGCGTTGCCGACCCGGCCGAAATCGCGGTCGAAACGCTGGCCGACCGGCTGCGTGGCGAAGCCGACCGGCACAACGTGTTCTACTATCCGCGTCTCGTCGGCGCCTACGCCCACAAGTCCTGATCTGATGTGATGGGTGTCGTGGAGCTTGTCTCCCGACGGCCGGACGCCCGGTTCGGATGCAGGGCGTCTGAGGCTACGGCGCCGGCGCGTGCTGCTTGAGATACCAGCTCAGGGTGGCCTCGATCCCCTCGCGGAGGCCGATCGAGGCCGTCCATCCGAGATCGGTTAGCCGGCTGACATCGAGAAGCTTCCGCGGCGTGCCATCCGGCCGGCTCTCGTCGAGGCCGATGCGCCCGGTGTAGCCGATGACATCCGCAATCAGTTCCGCGAGCTCGAGGATCGAGATGTCGCTCCCGGTCCCGACATTGATATGCCGCTCGCCGGAGTACCGCTTCATCAGGAACACGAGCGCGTCGGCGCAATCGTCGACATGGAGGAACTCGCGCCGCGGTCGCCCCGACCCCCAGATGATCACCTCGTCGAGCCCCGCCTCCCTCGCCTCGCAGAAACGCCGGATCAGAGCCGGCAGGACGTGGCTTGTCTCCGGGTCGAAATTGTCGTTTGGCCCATAGAGATTGGTGGGCATCGCCGAGATGAAGTCCGCTCCGTATTCGCGCCGATATGCCGCCGCTAGCTTGAGCCCGGCGATCTTCGCGATCGCGTACCATTCATTCGTCGGCTCGAGCGGGCCGGTCAGCAGCGCGTCCTCCGGGATCGGCTGCGGAGCGTGCTTGGGATAGATGCAGCTTGAGCCGAGGAAGAGGAGCTTCTCCACGCTCGCCTGCCGAGCCGCCTCGATGACGTTGATCTCGATCGCGAGATTGTCGTGCAGGAACTGGCCGGGATAGCGGTCATTCGCGGCGATGCCGCCGACCTTCGCAGCGGCGAGGAAGACGGCGTCGGGCTTCTCGCGGCGCACCCATTCTGTCGTCGCCTGCTGATCGCGGAGGTCGACGGATTCGCGCGGCGCGGTGAGGATGTCGCAGCCCTCGCCCTCGAGGCGACGCACCAGTGCGGAGCCGACAAGGCCGCGATGGCCCGCGACCCAGACCCGCTTTCCGGTGAGGCTGTAGTCCGGCATCTCAGTCATCGACGATCGGCGGCATGCGCGGGTTGTCCCAAAGGTTGAGGTCGCTCGCCACCATCTCCGCCACCAGTTCGGCAAAGCTTGTGCGCGGCGCCCAACCGAGACGCTCGCGCGCCTTACTGGCGTCGCCGCGAAGCGTATCGACCTCGGTCGGGCGGAAATAGCGCGGATCGACGCGGACGACGCAAGCTCCCGAACGCGAGCACCGGCCGATCTCGTCGGCGCCCGAGCCCTCCCAGTCGATCGACCGGCCGACCTCGGCAAACGCTGCTTCGACGAAATCCCGCACCGAATGGGACTCGCCGGTTGCGAGAACATAATCGTCGGGCTCGTCCTGCTGCATCATCAGCCACATCCCCTCGACATAATCGCGGGCGTGTCCCCAGTCGCGCCGTGCGTCGAGATTGCCGAGGTAAAGCGTCTCAGCGCCGCCGCGCTCGATCGCAGCGACCGCGCGGGTGATCTTGCGACTGACGAAGGTCTCGCCGCGGATCGGGCTCTCATGGTTGAAGAGGATGCCGTTCGAGGCGTGAAGCCCATAGGCCTCGCGATAATTCACGGTGATCCAGTACGCATAGAGCTTGGCGGCCGCATAGGGCGAGCGCGGCGCGAACGGGGTGCGCTCGTTCTGCGGGCTTTCCGCAACGGCGCCATAGAGTTCCGACGTCGATGCCTGGTAGAAACGCGTCCCGTCGCCGAGGTCGAGAAGGCGGATCGCTTCGAGGAGTCGCAACGCCCCGATCCCATCGGCATTGGCCGTGTACTCGGCCGTCTCGAAGCTCACCATCACATGCGACTGCGCGGCGAGATTGTAGATCTCCGTCGGCCGGATCTCCTTCACCAGGCGGATGATGTTGGTGGCGTCGGTGAGGTCGCCATAGTGAAGCACCAGCCGTGGGTCCGGCTCATGCGGATCCTGGTAGAGGTGATCGATCCGGCCGGTGTTGAACGAAGACGAGCGGCGTTTGACGCCGTGCACCCGGTAGCCCTTGGCAATCAGGAACTCGGCGAGATAGGCGCCGTCCTGACCCGTCACGCCGGTGATGAGGGCAAC
>CAZSXA010000228.1:0-2774 GCA_964611195.1 uncultured Bauldia sp.
GCTTCATCGACGGACGCAATGTCGACCTTTGTGGCTACCGACAGGACCTCGCAATCCACCTCCAGACCAACCACCACGCCTGCGACATCCACGGCAAGAACTGGCCCGACGTCGTGAAACGCGACGGTGAAAGCCGTGGCACGGGCTGGCACGATGCGAAGCTGGAGATTATCAAGCCGTACAAATTCAACCTCGCGATCGAGAACACGGTCGCGATGAACTATGTCAGCGAGAAGATGTGGGACGCGATCCGGACCGGCTGCGTGCCGATCGTCTATGCCGACGCCGGAATATCCGACATCCTGCCGGCGAATGCCTTCATCGACTGCAGCGGGACAACCGACTTTGACGTCATCGCCGCTACGATGGCGGAAATGCCGGACGACGAACGGATCGAGCGTGTCCGCGCTTCCGTCGAGGGCTATCGGCGCCTGCTGCCGGAAGTCGACCGCGCTGCGCAGGTGGCCGAACTCGTTCGGCGCTTTGCTGCGCGCCTTGCGGAAGAGCTGGCGCGACCAGGGGATTGATCGCGACGTTCTTCTTTCGAATCGCTCAGCTTGTCGCCACTATCAGCGACAGGGTCGCCAGGACGATCGTCACCGGGGTCATCGTGTAGCGTTCAGGCTTCGATCGCGAAATCGCGTTCATCACAACGCCGACGACGAAATAGCCGCTCACCACCCAGGCGAGCACCCGCACCGTGTCGCCGCGGAAGAGGAGATCGGTGCTCCCGGCGCGGTCGAGGAGCACAATGGCCATCAGCGCGTAGATGACAATCGCGACGACGCTGCCGATGCGAAGCGATGGAGGCAGTACGCGATGCTGCCCGCCCCAGGCGAAGTGACCGTAGGGCGCGCCAGTTGCGAGCCCGACCTGAAACAGGGCGAGCGCCCCCAGGATGACGGCAACGATGAATGCGGCAGTCTCAGCCATCAGCTACCCCACGGAGTTTCTTGGCTCTCCGTCCATAGCAGGGTTCCGATATCGGACCTATAATGCACGCAAAATGTCTGCCGCTCTCGGTGCTGAGTGAAGAAGGTGAAGCTCGAATGGCAATTGCACTGCGACCAATGCGAGCCGCAGAATTCGCAGCCTATGTCGAGCGCCTCGTTCCGGACTATGCGGCGGAGATCTCGTCCAATTACGACGTGCTCCCCGAAGCCGCTCTGGCGCAGGCACGCGCCGAAATCGATCGGGACCTGCACGCCGGCACCAACGCGCCCGATCATGTTCTGCTTTGCATCGTTGACGAGCCGTCGGACACGCCGATCGGCTATTGCTGGTATCGGCCCGACCGGGAAGCGCGCCATGTCTTCGTGCTCGATTTCCAGCTCATCCCGAAGCATCGCGGCAAAGATTATGGCAAGGCTGCCCTTGCCGCTCTCGCCGACGAACTGGCGGAGTCCGGCTTCGACGAAATCCGGCTCAGGGTCGCCGCCGACAATGCCGTCGCCCAGCACGTCTATCTCAATAGCGGCTTTCGCCCGACTGGCATCAACATGAGCAAACGGATCGGCTGAAGCGTCAGCATCGCTCAGGCTGGGCGATCAGCGTCCACTGACTCAGCGACCGGCTCGCGCCGTTTCAGCCAGTCGCCGATACGTCCGGAGAAGGTCTTGAAGCCGACGTGATGGAGTTCGAGCTCGGGGTCGAGCCACACCTCGCCGCCGATCTCGCGCCAGCGGCGGCAGAACGAGAAATCCTCACCCCAATAGGCCTCGCCGTCATGGATGTTGTCGAACAACGCCCAGGCCTCGCCGTTCGGCACGTTCGAGTCGGCGAAGCGCTTGTCCGGATAGGCTGTCACCATCCGCTCCAGCGCGACGCGGCTGACGCGGAGGAAGCCGGCGGGAACCCCTTCGACCTCGAGCAACCCTGTCTCGGGGTCGGCCCACAATTCGTCACGTCCGGCAATCCAGCGCACCGAATAGCCTTCCGGGTCCTTGCGGTGGCGATACGCGCCGGCAACGAAATCGACTGGATGGTCGACGAGCTTCAGGATGCCGCCAGGCTCCCAGAACACGTCGGCGTCAACGAAAACGAGGTCGGTCCCCTCACCGGCCAGGAACTGCGCGACAATCATATCGCGCGCATGGGCAATCATCGCGTTGCCGCTCTCGTCGAAGATCGTCACCTTGTCGCCGCGCTCGGCGAGACCGAGCATATCGGCCATCAGCGCGCGCATGGTCCCGAGATGCACCTGTCCGGTATAGGCCGGCACCGCGATCCAGACATTCCTTGGCACATTGCTCTCCTTCGCAAGACATCCGGGGAATCGCACCGACGCACGACGAACTCAGGAGGCCGGCGGCGACACGCGCGCCAGATCCGGCGGACATCGCAGCGGTGCCGCGAATGGGTGTGAGGAACCGAACTAGGCCGGCAACGGGGCGGCGGCGCGAAGTCGGTTGCCGCCCGAATGCTTGGCTTCGTAGAGTGCGCGGTCAGCACTGATGAAGAGCGCTTCTATCGAAACAGCGCTTGCCTCGGAGACCGCCAGCCCCGCCGAGGCCGTGAACCAGGTCCGGTCCTCTTCCTCGACGCCGACGAGACTGGCGAAGATCTCCATGACCCGAGTGGCCGCCGCTCGTGCCTCTTGCGCATCGGCGCCAGGGAGCACCGCGGCGAATTCCTCGCCGCCGATCCGCCCGGCGAGGTCGCCGGCACGAAGCCCTTCGCGAGCGGCAAGCGCAAACGCCTCCAGCACCGCATCGCCGAAGGGATGGCCGTAGGTGTCGTTGATCAGCTTGAAGCGGTCGAGATCGAAGGCGATG
>CAZSXA010000229.1:0-2746 GCA_964611195.1 uncultured Bauldia sp.
ACCATCGCCTCGGTGGTGACAAGCAGGCCGGAAACCGAAGCGGCATCCTGCAGAGCGGTGCGGACGACCTTCGTCGGGTCGATGATGCCTTCCTTGATGAGGTCGACATAGGTCTCGCTCTGCGCGTCGAAGCCATAGGTGTCGGAGGAATTCTCCAGCACCTTGCCGACAACGATCGAGCCTTCGACGCCTGCGTTCTCCGCGATCTGGCGGATCGGCGCTTCAAGGGCGCGGAAGACGATGTTGATGCCGGCCTGGACGTCGGCATTATCCGACTTCAGGCTCTCAACCGCCTTCTTGGCACGAAGGAGCGCGGTGCCGCCGCCCGGAACGATGCCTTCCTCGACCGCTGCGCGGGTGGCGTTGAGGGCGTCGTCAACGCGGTCCTTCTTCTCCTTCACCTCGACCTCGGTGGCGCCGCCGACGCGGATAACCGCAACACCGCCGGCGAGCTTCGCCAGACGCTCCTGCAGCTTCTCCTTGTCGTATTCGGAGGTGGTTTCCTCGATCTGCGCCTTGATCTGGCCGATGCGGGCGTTGATCTCTTCCTTGGCACCGGCGCCGTCGATGACGGTGGTGTTCTCCTTGGTGATCTGCACCTTCTTGGCGGTGCCGAGCATGTCGAGCGTGACGTTCTCGAGCTTGATGCCGAGATCCTCGGAGATGACCTGGCCGCCGGTCAGGACGGCGATGTCCTCCAGCATGGCCTTGCGGCGATCGCCGAAGCCCGGCGCCTTGACAGCCGCGACCTTGAGGCCGCCGCGGAGCTTGTTGACGACGAGCGTCGCCAGCGCCTCGCCCTCGACGTCCTCGGCGATGATCAGCAGCGGACGGCCCGACTGAACGACCGCCTCGAGGATCGGCAGCATCGCCTGGAGGTTGGAGAGCTTCTTCTCGTGGAGAAGGATGTACGGGTCGTCGAGATCGGCGACCATCTTCTCGGCATTGGTGACAAAATAGGACGAGAGGTAGCCGCGGTCGAACTGCATGCCCTCGACGACCTCGAGTTCGGTCTCGAGCGACTTGGCTTCTTCGACGGTGATCACGCCCTCATTGCCGACCTTCTGCATGGCGTCGGCGATCATCTGGCCGACTTCCTTGTCGCCGTTGGCGGAGATCGTGCCGACCTGGGCGACCTCGTCGGAGGTCTTGATCTCCTGCGAGCGCTTCTCGAGGTCCCTGACGGCCTCGGCCACGGCCTGGTCGATGCCGCGCTTCAGGTCCATCGGGTTCATGCCGGCGGCAACCGCCTTGGCACCCTCGCGGACGATCGAATGGGCAAGAACGGTCGCGGTGGTGGTGCCGTCGCCGGCGATGTCGTTGGTCTTCGAGGCCACCTCGCGCACCATCTGCGCGCCCATGTTCTGGAACTTGTCTTCGAGTTCGATCTCCTTGGCGACGGTTACGCCGTCCTTGGTGATCCGCGGGGCGCCGAACGACTTCTCAAGCACCACGTTGCGGCCCTTCGGACCCAGCGTCACCCGGACCGCATTGGCCAGAATATCGACGCCCTCGAGCATCTTGTCTCGCGCTTCGGTCGAGAATTTTACTTCCTTGGCAGACATTTGTGGGGTCTTCCTCGTGTCGGATTGGAAGGCGCGCGGTTCTCGCTCGCCCGTTGTCTCAATCGGATGTTCCGGGAGTGCCGAGGCCTACTCGACGACGCCCATGATGTCGGACTCTTTCATGATGAGGTACTCCTCACCCTCGAGCTTGACCTCGGTGCCCGACCATTTGCCGAACAGGATGCGGTCGCCTTCCTTGACGTCGAGGGTGATGCGCTCGCCGTCTTCGTCTCTTGTGCCGGGGCCAACGGCCACGACCTCGCCCTCCTGGGGCTTCTCCTTGGCGGTGTCGGGAATGATGATGCCGCCGGTGGTCTTCTCGTCGGATTCGATCCGCCGGACGACTACCCGATCATGCAGGGGACGGAACTTCATCTTGGTTGCTTCCTCGATTGCGAAAGGGTGCTAAGGCGCTGCCACGCGTTAGCACTCACTGGATGAGAGTGCTAGCAGGCGGAGGGCATTTAGGTGCCGCTCACGACACTGTCAAGACAGTGCTCAGGGTCGCGGGCGGTGAATTACGGGGGGCTCCGCGCGGCGCTCGCCATGTTGCGGGTTCGCTAAAATTGAACCGTTCGCCTTAACGGGCGCGCAATCAGCGGTCGCCTAAAATTTTCGGCAAAGCCAATGGCACGTGCCGAAGGGCGCTACGAACAAATGCTGAGACGGTTTCTGAGAGACAAGCGTGCGAACGTCGCGATGATGTTCGGCTTCGTCGCCGTGCCGCTGATCGCGGCTACCGGCGCCGCGATCGATTACTCGCGCGCCTTCGAGCAGCGCATGGTGGTGCAGGATGCGCTGGACTCCGCCGCTCTGGCGGCGAACAGGCTGATCGGCCTCGCCACCGAGTCGGAAATCTACGACGAGGCGATGGCGTTCTTCAACGCCAACACCGAAGGCCGGCTGGACGAGGAGCTGACGGTCAGCATGGTCATAGACGGCGGCTCGGTGACGCTCACCACCGAGTTGCCGGTGCCGACGACCTTCCTCGGCATCGTCGGCGTCGATGACATCAACTTCGACCTGAAGTCGCGAACCATTGCCGGCGCGGCGACCTACGAGATCGCGCTCGTCCTCGACAATTCCGGCTCGATGCAGGGCTCGAAGCTGTCGACGCTCAAGACGGCGGCGCGCGACCTCATCAATTCGCTGTTCGAGCTCAACAGCTCCAACCCGCAGCC
>CAZSXA010000230.1:0-2737 GCA_964611195.1 uncultured Bauldia sp.
GTCCTCCGGAATGCCCTGTTCGACCTTGCCGACGAGATCGGCCCCGACATCGGCCGCCTTGGTGTAGATGCCGCCGCCGACACGGGCAAAGAGCGCAATCGACGACGCGCCCATCGAGAAGCCCCAGAGCGCCGAGACGTTGTCGACGCTGTCGGTGACGAGAAGGACCAGCACGCCGAGACCGAGAAGGCCAAGGCTCGCAACGGCAAGCCCCATGACCGCTCCGCCGTCGAAGGAGGTAAGGAGCGCGGCGGCTTCGCCGTTGGCGCGGGCCGCCTCGGTGGTGCGGACGTTGGCCTTGGTCGCGGCCTTCATGCCGACGAAGCCGGCGACCGCCGAGGCGACGACGCCGACGGCATAGGCAATCGCGGTGTCGCCGCCGAGCTGCCACCAGACAAGGCCACCGATGACCACCGCGAACACCGCCAGCCAGCTATACTGCCGAGCGAGATAGGCCATCGCACCGGAATGGATCTGGTCGGCGATGTCGGTCATCACCGCGTTGCCGGACGGCCGACGGACGACGAGAACGTAAAGCACGGCAGCCAGCGCGGCACCGGCCAGACCGGCGATCAGCGCGATCGTTCCGGCCGAACTCATCGCGCCGTCCGCTCCCGCTGCACCATTAGCACGGCGCAGCCCGTCTTCGCTCTAACCATGCAAGAAGCCCCGCCTCTTCTTTGCCGGCAATTCCGGCAACATCGCCAATCGGCACGCGGTGTCAATCGCCCGAATCCGGCCCGCAAGCCTTGACTCAGGTCAGACGGTCGAAGCGCTCGAACCGTTACCAACGGACTTGGCGGCCGGCTTGCGAAGGGGCTCGGCGACGGCGTCAATCCGCGCTAGGGGTGTGGCCATGGGAGGAGAGAAAAGGCGTCAGGGGCTGCCCGCGCTGGTGCTCGCGATCCTTTACGCGGGCGCCGTGCTCTCTCCCCTTGCGCTCGCCTGGTCGCGGGGGCTGGAGCCCGCCGGCTTCGTGACCGAGGCGGCAACGGCGCTCGGACTGATCGCGGCGGCGATGATGCTGGCGCAGTTCGTCTCTTCGGGTCGCTACGAGCGAATCTCGGGCCGGATCGGCATCGATCATTCGATGGCGTTCCACAAATGGACCGGCCGGATCATCCTGATCCTCGTCATCCTCCATCCGCTCTTGTTCGCTTTGCCGGACTCTTTCGACCGGATCGATGTCTTCTTCGCCCGGGTCGAGGCCCTTTTGACCGCGCCGGCCTACCTCACCGGGGTTCTTGCACTTGCGGTTGTGATCGTCCTCGTCGGCTGGGCGCTGCTGCGCGAGCGGCTGCCGATCCCCTATGAGTGGTGGCGGGCGTGCCACGACCTCCTGTCGCTGTCGGCCGCCTGGCTCGCCGCGCTTCACGCGGCAGACGTCGGGACCTATTCGCGGAGCGAGACCTTCGCGGTTCTGTGGCCGGCGCTCGCGGTCCTGGCGACCGCGATTCTCATCGGCGCATACGGCTTCCGAACGTACCGGATGACCCGCCGTGGCTGGCGGGTGGCTTCCAACGAGCATCTCGCCGCAGGGCTTTGGGAGATTACGCTCGAGCGCGAGGATGGAGACCGGCGCCCGTTCCGGTTCGATGCCGGCCAGTTCGCCTGGCTCACCTTCGCGCCGCATCGCTTTCCGCTGCTGGATCATCCGTTCTCGATCGCCTCGAGCCCGGCCAGCGAGAACAAGGTGTCGTTCATCATCAAGGAAGCCGGCGACTTCACCAACACGATCGGTTCGATCGCGATCGGCACCCGCGTCGGCGTCGATGCCCCGCATGGCAGTTTCGGCCTTGCCGGGCTCGATGCCGACGCCGTGCTTCTGGTCGCCGGAGGCGCAGGCATCGCGCCGATCATGGGCCTCCTCCGCGATCTCGCCGCGAATGGCGACAAGCGTCCGGTGCGTCTCGTCTATGCAGGACGGACACCGAACGAGTTGGTGTCGGCACAGCTCATCGAGACGGAGGCCGGCGACCTCGACTTCCGCCGGCAATGCATCGTCGAGCACGCCGAGCCCGACTGGCCGCACCAGATCGGGCTGGCGGACCGCGCCTGTCTCACCGGTGCGCTGGATGGCTTGCCGACCGATCGCGCCGCAGCGCTCATCTGCGGTCCAGGACCGATGGTGGCTGCGGTTTCCGACACGCTGGAACAACTCGGCCTGTCATCGTCGCTGATTCGCTATGAGCGCTTCGACTACGCGGGTGGCTATCGCTCTGCGAAGGACAAGCGCGTGACGATGGCGTTCCGGGTCGTCGGCGCAGCGATCCTTGCGATCGGCACCGTATTCGCGCTTCGCTGAGGTTCAGAGGCCCAGAAGATAAGAGATGATATCAGATCGGCGCGTTTCGTCCGGTGCGTGGTGACCGGCAAGGAAGGACCACAGCCAGGCCGCCCGGCCATCGGCGTCCTCGCCCGGCACACCCTGCATCACCCTGACGCCGGAGACGTGACACTCGACGCAGGTGCGCGCATACGCCATCTCGCCGGCCTCGGCGTCGCCCTCGGGTATGGCTTCGTCGTC
Organism: uncultured Bauldia sp.; assembly: GCA_964611195.1. Classification (GTDB taxonomy): domain Bacteria; phylum Pseudomonadota; class Alphaproteobacteria; order Rhizobiales; family Kaistiaceae; genus JADLGL01. The sequence continues at coordinate 2,528 of CAZSXA010000230.1, forward strand.
GAGGAAAGTGACGAGATAGGCGATGATGTCGGCACGCGCTGCCGGCTCAGGCGCGAAGTGATCGGCGAGGAAGCCCCAAAGCCAGTCCTCCCGTTCGGCGATCGTGTCGCCGGCGGCCAATGCCGCGAGGCCGTCCGGTACGTCATGGCAGCCCTGGCAGGTGCCAGCAAACTCCACCTCACCGGCCGCGAGATCACCGGCGGGTCTGCC
>CAZSXA010000231.1:0-2734 GCA_964611195.1 uncultured Bauldia sp.
CACGGTACGAAACGTCCAACGCTCCGGATCCGGCGCCCCCAGTTCATCAAGCACCTCCGTGATACGCCTCGCGTCGTTGCGAATGAGGTCGTCGAAACGGAGGCGGATGGCGCCGGGTATCGCGTCAATATCGCGGCAATGCGCGTCATAACCCGGACGCCAGCGTTCGAAATCGATCGGATCGAACGGGATCAAGGGCGGCGGGTCGTCGCCGTGGCCGCGGCGAAGCCGGCCTCCGCCGGTGACGCCTGCGATGAGTTTTGACGAGTAGACGGCAAGGGCGTTGCTGCGGCGGATGGTGATCACCTGCCAGTTCGGATCCGCGGCCATCGCCGTGATGAGGGCATGACGGCCGGTTCGTGTGATCATCAGCTTGAACCCGCCGATCGGCGTGTCCATGGCGTCCGTCGCTTCGTCGAGAAAGGCTTTGGCGTTGGCGAAACGATAGGCCAGATCTGCGTAGCGGGGGTCGATCCGATCCATGATCGACTGGATACGCCGTGGGGCTTTGCGCTCGAGAAACGGCTCGCCCAGGCACGTTACCGCCGGGTGCGAATCGAGCGCGCGTGCCAATGCCGACGACCCGGTGCGTGGATGCGCGACGATGGCTATCCGTATCAAAGTGCCATCACGGTCGGCCTAGGCTTGCACAGGAACTTCGTTGCCCGTCGGCGCACGGTATCGTCACCTGACGCTAGTCGCGGCCCAATTGTGCCTTGTACTGGTTGCGCCTGGCCAGAAGTTGCTCTTTCTCCAGCCGGAGCTCCTTCAGGCGCTCCCGGATCGCCCTGATGCCTTCGCGAGCCTCCCGGCGGGTGTCGGGCCTTTGCGGTTCGACTGGATTGCTCGTGTTCCGGGCCATGCCGCCCTCCAATTGCGCTGCCATCAGCGGCGTGTCGCGAGGAAACCTGTTCGTTCCGTGTGGCAGCTATTGTTGTCCTTTTCCACAGCAGATCAGCGTCGTGGTCGTATCCTGCCACTGCGCAGGATGGCGATGCCCGCGCGGATGGCAACCGAATGCAGTCGGACGAGCGGTCTCGCAAGAAGCGGCGCCTTGCGGAGAGCACCGGCGCTGAACCGCTCGAGATGATCTCGCGGCGTCATTTCTTCCAGTTCCTGACGCGCCCTCGATACGGCGGCCAGCTTGCTTCTCAGGCTATCGTTCTTCTTGGTCAAGCGAGCGGCAATCGCTTTGGCTTCTGCATCGGCGGCCGATTTCTCCCGCTTGAGCTTCTCGACCCGCGCGGTGAGGGAGGCAACGCTCCCTTTCCGTGCCGCCGTGGAGCGCGCCTCGATCAGCATCGGCTGAAGCATTGGCGGCAATGAGTTGAGATAGGGCCTCAACGTCCGCAGAGGGACATCGAAGCTGTCTTCCCCCGGGCCGGCCGAAGCAGGGTCCTTCGAACCGTCGAAATGCACCACCGCCGCGGGCAGAGGCTCGACCGCCATGCCGGTCATGCTGGCAAGGTTGACGAACTCCTCAATATACCCCGCGCCCAGATGGTCCGCCGCGAAGCCGCCGAGGTTGTCGAATGCGCTTCGCTTCACGAGCAAGACCGGCCGTTTCGTAGGCGAATCGAAGAAGCCGCGCTTGGCTGACAAAGCACATGCCCGGTATGGCTCGAAGCTATGAGTTCGGAAGTCCCCCCTACATCCGTGGCCACGAACGGAATGCCGTGCTGGGTGGCCTCGTAGACGGTCAGAGGTGAATTCTCGGCCAAGGACGGCATCACTGCGAGCCGATCGCGGTCGCGGAGATAGCGCAGTGCATCGGCCTGTCCGAGCCCGGTCTCGACGCGCCACTCTATGGGCCAGTCCTGCGCCCGAGCCGCGATGTATTGCTCCGGAGTCAGCGTGGGATCGCTGGGGATGGGCGCTCCGGCCTTGCCAAGAAACGTAACGGGCGGCACGGCGCAGCCCTGGTCGAGCAACTTGTCGATCGCGTCGCAGAACAGGTGCAGCCCCTTGCGGTGCTCCAATCGGCCAAAAAACACCAACTCGGTAGACGGGATACGCCGGCCCGGTTGACGGCCGGAACTGGCCGAGCCGTCCGTCAGATCACCATTCAACCGGATGACGTTCGGCTGAACGAAACTGCGTTCGGGAAGTCGATATCCGTGTTCCTGCATCCAACGCAGAACGTAGGCGCTTCCACCTATAAGAAAGTCGGCGAGCTCGACCGAGCGCCGCTCGCAATACATCTTCACGACGTCGGTGACGCCAGTGGTCAGGCGGGCCACGGTCTTGCGATTCCAAAGCCAGGGCGACGACGCCTTGACGCAGAATATGGTGTCCTGCAGCGCCCAGCCCTGCTTGCGCGCTTGCATGCAGAAATAGCCCGACCCCCGCCATTCGGTCACGTGAACGACATCGAAGTGATTGCGGGTCAGGTAGCCGAGCAGCGCGATCATCGGTGCCAGCCACCGGTTCGCCGGCGTGGAGATGTCGCGCAAGGGATCCAGCGACACGAACTCGACGTTCTGCTTGGCGTACCACTCCTGCCAATAGGCGATTGAACGGTCTTCGCAATGTGAACCGCGAAGGTAGAGCACCGTGACGCGGTGACCATGCTCGGCCAGAAGAAGGGCGAGTTCGGTGAAAGTCGTGCCGATGCCGCCATTGCGCACCGGGCCAACGATGTCTTCCGTGGCGATGCAAACCCGGAGCGGTTGCCCTTGGGCTTCCACATCCGAAGTCGGAAGCTTCGGGAAACCGAGGGCAGTGGGAGGGGCAT
>CAZSXA010000232.1:0-2625 GCA_964611195.1 uncultured Bauldia sp.
CAGCAGGCAGAGCTGACCGGCTGCCATGAGCGCCAGGAACGCCAATCCGAACTGCGTCCCCTGCATCACCAGCATCATCGCGAGCGCGGTGAAGATGTTCGAGACGCCCCAAATGGTTGCCGGTGGCGGAGCACGGAGTTTGCCGCCCGCGACAACCAGAAAGGCGCCGCTCATTCCGGCAACGAAAGCTGCTGTCGCGATGATCGTGGTGGTGTCGAGTTCAACCATGGGCCACGCGTCGTCCGATCGAATTGCGGCGGACCCTATCCGCGACCGGTTACAAAAGCCCGATTGAGAATGGTTTCGAATGGGTTGCGCCGGTTTGCGGGTTTTGAAACGAGGCTTTCCGTCTGGTCTCACATTCCGCACACCTTGGCAGCGTCTCGTCCGATCCCCAGATGACAGCGACGGATGCGCGGGCCCCATGGCCGAGCCGCATCACCGCGGCTAACATGGCCGCTCCTAGAGACAGGCGGCCGAAATGTTCCCGGGCAACGCTGAAGACCGCTGGGTCGAAATCCGCCAGTTCCAGAAGAGCACCGAGGCCGAGCAGCACGCGCTCGTCCTGATCGCTATGAGCATCAACTGCCTGCTCATCCGCCAGCCCTGGGGCATTGGCCTGCTCGTCGCCAAGCCCGACGCCGAGCGCGCCGAATACCAGCTTCAGGAATACCGCAACGAGAACCAGCCGCGGCCGGTCCAGCCCCCGCGATTCGCAGTGCCGCAGGTACTCGACGGTGCCCTGATCTACGCCGCCATCCTCGTCCTTATCCAAGCGGCGGCGGAAGGCTCGTGGCTAGGCGTCGACTGGTTCTCGTCAGGTGCCGCCAATGCCGGAGCGATCACCGGAGGCGAACTGTGGCGCTCGGTGACTGCGCTCTTCCTTCATGCCGACTTCGGTCATCTGATGTCGAACGTCGTCTTCGGCGCCTTCTTCGGCATCTTCGTCAGTCAGATTCTCGGCGCCGGCCTCGCCTGGCTCGCGATCCTTCTTTCCGGGACGTTCGGCAACATCGTTTCCGCGATCTTCCAGGATGCCGGCCACACGGCTATCGGCGCCTCGACGGCCGTCTTCGGTGCACTCGGCATGCTGGCCGCGCTCACCTGGCAGCAGCAGCGTTATGCGCGCTTCGGGTTGCGCCGCTTCGCGCCGCTGGCCGCGGGCGTGATGCTGCTCGCCTTTCTCGGTGTCGGCGGTGAGCGGACAGACGTCGGCGGCCATCTCGCTGGTTTCGCCGCTGGTGCCGTCATCGGCATTGCCCTGATGTTGGCCGAGCGCCACATCCGGGACGACAGGCGTGCGCAAATCCGCTACGGCGCCGTCGCCCTCGCCATAGTCGGTCTCGCCTGGGTGCTTGCGGTCTGACCGAAAGCACGAGAAGAATGGGATGGACGCAGCCACCCAACGGCACGCTTCGAGATGAACCTTCGACCGACCCTTGCTGCCCTCGCCGCTTCCGCGTTGCCGCTGACGATCGTCGGCGGTGTCGCGTTCGCGCAATCGATCGACACGGGAATCCGTCTGGCGACGGCCGACTGGCTTGAACGCTTCGACTCGTCGGGCGGATGGATCGCGGCTCCGGCTGGCGTTCCTGCGGTCAAGGCGGTTCCCACGACTGCTGACGAGGCCGCGCTCGAGCCCGGCACTTACGACATCTACTGGCAGCAGAACGGCGAATCCGATGCGTTGCTCGTCGCCGAGGACGTGATTGTGATCGCCGGCGAAGTGACGACGGTTCGCGCCTCGACCGGCGTTCGCCTCGAACTCGCCGACTGGGTACCGCGCAATCCCGAGCGGAGCTGGTTCGGAGCGCTGCTGCCGGACGCCGAGACCTTCGATTTCGTGAGCTTCACCGATACCGGCGACACGATGTTCCTGCCGCCCGGCCAGTACGACATCTTCTATACGTCCGACACCGCGGCCGAGCAGCCGGCCATCTGGCTGGGTACGCAGATCGTCGAAATGCCGTTCGGCGGCATCGGCGCCGAGGTTTCCGTCGCCGAGGACGAGAGCGGCCTCAGCGTCGTCCGGGTGTTGCCCGGCGGGCCTGCGGAGTCGGCCGGGATTGAAGCCGGCGACACCATTCTTGCAGGCGATGGCGAACCGTTTGCGGGGCTCGGATTGGAGGAAGCCGTCGATCTTCTGCGCGGCCCTGCGGAGAGCGAGACGGTTCTGACAGTAGCGCGCGGCAAGGGCGATCAGCTCGAGATCACCGTCACCCGATCCAGAGTGGAGCCCGACCGCGTCATTCGCGCCAATAGCGGCATGGTGCTTGACGCTCCGGCCGATGCGCTCGACCCGGAGGGCTATTGGGGCGCGATATTCGCCAACGAGGATCCAAATGGCGGCCTGGTGAACTGGTCCGTCGGCACGGTAGACGAGCCTCTGTTGCTGGGCCCCGCCGTCTATGACGTCTATTGGAGCCATGAGGGCGACGGCGAACTGCAGCTGATTGCTTCCGACGTCACGGTCAACGGTGAACTGGTCACCGTCACGCCAGGCCCAACCAAGTAGCCCACCGCCCTCGATTTCACTAAGACACTGATATGGCTTCGTTATCTTCCTGAATGGGAGACAACGGACCCCTCAGGCTCGGTTCAGCGCGGCCCTGCGAAAAGGGCATC
>CAZSXA010000233.1:0-2609 GCA_964611195.1 uncultured Bauldia sp.
AACAAGGAGTGGTTCGAGAGCCACTTCCCGGGCGATTTTATCGTCGAATATGTCGCCCAGACGCGGGGCTGGTTCTACACGCTGATGGTGCTGGCGACGGCGCTGTTCGACAAGGCGCCGTTCCGCTCCTGCGTCTGCCATGGCGTCGTCCTCGACGAGAACAAGCAGAAGCTGTCCAAGCGCCTCCGCAACTACCCGGACCCGATCGACGTCTTCGACACCTACGGCGCCGATGCGCTCCGCTGGTACATGGTGTCCTCGCCCCTGCTTGCCGGCGGCGATCTGGCGCTGCCCAAGGATGGCAAGGCGATCGGCGAGCCGATCCGCCAGGTGATGCTGCCGCTGTGGAACGCCTATTCCTTCTTCACGCTCTACGCCAACATCGACGGCGTGAGGGCGGAGATGGTGACGAGCGCGGAGGCCGAACTCGACCGCTACATCCTCGGCAAGACCGCCGAACTGATCCGCGGCGTTGACGCGGCGATGGAGCGGCTCGACCTCGCTGCCGCCTGCGACGCGGCGCTGCCTTTCATCGACGCGCTCAACAACTGGTACATCCGCCGAAGCCGCGACCGCTTCTGGAAGTCGGAGGGCGACGCCGACAAGAAGGCGGCTTACGACACGCTCTACACCGTGCTCGTCACCGCGACGCGCGCGCTGGCGCCGTTCCTGCCTTATCTCACGGAAACCATCCACCGGGCCCTGGTGGGCGGCGAGTCGGTGCATCTGCAGGATTGGCCCGACGCGGAAGCGCTGGCGGCCGACCCGGCGCTGGTCGAGCGCATGGACCTTGCGCGTGATGCGGTGTCCGCGGCGCTGTCGATCAGAACCGCGAAAAACCTCCGCACGCGCCTGCCGCTTCGCCGGCTCACCATCGCCCATCCCCGACACGAGCTGCTGGAGCCGCTGCGCGCAGTCATCGCCGATGAAGTCAACGTCAAGGACGTCGTCCTCGAGGCCGATCCCTCCGGCTACGGCTCGACGGAGGCCGCGGTCGATGCCCGCCAGGTCGGCAAGCGCCTTGGCAAGGTGATGAAGGATGTCCTCGCAGCGACCAAGTCCGGCAACTGGAAGGAAGCCGGCGGCGGCGCCATCGAGGCGGCCGGCGAGGTTCTTCAGGCCGGCGAGTACGAGCTGCGCTTCAAACCGCGCGACGGTCTCGACGCGATGTCCTTTGCCGGCTCGGCCGGCGTCGTCGTCCTCGACACCGAGGTCGATGCCGAACTCGAGGGCGAGGGTATTGCCCGCGACCTCGTCCGGCTCGTCCAGATGGCGCGGAAGGATGCCGGCTACGACGTTGCCGACCGCATCCACCTGACGATCGACACGGCAGAGCCGGCGATCCACAAGTCGCTCGAGGCGCACCATGCGCTGGTGAAGCGTGAGACGCTGGCGCTGACGCTCCAACTCGGCGGCACCGGCGTCGCCGAGCGCGCCGCGACGGCGACGCTCGCCGGCGCCAAGATCATCATCGGCCTGGAACGCGATCCGACACCGCTGATTTCACAAGCGGCCAGCGGCTGAGCTTCGTGATATCGTGATAGAAACTGGTGGGCAGGAGTCCATGACAAGCGCATCGCCGAGCCTCCTGACCACCGTCGCCCAGGTCGAGCAAGCGGTCGTCCAAGGCAAAGTCAGCACCGATCTGCATGTCACCGAGCCGGATCGCGCCGCCACGGCGGCGGCTTTGACTGCGCTTCGCCAGCGGATCGAAGCCGCCGGCTAGAGCGAACGGCGAAAGAGGATTCCCTCGCCGAGTTCCGTCTCTTCGCGCCCGAACTCCTCGAAGCCGCAGGCCTCGTAGAAACCGCGCGCAGCGGGATTGCCGACGACGTGCACCGCCCGAGCGTTCGTTCGCCGCGCCAGCGTGCAGCACTCCTCGACAAGCGCGCGGCCGACGCCGGCGCGCCAGTGGCGCGGCTCGACAAAGAGACCGTCGATCTCGATGTCGCCGTCATGGCGGAAGACCATCGACGCGAAGCCGCAAAGCCCTCGGCCGGTCTCCGCGACGAGCACTTGACCGGCCTGAATCTGCGCCATCGGCATCGCCACCATGTCGGGATGGGCGAGAAGACCGTCGCGGTCGTTCTCGTTTTCGAGCGCCGCCCGCATCTGCAGCGCCGTCAGGGTTTCCTGCTCCGGCGGCAGCGCCTGCCGGATCCTGATCGTCTGCAGCTCGCGCGGCGAGCCCGGCTCCGGCGCGCCGTCCGCCTCAGGCACCGCGCCGCCCGCTCCTGGGATAGGGCGTGCCATCGCGATGGATGTAGTCGCCGTTCTTGCCTTTGCCGGCGGGCAGCACGAGGTCGATATCGGGATAGTCGACGGCATCCTCGACGATACGTGTGCCGATCTCGAGAACGATGGCGTCGGCGTCGGAGCGGTTTTGCAGGCAATGGCCGTCGCCGGTTCCGGCCGGGAAGCCGGCGGCATCGCCGGCCCTTAGAACTTCCTCGCCATCGTTCGAGACCATCACCACCTCGCCGGCGACGACGTAGACGAACTCGTCCTCATGGGTGTGGAAATGGCGCTGGCTCGACCAGGTGCCGGGCTTCAGTGTCAGGAGATTGACGCCGTACTGGGTGAGCCCGGCAGCATCGCCGAGACGCTTG
>CAZSXA010000234.1:0-2568 GCA_964611195.1 uncultured Bauldia sp.
CACAGACATGCGACGCCATATGCCTGCTTTGGACGGGACGAGCTGGGGGAGGCCCCTGTCAATCATTTCCGTGCTTGTGCGATATCGAGTGTTCTGAGCCGAACATGACACGTTCGTGCGGCGATACGAAACGGTTTGGGTGCAGTGAATGACATCGGCAATCGAACTTCTGACGACGCGCAGATCGATTCCTGCGCAGTTCCTCGGTCCACCCGGACCCGATCAGCATCAATTGGACGAGATTTTGACGGTCGCGATCCGCGTTCCCGATCATGGCAAGCTGGCGCCCTGGCGGTTCATCCGCTTCGCAGGTATCCACAGGGACGAAGCCGGAGAGGCGCTTCTCAACCTCCGTCGCGAGCGCGGTGACGACTTGTCGCCTGAGGAAGAAGCAGTCGAGCGCGCCCGCTTCACCCGCGCCCCGACCGTCATCGGCGTGGTCAGCCGTGCCGCGCCGCATGTGAAGATTCCCGAATGGGAACAACAGCTCTCCGCCGGCGCGGCCTGCATGAACCTCCTCAACGCCGCCCACGCCCATGGCTTCTCGGCTCAGTGGCTGACCGACTGGCCGGTCTATGATTCCGCTGCCCGGCGGTTACTCGGTCTCGATCCGGAGGAACGGATTGCCGGGTTCATCCATATCGGCACGTCCACTGTCCCGCCGCACGAGCGCCCGCGGCCAAGCGCGGCCGACCTTCTAAGCGACTGGACGCCCCAGGAGCATGGTTAACCAACCCTTTACCGCGCTGATCCGATCCTGACACATGGCATCCGGCGCGACTCGCCGGAGCTGTCCCCAACCAGCGGGAGGGCAGGAGCATGGACGTCAGGGAATTCGTGGCCTGGTGCAAGGACGCACCCACAGCGCGGCGCGCTGAGGCGGCCTCGGCAATGGCCAACGCCTATCTCTACTCCGACGTAACGCCGGACGTTCATCGCCACCTCGAAACCGGCCTTACGGTTCTCCTTGACGACAACGCGCCATCGGTGCGGCTCGCGCTCGCCGAGGCGCTGGCGGGGAGTCGTGATGCGCCGCGCCACGCGATTCTGGCCCTGGCGGCGGACAAGACCGAGATCGCCGCGACGGTCCTCGCGCGCTCGCCATGCTTCCTCGATACTGAACTCGTCGACATTGTCGGCGGGATGGACGAGCCCCTGCAGTTGGCGATTGCGTCGCGGCCGGTCGTCTCGGCCGGTGTCGCCGCTGCCATTACCGAACTCGGCAGCGCCAAGGTCTGCGCGCGGCTGCTTGCGAACGATCGCGCCCAGATTGCGCCGGTGAGCCTCCGCCGACTTGGCGAGCGCTTTGCCGATGAACCGGCTATACGCACCAAGCTGCTGGAGCGCGACGATCTTCCGATCGCGGTCCGCCACCACCTCATCAGGGGCCTTGGGGCCGCGCTCACCAACTTCGTGCGTATCCGTGACTGGCTCGACGAGGACCGTGCCGATCTCGTCGCCCGCGAGGCCTGCGATCAAGCCACGGTCGCGATCGCGGCCGAGAGCGCGTCGGAGGATCTGGTGGCGCTGGCCGAGCATCTCCGCACCACTCGGCAACTCACCGCATCGCTTCTGTTGCGGACGCTCTGCGCCGGCAACCTGGAGTTCTTCGCCGCGGCGATGTCCGTCCTCACGGCGATGCCCGAGCGCCGCGTTCGCGGACTCATCGTCGATCGTCGGCTGACGGCCTTCGCTGCGATCTATCGTCGTGCCGGCCTGCCGCAGCAGGCCTATCAGGCATTTGCTGCGGCACTCGCCATTTGTCGCAATCACCGCGGTGAGGAGATCGATCCGGCGGGTCGTTACCGGTTCACACGCCGTGTCGTCGACGAGGTGCTTGCGCGCTACGAGGACATCAGCGACGGCGAGATGAATGAGTTGACCGCGATGCTCCGGCGCTTCGCGGCCGAGGCCACCCGCGCCGCGGCGCGGGAATTCGTCGAGACGGAGACGTCTGAGGCCAAGGCCGCCTGAGACGCGGCCATCGGAGGATCCGGTCGGGCGGGGGTCTTCGCGGCAGCGGCGGGCAACGACCACGGCAATTGCCTCAACCCTGCCGCATTGCTGACCGGTGGCGAACACATTGCATCCGCGTATTGGGGCCATCTGCAGCCTCTGCCGCGAAGCTGCGGCACGGGCGGGGATGCAGATTCTGACTGGTTCGAGCGAAGCGAAATCCGTGTAACATCATGGCTGTGATGAAGCCGATGTTGATCCTGATCGGTGCCGACAAGGGGGGAGTTGGCAAGACGACGGTTTGCAGGGCGCTGCTCGACCTGCTGTCGCAGCGTGGAATTCCGACGCGTGCATTCGACACCGAAAGCCCGCACGGCTCCCTGCATCGCTTCCATCCCGACATCACCGAGATCGTCGACGTCACCAAGACGACCGATCAGATGAGGATCTTCGACACGCTCGGCGATGCGGACGTCTCGGTCACGCTGGTGGATGTGAGGGCCGGCCAGCTTCGCAACATCCTCGCCGCGCTGCAGGAATTCGACTTCCTCGATGCAGCGAAGGACGGGCAGTTCGAGTTCCTGCTGTTCCATATCCTCGGCTCGTCGATCG
>CAZSXA010000235.1:0-2566 GCA_964611195.1 uncultured Bauldia sp.
TGACAGGACAGCGGACCTGCTGCCAGCCACCGCCCGAGGCAACGTGTTCTCGATCGCGATCGGCGACTATGACGGTGACGGGCACGAGGACCTCTACCTGGCGCTCCGATACGGCCGCGACATCCTGCTCCTCGCTGAATAGCGCTGCGCTCCCCGGGTGGCCTTGCATGGCCGGGCTCCGAACCTATGTTCGAGCCAGATACTCGAAGGGGCGAGCCAATGTCCTATTACTTCGCGAAAACGATCGACCTGCCCATGGACGACGCCGTAGCGGCGGTGACCGCCGGGCTCGCCCGGCGCGGCTTTGGTGTGCTCACCGAGATCGACGTTCAGGCGACTATGAAACTGAAGCTCGACGCCATCATGCCGGGCTACAGGATTCTCGGCGCCTGCAACCCGAAGCTGGCATTTCAGGCCCTTCAGTCCGAAGACAAGATCGGCACAATGCTGCCCTGCAATGTCATCGTCCGAGAGCTTGATGAGGGCCGGACGGAGGTCGCCGCGGTCGATCCGGTGGCGTCGATGCAGGCCGTCGAGAATGGCGATCTCGCCGCAATCGCCGGCGAGGTGCGCGAGCTGCTGCGCTCGGTGATCGATGACCTCGAGCCGGCGCCCGCGGGCTGAGCCAATTGCGGTGGGCGGCGTGATCGCCTAGCAACCTCCCCGAACACGGCTTGGACTGCGACAGGCGCGGCCGCTTATGCGTTGGCTACTCAGATCGAAACTTCACAAGGCGACCGTCACGGACGCGGACCTCAACTACATCGGCTCCATCACGATCGACGAGGCGCTGATTGAGGCCGTCGGGATCATGCCGGGCGAAAAGGTCCTTGTCGTCGACAACACCAACGGCGCCCGGCTCGAGACCTATGTCATTGTCGGAGAACGCGATTCCGGCGCAGTGATGATGAACGGCGCCGCCGCGCACCTCATGCATAAGGGCGACGACGTCACCATCCTCGGCTTCGAGCTGTCCGAGGAGCCGATCGCGCCGAAGAAGGCGCTTCTTGGCGAGGGCAACCGCATTGTCCGCTTTCTCTGAGGTCCGGTTATGAGCGAGCCGCGGAAGGTAGCGCTTGTCACCGGCGCCGGCAGCGGCATCGGCCGCGCCGTATCGGCCGCGCTTCTGCGCGATGGCTACGCTGTCTTCCTCGCCGGTCGCCGCGAGGACGCGCTGGCGGCCACGGCCGACGAGGCGCGGGGCGCAGCAGGAACGGCCTTTGCCGTGCCGACCGACGTCACCGACCCGGCTGCCGTCGATAACCTCTATCGGCGGATCGAGGGCGAAGCCGGACGGCTTGATCTCGTGTTCAACAATGCCGGACGTTTTCCGCGCTCGGCGCCGATCGACGAGGTCACGCCCGAGGAGTGGTACGACGCCGTTGCGGTCAACCTCACGGGCGCGTTTCTGGTCGCACGCGGTGCCTTCGGCCTGATGAAGAAGCAGTCGCCGCGCGGCGGGCGGATCATCAATAACGGCTCGATCTCGGCGCAGGTTCCGCGTCCGAACGCCGCCGCCTATACCGCGACCAAGCACGCCATCACCGGCCTCACCAAGCAACTGGCGCTTGACGGCCGCGACTTCGATATCGCCTGCGGCCAGATCGACATCGGCAACGCTGCGACTGACCTCATCGTCGAAATCGGCAATGCCGCACGGGCGCGCGGCGAGACCGCAGTCGAGCCGACGATCGAGGTCGGCGACGTTGTCGACGCGGTGCTCTACATGTCGCGCCTGCCGCTCGGCGCAAACGTCCTCTCGATGACTGTGATGGCGACGAACATGCCCTTCGTCGGCCGTGGCTGACCGCTAGGGGATCAGGATCGTCGACCCGACGGTATTCCGGCCTTCGAGCGCGCGGTGGGCCTCGGCCGCTTCGGCGAGCGGGAACTCCTGCTCGATGCGGATTTCGACCGCCCCCGATGCGATTGCCTCGAACAGCGCGGCCGCTGCCGCCTCCAACTCGGCGCGCTCGCGCGTGTAGTCGCCGAGCGAGGGCCGGGTCATGAACAGCGATCCTTTCCGTGACAGGAGCAACGGGCTGAAATCCGGCACCGGGCCGGACGCCTGGCCGAAACTCACCCACATCCCACGCCGTTTGAGCGCGTCGAGAGATCCGGGGAAGGTCGCCTCGCCGACGCCGTCATAGACGACGTCCACGCCGCGACCATCGGTGATCTCCCGAACCCGCTCGACGAAGTCATCCTCCGAGTAGTTGATGACGTGGTCGCAGCCATGGGCGCGGGTGAGCTCGGCCTTACGCGGCGACCCGACCGTCCCGATCACGGTCGCCCCCATGGCCTTTGCCCATTGGCACGCGATCAGCCCGACGCCGCCGGCGGCGGCGTGAAAGAGGAGAACCGTGTCGGAGCTCACCGGGTAGGTCCGCCGCAACAGGAACTCCGCCGTCAGGCCCTTCAGCATTGCTGCCGCCGCCGTCCGATCGTCGACGCCGTCCGGTATCGGAACGAGCCGGTCGGCCGCGATCAGCCGCGCGGCGGCGTACGCGCCGCTCGCCCCGGCATAGGCCACGCGATCGCCGGGCCTGAAGCCGACCACATCAGG
>CAZSXA010000236.1:0-2559 GCA_964611195.1 uncultured Bauldia sp.
GGCGTCACGATCAGGAACCCCCGACTGAAGAGACGGCTTGTCGGCGAGCGAATGGCGTTGATCGTCTGCCAGGCGATCAGCATGGCCATCACCGTGGTCTTGCCCGTGCCGGTCGCCATCTTCATCGCGATGCGAAGCAGCTCGGGATTGGCTTGCTCGTTCGCGCCTTCGAGATGCCTCCAGAACTTGGCGTAGTGTCCCTGCTTGCGGGCAACCTCGGTGAGCCAGATCACCGTCTCGACTGCCTCGATCTGGCAGAAGAACGGCCGGATTTGCTCGAAGGAATGGTGGCGCCAATGTTGGAGAAGGCGCGCGGTCGCCGGCGTGACGCCCCAGTCGGACGGGTTCGACAGGTCCCGCCAGCTCGCGACGTGGCCCCTGATCTCGTTGATGATCGGAGTCGGATTGTACTCCTGGAATTCGTCCGAAACTCCGTCCTCGGCCCGAAGCTCGAGCTGACCCTGCTCGAACTTCCTTTTGCGCTTCTTCGGCCGCGGAACAGGCGTGATCAGCTTCGAGGGCCGACGACCGTCAGCGGGTGGGTCATCCGTCGGCTGACCGTCATCGTCGAGGACATGATGCCTGCCAGGCTCCTCGTAGGGCGAATTGAGGATCGGATTTTCGAAGAACGTTTCGGCCACGGTGCCCCCCTGCCGCAACCCTACAATCCATGACTAGACGTGCAACACCAACTTCGCTCAGCCAACGCTTGTAGTGCCGGGACCGAGGGCGACGATGATGGCGAGGGTGAAAGCATCCCTAAGCACTGACGCGATCGCATCCTCGATGCCCGGGGCCTCGGTCAGGCGCCGCACCGGTTTGCTGATGAATCCCGCTGAAGGTCTTTCGTCTTGCCCTTTTGCGCACCGGAAGGCGAACCCCTCCCTTTGAAACACGATGAAATCATTCTACGTGCAGAAGCCCGGATGTTGGCCGATCGTGAAACTGGCGAAGAAGCTGTGGTTCAGTTAGTCGTCGATGACCGAATCTGAGAGCGGCAGGTTCGAATCCTGCCGCGGTCGGCATGTGGGCAAGCGGCAACGTCTCGGGCAACCCCGCCGTAAGAAGCTTCAGGGCGGCGAGGCTGCGGCAGAATCAGTGACCCGCGACGGCGGTCCACTGTCGGGCGAGTGGGGGACCAATATCCGATGCATGACGCAGAGATCACGATCGTCGGCGGCGGCCCGGTCGGCCTTCTGGTTGCGCTTTTATGCGCCGAGGCGGACATCGAGGTCGCTTTGTTCGAGACCCGGCCGCAGATTGCAGAGGATTTGCGTGCCACCAGCTTTCACCCGCCGACGCTCGACCTTCTCGACACGATCGGCCTTGCGCAGCCGTTGGTCGACAGCGGAATGGTCTGCCCGAACTGGCAGATCCGCATGCACCCCTCGGGTGAACGCGCCCTGTTCGAGGTGGCGACGATCGCCGACGCCACCCGGCATCCCTTCCGACTCCAATGCGAGCAGTGGCGGCTTTCGGAAGCGCTGCTGTCGCGGCTGCAGAACCATGCGCGTGTCAGCCTCCATCTCGGCACGCCGGTCACTGAGATCGAGACGGACGAGTCCTCGGTCGTCGTCCGCTATGCGGCGCCGGACGCCGCCGGGCATGTGCGGACCCCCATCGTCGTCGGCGCCGACGGCCTCAGCAGCACCGTACGAACCGGCGCCGGCATCGCCTTCGAAGGACAGATACTGCCGGAGACGACACTGGTCGTGACGACGCCGTTCCGGTTCGAGGATCACTTGGACGACCTCTCCCTTGTGACTTCATGCTGGACTCGCCAAAGCCATGTCGCGTTTCTCCGTTTGCCTGGCTTCTGGCGGCTCGCCCTCTATCCTGACGAGACCCGGCCGATCGAGGAGCAAGCCGATCCGCAGTCGGTTGAAGCGATCCTCCAGGATCTGGTGCCGCAACCGGAACCGTTCGAAAAGACCCGCATATGGCCCTATCGGGTCCAGCAACGATGCGCCGCCGTCTTCCGAAGCGGTCGCGTCGCCCTTGCCGGCGACGCCGCCCACGTCAACTCGCCGGCCGGCGGCCTGGGCCTCAACACCGGCATCCACGACGCCTTCGCCCTTGCCGAGGCACTTGTCGACATCCTGAGGCACAAAGCGCCGCTCGATCGCCTCGACACTTACGATCGCCAGCGGCGTTCGATCGCTACGGCAATTCTGAAACAGGCGCTCGCCAACCGCGACCGCATGCGTCAGACCTCGTTCGAAGACCGGCGGCGTTCGCTCGCCGAACTCCAGGCGACGGCAGCCGATCCGGACCGCCACCGCGCCTTCGTGCTCCGTGCCTCAATGATCGAGGCGCTGCGCAAGCACGACCCCGACCGGCTTGTTGTGTAGTTGCCGGCGGGCATACGGACCGAGCATCACTTACCCCTTCATTTGTTGCGTCCGGTGACGGGCGGCTGCACACTTGATCATTGCTACGTCATCGGAGCTGGCATTTCATGTCGCCACTTCGCACGGGGCTGCCGACGGCCCTCCTCGCGGCCCTTCTCGGAACCGGAACGGGATTGGCTCAGGACTCCGAACCGGCCTGCCGCGATGC
>CAZSXA010000237.1:0-2543 GCA_964611195.1 uncultured Bauldia sp.
CTACAGCCCGCTGACCAACGCCATCTACTACCCGCTGCAGAATCTCTGCATGGAGGCACTAACCACCGACGAAGATCTCCAACTCTCGCCTATTGCGTTTGCTCCCGGTGCCGAGAATGTCGGCACGATCCACGCGATCAACGTCTCGACCGGCGAGACCGAGTGGACGTTCGACAACCGGGCCGGCGTGATGTCGCTGATGACGACCGGCGGCGGACTGGTCTTCGGCGGCGACGTCAACAGGCGGTTCCGCGCGTTCGATCAGACCTCGGGCGACGTCCTCTGGGAGACGATCCTGTCGGCACGAGTGGACGGCTTCCCGATCACCTATGAGGTGGACGGCAGGCAGTATGTCGCGGTTTCGGTCGGCGCGTCGCTGATCAGCGGCGGCTATGTGTCGATGACGCCGGAGCTGTCACCGCCGACGGGCGGCAACGCAATCCACGTGTTCGCGTTGCCCGAGAACTAGTTCGACGGTGACCATCGTAGCTCCGATGGAACACGCAACCGGCGAGCGGCGGTCCAGTCCGCCGCTCGCTACCTCGTCGGCAAGGCAGGGCGCGGGTCGCCGTCACCGCCTTGGCGCCGCTTTCGTGGGGTCGTTCCTCGTCACCGCGATTGCGGCCGGCGCACAGGAGGCGCCGCCGGTTCCGGAAGACCTCCTCGACTTCCGACGCAGCACCGGCGACGAGATCCGCTTCTGCATCAACATGTCGAGCGCCCTGGCCGAGTTCGACCAGAGGCTTGCGCAGACGATCGCCGATGCTCTTCTCGTCGATGCCGCGTTCTTCCACCTCGTGACGATCGTCCCGCCGCCGCCGCCCTACGACTATCGCATCGTCGCGGACGAGCCGGAATTCTTCATCGCCGTCCATAATGAATGCGACGCCTTCATGGGCTATCCGTTGCCCCAGCAGACAGTGCCTGAATGGCTCGCCGTCTCCCGTCCCTACTACCTGACGCAAACCGTCCTCGCCGTCGTCGACGGGGGTTATCAGTCGCTCGAAGACATCCCCGAGGGATCGCGACTGGGAGGCCGGCTTGCAAGTCGGGGATATGTCCGGCTCGGATCATATCTCCGCGCTCTTTCCAGCGATCGCTGGAACCGCGCTCCCTATCCCAACAACGGCGTTCTCCTCGAGCGGTTGCGCGAAGGCACGATCGAGGGTGCGGTCATCTGGGAGCCAGCGCTCTATCTTGCCGGTGGCGGCGACCCGTCGACGCTCGGCCTACACACCGCGACGCTCCCGTTCGACATCGCGCCGATAGCCCTTGGCATCGCGGTGAAGACCGACGACCAGTTCCTGCGCGAGTTGCTGGACCTGGCGATATCTTCGCTGATTGCTGACGGCGTCCTTGCCGACCTGCTCAGCGAACACGGTCTGCCGGCGAGCGTGCAGATGAGGCCATAGGGGCGTCGCAAGAATCGGACCCGTAGCGTTTTTTCGCCCAGAACGGCCGTTTCACTGTCGATTCATCGACTTCTCCCGCCTCCCACGGGATGCGCTGTTGTGTCGCACCCACGGCCGCAGGTAGAGTGGCCTGCCCGGATACACCGGGCGATAGGAGGGAGGACACCATGAGGACCACACTGAAGACGTTCCTGCTGGGAACGGCATCCATTGCGTTCCTGGCAACACCGGCGTTCGCGCAGGAGGATCCGTTCGCGGACTTCGAGCCCGTAACGGATGCCGAACTCGCCAATCCCGATGACGGTGACTGGCTGATGTGGCGGCGAACTCAGGACCACTGGGGCTACAGCCCGCTCGATCAGATCAACGCGGACAATGTCGACGACCTGACGCTGGTCTGGGGTCGCCCGATGGAGACGGGGCTCCAGGAGGCTACGCCCCTCGTCCATGACGGGATCATGTATCTGCCGCACCCCAACGACGTCATCCAAGCGCTCGACGCCACGACGGGCGATCTCATCTGGGAGTATCGCCGCGAACTGCCCGAGGAAGGGCTCGGGCTGGTCATCACCCGCTCGATCGGCATCTGGGAGGACAAGATCATCCTCCTGACCAAGGACAGCTACATCATCGCACTCGATGCCACGACGGGTCAGGTCGTTTGGGAGACCCAGATTCGCGAGCACGGCACCGGCTACCAGACGTCGGGACCGATCATCGCCAACGGCAAGGCGTTCTCGGGACGGAACTGCGGCAACATCAACCAGCCCGGTCAGGCGGGGGACTGCTTCGTCACCGCGCACGACCTCGAGAGCGGCGAAGAACTGTGGCGGTTCTACACCATCCCGCAGCCCGGAACGCCGGGCGACGAGACCTGGATGGACGTGCCTTACGAAGCCCGGAAGCACGTCGGCACCTGGATCACACCGAGCTATGATCCCGAACTGAACCTCGTCTATTTCGGGACGTCGGTGACCTCGCCCTACTCGAAGTTCTACTTCGCCGACCCCGAGGATCTCGATGCCGAGTTCCTCTATCAGACATCCACGCTCGCGATCGACGGCGATACGGGCGAACTGGTCTGGTACCAGCAGCACATCCGCGACCAGTGGGATCTCGACCATCCGTTCG
>CAZSXA010000238.1:0-2501 GCA_964611195.1 uncultured Bauldia sp.
TGGTGGGCGGTGAGAGGCTCGAACTCCCGACATCCACGGTGTAAACGTGGCGCTCTACCAACTGAGCTAACCGCCCGGTCGCGGGGCGCGGGCCACGTCGATTTAGGGGCATCCTCGCCGGGAGGCAAGAAGTGCAGACGCTATCGGCGCCGCAACGGGCGGCGCCGAGAGATCTCAGCTCAGCCGTTGACCGAGTCCTTGAGGCCTTTACCGGCGCGGAACTTCGGCGTCTTGGAGGCGGCGATACGAATCGCCTCGCCGGTGCGCGGATTGCGGCCCATGCTCGCCGCCCGGCTGGCGACGCTGAACGAGCCGAAGCCGATGATCTTGACCTCGTCGCCCTCTTTCAGGGCATCCGTAATCACGTCAAAGGTCGAGTCCACGGCCTGCCCCGCCGCCGCCTTCGACATGCCTGTCTTTTCCGCCACCGCGGCAATCACATCGTTCTTGTTCATGCAGCACCCTTCCTTTTGCTTCAGCCTCGTCTCAACTCATGGACGGCCACCGTGCGGAGCACCCTCCTGCCAAAACTTTCCGCAGGCAAGCGATAAACCGCAGATTTCCGCCGTTTTGTGGAAAAAGAACCCCCCTTTGATGCAAAAACGCCCGCCGAAGCGGGCGTTTAGGCGATCAGAAACCGATTTAGTGGGCCGTCATGCCTCCGATGGGCTCGTCCTCGGCAACGATTCGCGGCTCCTTCTCGAGCGCCTTTGACTCGTCCCACTCGATCGGCTCGGGCTGCTTGGTCAGCGCGTGCTGGACCACTTCGTCCATCCGCGACACCGGGACGATCTCCAATCCCTTTTTCACGGTCTCCGGTATCTCGGAGAGGTCCTTCACGTTCTCCTCCGGGATCAGCACCTTCTTCACACCGCCGCGAAGGGCGGCCAGGAGCTTCTCCTTAAGGCCACCGATCGGCAGCACGCGACCGCGAAGCGTCACCTCCCCGGTCATCGCGATATCGCGGCGAACCGGAATGCCCGTCATCACGGAGACGATCGCCGTCGCCATCGCCACGCCGGCCGACGGGCCGTCCTTCGGGGTTGCACCCTCGGGAACGTGGACGTGGATGTCCTTCTTCTCGAACATCGGCGGCTCGATGCCGAAGGTGATGGCGCGGCTGCGAACATAGGACGCCGCCGCGGAGATCGATTCCTTCATGACATCGCGAAGGTTGCCGGTGACCGTCATCCGGCCCTTGCCCGGCATCATCACGCCTTCGATGGTGAGGAGTTCGCCGCCGACTTCGGTCCAGGCGAGCCCGGTCACGACACCGATCTGATCCTCGCCCTCGGCCTCGCCGTAACGGAAGCGCGGCACTCCGAGATAGTCCTCGAGGTTCTTGTCGGTCACGCGGATCGACATCTTCTTCGACATCAGGAGGTTCTTCACCGCCTTGCGCGCGATGGTCGCCATCTCGCGCTCGAGATTGCGGACGCCCGCCTCGCGCGTGTAGCGGCGGATCATCGTCCGCAACGCCGAATCGGCGATGTGAAGCTCCTTGGCGTCGAGGCCGTGCTCGCGCAGCGTCTTCGGCATCAGATGCCGCTTGGCGATCTCGACCTTCTCATCCTCGGTGTAGCCGGCGATGCGGATGATCTCCATCCTGTCCATCAGTGGCGGCGGGATGTTCAGCGTGTTGGCCGTGGTGACGAACATCACATCGGACAGATCGTAGTCGACCTCGAGATAGTGGTCGTTGAACGAGGAGTTCTGCTCCGGGTCGAGCACCTCGAGCAGCGCCGAGGACGGATCGCCGCGGAAATCCATGCCCATCTTGTCGATTTCGTCGA
Source organism: uncultured Bauldia sp. (assembly GCA_964611195.1). Lineage (GTDB taxonomy): Bacteria > Pseudomonadota > Alphaproteobacteria > Rhizobiales > Kaistiaceae > JADLGL01. The sequence continues at coordinate 1,794 of CAZSXA010000238.1, forward strand.
GCAGGAACAGCGGGTTGGACTTCTTCCCTTTCCGCATCGACTGAATGACCTTGCCGGGCATCGAGCCGATGTAAGTCCGGCGATGGCCCCGGATCTCGGCCTCGTCGCGGACGCCGCCGAGCGACATGCGCACGAACTCGCGCCCGGTCGCCTTGGCGATCGACTTGCCGAGCGACGTCTTGCCGACGCCGGGCGGACCGACGAGGCAGAGGATCGGCCCCTTCAGCTTGTTGGAGCGGCTCTGGACGGCAAGATACTCGACGATCCGGTCCTTCACCTTCTCAAGGCCGAAATGGTCGGCGTTGAGAATCTCCTCCGCGTAGCCGAGATCCTTCTTGACCCGCGAGCGGCGGCTCCACGGAATGCCCAACAGCCAGTCGAGATAATTGCGGATGACGGTCGCCTCGGCCGACATCGGGCTCATCTGCTTCAGCTTCTTGAGTTCGGCCGTCGCCTTCTCGCGCGCTTCCTTCGTAAACCTGGTCTTCTCGATGCGCTTCTCCAGCTCGGCCAACTCGTCGGTGCCCTCTTCGGACTCGCCGAGTTCCTTCTGGATCGCCTTCATCTGCTCGTTCAGATAGTACTCGCGCTGCGTCTTCTCCATCTGGCGCTTGACGCGCGAACGGATCCGCTTCTCGACCTGGAGGACCGAGATCTCACTTTCCATGAGTTCCAGCACGCGCTCGAGACGTTCCGTAACCGTCTCCA
>CAZSXA010000239.1:0-2460 GCA_964611195.1 uncultured Bauldia sp.
ACCTGAACGCGCTCGGTGCGCCGAAGACGGTCATCGGCCTGGTGGTGAGCTTCATGGCGCTCAAGGGCGCCGGCATCTACGTCGCCGCCCGCATATTCCGCGCCGGCCACCGAGACGCGGTGCGGATGGCACTGTTGCTGGCGCAGGGTGGCGAATTCGCCTTCGTCCTCTATTCCACCGCCGCCGAATCGGGGCTTATCGATGCCGAAACCTCCGGCGTTCTCAACGCCGCCGTCATCATCTCCATGATCCTGACGCCGTTCGCCGTGTCGATGATCAACCGGCTGGTTCCGGTCGAACCGGTTTCGATGGACGGCGTCACGCCGGCCGAGGGCCTCAGCGGCCAGGCGCTCGTGATCGGTTTCGGCCGATTCGGGCAGATCGCCTCGCAGTTCCTTCTGGCGCGGTCGATCGACGTGACGATCATCGATTCCAACCCCAACATGATCCGCAGCGCCTCGAGCTTCGGCTTCAAGATCTACTACGGCGACGGCACCCGCCGCGATGTGCTCCTCGCCGCCGGCGCGGACAAGGCGGAGATCATCTGCGTCTGCATCGACGACAAGGCGGCGACCAACCGTATCGTCGACGCCGCCAGCGAGGTCGCCTCCTTCGCCAAGCTGTATGTCCGCTCCTACGATCGCGGCCACTCGCTGCAGCTGATGACGAAGGGCGTCGACTACGAGGTCCGCGAGACGGTGATGTCGGCGCTGGCCCTTGGCGAGGCGTCGCTGATCGGCCTCGGCTACACGGCCGAGGAAGCCGCCGAAACGGCCAACGAGGTGCGCCGGCGCGATCTCGAACGTCTGCGGCTGCAGGCGCTCGAAGGCCACATCAATGCCGGCGACAATCTGATGTTCCAGCAGGGCCCGCAGCCGACGCCGCTGACGCCGCCGAAGCGCGAGAGCCAGGCGCTCACCGACGAGACGGCACAGCTCGCCGACGAGCACGAGGAGGAGCCCCAGCCCGAACCGCCTGCCGAAGAACCGGACAAGCCGCGCGACAGCTAGGGATAGAGCCAGGTTCCCGTCCAGCCGCCGGTTTCGTCGGGCCGGAAGACGATGCGGTCATGCAGCCGGAACTGCTGCGCGCGCCAGAACTCCATCGAAACCGGCTTCAGTCGATAGCCGCCCCAGTGATCGGGCCGCGGCACGTCGCGGAGCCCGTATTTGGCGGTGTATTTCGCAACGGCCTGCTCCAGCGCGAACCGCGATTCCAGCGGCTCGGACTGCTTGCTCGCCCAGGCCCCGATGCGGCTCCCCTTCGGCCGCGAATGGAAGTACGCGTCGGCCTCCTCTTCGGAGACATCATCAACGGGGCCACGGATGCGGATTTGGCGGCCAAGGCTTTTCCAATGGAAACAGAGCGCTGCGCCGGGATGGCGGGCGAGCTGGCGACCTTTGACGCTCTCGCGGTTCGTGTAAAAAACGAATCCGTCTGCATCGAACGACTTCAGGAGCACCATGCGCACGTCCGGCAGACCGGTTTCATCGGCCGTGGCGAGGGCCATGGCGTTGGGATCGGACGGCTCGGAGGCATGGGCCTCGTCCAACCAGGCGCCGAACAGTGCAAGCGGATCGGCACGGGTCTCCAGCACGGTCATGTCCGAAGCCCCCGAAGGGCCGGGGAAACCGGGGCCTGCGGCATCAGAAATCGTGAGAAAGCCTTTATTGCGGCTCGTTTGGTCCCCATATCAGACCTCTGCCATTCTTACGGTTTCTTGAACTATCACCGAGCAAGGTGCGTGCATGCGTGATCCTTATCAGGTGCTCGGCGTCGGGCGCGAGGCAAGCGAGGCGGACATCAAGAAGGCGTTCCGCAAGCTCGCCAAGCAATATCACCCCGACCAGAGCAAAGACCCCAAGGCGAAGGAGCGCTTCGCCGAAGCAAACGCCGCCTACGAGATCGTGGGCGACAAGGAGAAGCGCGCGCAATTCGACCGTGGCGAGATCGGACCGGACGGCAATCCGCGGTTCCAGGGCTTCGAAGGATTTCGCCCCGGCGGAGGCCGCGCTGGTGCCGGCGCCGGTCCGGGCGGACAGACCTTCCGGTGGTCGAGCACCGGCGGCGGTCGCGCCGGCGGCTTCAACGTGGACGACCTCTTCGGCGACATTCTTGGTCGCGGCGGATTCGCCAGCGGCGGCGCCGATCCGAGGGCCGGTTCGCGTCGTCAGGCGCCGCCGCGCGGCGCCGACGTGTCGGCAACGGCCGCCGTGACGCTGGAGCAACTCGCCAGGAGCGAGAAGGCCCGCGTCGATCTGCCGACCGGCAAGACTCTCGACTTCGCCGTTCCGCCCGGAACGCAGTCCGGCAAGGTGGTCCGGCTGAAGGGCCAGGGCCACCCCTCCCCGCTCGGGGGGCCCGCCGGCGACGCGCTGGTGACGGTCGAGCTTGTCGCGCATCCGCTGTTCCGGCCGGACGGCACCAACCTTCGGCTCGACCTCCCGATCGGGCTCGACG
>CAZSXA010000240.1:0-2364 GCA_964611195.1 uncultured Bauldia sp.
CCATGGTCGTCCTGTTTGGCGGGGTTTCCATTGCCTCCGCCCAGGACCTCGCTTTTCCCATCGGCGAGGGGGATTTCAGCTGGGATTCCCTGTCCGAGTTCGGAGAAGCAAACTCTGATCTTGCTGGCGAAACTCTGACGATCTGGCACCCGTGGAACACACCGGGCGACGCCGCCCAGTGGGCTCAGGTCTGGCGCTATTTCGAAGAAGCCACCGGCATTGACGTTCAGGCGGCTTCGTCGCCGAACTACGAGGAGCAGGCGCGCATCGACATCGCTGCGGGTAGCCCCTCGAACATTCTTATCCTGCCGCAGCCGGGCCTTCTCGGCGACTTCGCTGCCCAGGGCGCGCTGACGCCCCTCGGCGAGGAAGTCGGCGACTTCGTGGTCAACAACTACGCCGCGGGCGAATCCTGGGTCGCTTTCGGCCGCTACGAAGGTGCTGACGGCGTCGTCCGCCAGTACGGCCTGCCATACAAGCAGGAGGTCAAGTCGCTCGTCTGGTACTCGCCGGACAATTTCGACGAGATGGGCTACGAAATCCCGAGCACCATGGAAGAGCTGTTCGCTCTCCAGGATCAGATCGTCGCCGATGGCGGCACGCCCTGGTGCATCGGTCTCGGCTCGGGCGGTGCGACCGGCTGGCCGGCTACCGACTGGATCGAGGACATCATGCTCCGGCTGCATCCGCCGGAAGTCTATGACCAGTGGGTCGCGAACGAGATTCCGTTCACCGATCCGCGCGTCATCGAGGCCATGGAGCTGTTCGGCGACATTGCCAAGAATGACGATCTCGTCGCTGGCGGCGCTGCCGCGGTGGCCGATACCGATTTCGGCGAAAGCCCGCTCGGTCTCTTCACCGTCCCGCCGCAGTGCTACATGCACCATCAGGCGTCGTTCATTCCGTCCTTCTTCCCGGAGGGCTCGGAATACGGGCTGGACTATGACTTCTTCTACTTCCCGCCCTTCGCGGATCGCGATCTCGGCAATCCGGTGCTCGGCTCCGGCAACATCGCCACCATCGCGTCTGACAGCCCGGCGGCCCGTGCGTTCATCGAGTATCTGCAGACTCCGATTGCGCATGAGCTCTGGATGGCGGCGGACAACTCCGCGTTCCTGTCGGCGCTCACCAGTGCCAACATCGCGACGTACTCCAGTGACGCGCAGCGTCAGCAGGGCGAAATCCTGCTGAACGCGACGACGTTCCGGTTCGACGGTTCGGATCTGATGCCCGGCCCGATCGGACAGGGTGCGATGTGGACGGGCATGGTCGACTTCGTCGGCGGCGACAGCGCCGAGGCGGTTGCCCAGCGTATCCAGGACGCCTGGGACGCGATCGACGACTAGACGCTGCAAGACCGGGGCCTGGCGCAAAGCGCCGGGCCCCGTTTTCGATACCGATGTGTTGATGGCATCAGGCGCGGCGACAAGCGTCACGGCCATCGGGGGGTAGAATGGGACAGGCGGTCTACGCGGCGCTCGCCGTGGTCATCGCGGTCGGCGTTTTCATCGCCTACTTCTGGGGTGCCAACTGGCTGCTTGATCGCATGCTGGCCACCCCTCAGGGAACGCCCAACGAACGGGCGATGCAGCGCGACAGGCGACGCACCCAGATTCGGCCCTGGCTGTTCATCGGTCCGGCGCTCCTGTTTCTGACTGTTTATCTCGTCTACCCGGTTTTCGAGACCGCCCGGCTCAGCCTGTTCGGCCGCTTCGGCGACGAGTGGGTCGGCTTCGACAACTACGTTTGGCTCTTCGGCGACGAGACGTTCTGGCAGGCGACGGTCAACAATCTCGGCTGGCTGCTGATCGTGCCGACGCTGTGCGTCGCATTCGGCCTCGTTATCGCCGTGCTTGCCGATCGGGTGTGGTGGGGCACGATCGCCAAGTCGCTGATCTTCATGCCGATGGCGATTTCCTTTGTCGGCGCCTCGGTGATCTGGCGCTTCGTCTACACCTTCCGCCCCGAGGGCGTCGATCAGATCGGCATTCTCAACGCGCTGGTCGTTGCGCTCGGCTTCGAGCCGCAGGCCTGGCTGCAGATCGACTATCTCAATTCGTTCTTGCTGATGGTGATCCTGATCTGGATTCAGACCGGCTTCGCCATGGTGATCCTGGCGGCCGCGCTTCGCGGCATCCCCGAGGAGACCATCGAGGCGGCGCGGATCGACGGCGCCAGCGAGCGCCAGATCTTCTTCTCCATCATGATCCCGCAGATCATGAGCACGATCATCGTCGTATGGACGACGATCACCATCATCGTGCTGAAGGTCTTCGACATCGTCTTCGCCATGACCAACGGCGAATGGGGCACCCAGGTGCTCGCCAACTACATGTATCGCTGGACGTTCATCAGCGGTGACAC
>CAZSXA010000241.1:0-2352 GCA_964611195.1 uncultured Bauldia sp.
TGCGGAAGTAGAACTGCGGCCGGTAGTTGGCGAAGAACGGCGTGTGACGACCGCCCTCCTCCTTGGTCAGGATGTAGGCCTCGGCCTTGAAGTTGGTGTGCGGCGTGACCGAGCCCGGCTTGCACAGCACCTGGCCGCGCTCGACGTCTTCGCGATCGATGCCGCGAAGCAGCGCGCCGATGTTATCGCCGGCCTGACCCTGATCGAGCAGCTTGCGGAACATCTCGACGCCGGTGACGGTCGTCTTCTTGGTGTCGCGGATGCCGACGATCTCGACTTCCTCGCCAACCTTGACGATGCCGCGCTCGACGCGGCCGGTGACCACGGTGCCGCGACCCGAGATCGAGAAGACGTCCTCGATGGCGAGCAGGAAGGGCTGGTCGACCGGACGCTCCGGGGTCGGAATGTACTCGTCAACAGAGCGCATCAGCTCGAGGATGGCGTCATGGCCGAGCTTGGTGTCGCTGTTCTCCAGCGCCGCCAGGGCCGAACCCTTGACGATCGGGATATCGTCGCCCGGGAAATCATACTTGTTGAGGAGCTCACGAACCTCGAGCTCGACGAGCTCGAGAAGCTCCTCGTCGTCGACCTGGTCGACCTTGTTGAGGAAGACCACAAGCGCCGGCACGCCGACATTGTAGGCGAGCAGGATGTGCTCGCGGGTCTGCGGCATCGGGCCATCGGCAGCGGACACGACCAGGATCGCGCCGTCCATCTGGGCAGCGCCGGTGATCATGTTCTTCACATAGTCAGCGTGGCCCGGGCAGTCGACGTGGGCGTAGTGCCGGTTCTCGGTCTCGTACTCGACATGGGCCGTGTTGATCGTGATGCCGCGCTGCTTCTCCTCGGGAGCGGCGTCGATCGACGCGTAGTCCTTGAAGGTCGCCCCGCCGGTCTCAGCCAGCACCTTGGTGATGGCTGCAGTCAGCGACGTCTTGCCGTGGTCGACATGGCCGATCGTCCCGATGTTGACGTGCGGCTTGGTGCGCTCGAATTTTTCCTTCGCCATTGGGGCTCTCCGTTTCCTTTACTTCCTCAGGCCTGCCGGGTCAGGCGAACTTCGCCTGGACCTCATCGGCAACGGCCTGCGGCACTTGCTCGTAGTGATCGAATTGCATGGTGTACTGCGCCCGCCCCTGGCTCATCGAGCGCAGGGTGTTGACGTAGCCGAACATGTTGGCGAGCGGCACCATCGCGTTGATGGCCGTCGCAATGCCGCGAACCTCGGTTCCAACGATCTGGCCGCGCCGTGAATTCAGGTCGCCGATGACGTCGCCCATGTAGTCTTCGGGCGTCACGACCTCGACCTTCATGATCGGCTCGAGAAGCTTCGGGCCAGCCTTCTGTGAGGCCTCGCGGAACGCGGCGCGCGAGGCGATCTCGAAGGCAAGGACGCTGGAGTCGACGTCGTGATAGGCGCCGTCGACGAGCGAGACCTTGATGTCGACCATTGGGAAGCCGGCGATAACGCCGCCGGTCATGACGCTCTCGATGCCCTTCTGGACGCCGGGAATGTACTCTTTCGGCACCGAGCCGCCGACGATCTTGTTGTCGAACTCGAAGCCGGCACCGGTCTCGTTGGGCTCGATGATGAGCTTGACGCGCGCGAACTGGCCGGAGCCGCCGGTCTGCTTCTTGTGGGTGTAGTCGATGTCGGTGGGCTTGGTCAGCGTCTCGCGATAGGCCACCTGCGGCGCGCCGATATTCGCCTCGACCTTGAATTCGCGCTTCATGCGGTCGACGAGGATGTCGAGGTGAAGCTCGCCCATGCCGGCGATGATGGTCTGGCCGGATTCCTCGTCGGTCTTGACGCGGAACGACGGGTCTTCCTGCGCAAGACGATTGAGGGCGAGGCCCATCTTCTCCTGGTCGCTCTTGGTCTTCGGCTCGATCGCGATCTCGATGACCGGCTCCGGAAACTCCATCCGCTCCAGGATCACCGGGCTCGACGGGTCGCACAGCGTGTCGCCGGTCGTCGTTTCCTTCAGCCCCGCCAGGGCGACGATGTCGCCGGCATAGGCTTCCTTGATCTCTTCGCGGTCGTTGGAATGCATCTGCAGCATGCGGCCGATGCGCTCGCGCTTTTCCTTGACCGTATTGAGGAGCGACATGCCGGTCTCGACCTTGCCCGAATAGATCCGGCAGAAGGTCAACGAGCCGACGAAAGTGTCGTTCATCACCTTGAAGGCGAGCATCGAAAGCGGCGCATCGTCGGCCGAGACGCGCTTGGTGTCTTCGCCCGTCTTGGCGTCGACGCCGCGGATGTCGGCGACCTCGACGGGCGACGGAAGGTAGTCGACCACCGCGTCCAGCAGCGGCTGAACGCCCTTGTTCTTGAACGCCGAGCCGCAC
>CAZSXA010000242.1:0-2293 GCA_964611195.1 uncultured Bauldia sp.
TTCGGCCGGCTCTCGACCTCGGCGTCGCTCGCCTATGAGCGGTCGATCCTCGCGCTCGGCGGAACGCCCGATTCGGCGTTCAACATCACCGGCCGCGCCGAACTCGACATCACCGACAAGTGGACAATTTCAGGCAGCGTCGACTACGACGTAGTGCTGGGAGCGGTCGTCGGCGACAGCATCACGCTCAGCTATGCCTGCGACTGCGTGGCGTTCGACATCACCTATTCGGAGAAGCGGGCGCCCGGCGTCGTCCTCGACCGCTCGGTGACCTTCGGCCTGTCCCTGCGGACGCTGGGCGACTTCGACTTCGGCCGCTGATTTGCCTCTTCCACGGTTTCGTCGCATTCATCGGGCTGCTATCGCGGCATCGCGACCGGCCTCGTGCTGACTACGGAGAATCCCCGTTGACTAAGCTTCATGCCCGCACCGCAGCTTTCCTCGCGGCGCTCGTAATTGCCTTCGTCCCCATACAGCAGGCGGCAGCTGTCGAAATCGCCGTGCTCGTCAACGGCGCCCCGATCACGACCTACGACATCGATCAGCGCGTGGCGCTGCAGCGCGTGTCCGGCCAGACGCCGAGTCGCAGCACGGCAACCGAGCAGCTCATCGACGAGGCGATCCAGGTCGGTGCGGCGGCGTCGCGCGGCGTCGTTGTCACCGAGGGCCAGGTCGATTCGGCGTTCGCCAACATCGCGCGTCAGGTGAACCTGTCGGTCTCGCAATTCTCACAGGCGCTGTGGGAAGCGGGCGTCAATCCCGACACGCTGCGGCGCCAGATCCGCGCGCAGATCTACTGGTCGATCCTGATCCAGGCGCGCCTCCAGATCGAGCCGGCCGTCCGCCAGGAGGACGTGACCGAGCGGCTGCTGGCGCAGGGTGCGGAGCAGACCGTCCGCGAATACGTCATGCAGCAGATCATCTTCGTGGTGCCCGATGGCGCCGGCAATTCCTACGTCAATCAACGTCGCAGCGAGGCCGAGGCGTTCCGCCAGCGTTTCCAGAGCTGCGAGACCTCGCGGAGCCAGGCTGCGAACCTGCGTGATGTGACCGTCCGCGACATCGGCCGTAACCTCAATCAGCTGTCCCAGTCGCAGCAGCAGTCCGTCGAAGGCACGCAGGCCGGCGGTACGACGCGGCCGGAGCGCACCAGCCTCGGTATCGAGGTGATTGCGATCTGCAGCGTAACCGAGGTCCAGTCGAACGAGCGCGTGCGCTCGGAGATCCAGAACGAGCTCTTGGTCAATCTCGGCGACGAGATCGGCCAGGAGTATCTGGCGGAACTCCGCGAGCAGGCCGTGATCATCCGCTACTGACATGTCCGGCCCGCTGCCGGACCTTCCAGTCGCGCTCACAATGGGCGAGCCCGCCGGGATCGGGCTCGACATCACCCTCGCCGCCTGGCGCGGGCGCGGCGCCTTCTCGGTGCCACCCTTCTATCTCCTCGCCGACCCGGACGCCCTCCGCCGCCGGGCCGATCTGCTCGGCCTGGCCGTGCCGATCGAAGTAACCTCGCCGGAGCGGGCGGTCTCTGTCTTCGACGATGCCCTCCCGGTCGTGGCGCTTTCCGCCAGCGCGTCAGCCGGGCCCGGAGCGCCCGACAAGACAAGCGCACCGCTGGTCGAGGAAGCGATCGTCCGAGCCGTCGCGGACGTCCGGGAGCGGCGGGCGGCGGCAGTCGCCACCAACCCGATCAACAAGGCGGTAATGATGGAGGGCGGCTTTGCCTTTCCCGGCCACACCGATTTCCTCGGCCAACTCGCCGCCGCGTGGTCCGGAAGCACGGTGAAGCCGGTGATGATGCTGGCGGGGCCGGAGCTTCGGACGGTGCCGGTCACGGTCCACATCCCGCTTCGCGAGGTGCCGGAGCGCCTGTCGAGCGAACTGATCGTCGAGACCGGCCGCATTCTCGATCACGACCTCCGCCAGCGGTTCGGCCTGTCGCGCCCGCGTATTGCCGTCACCGGCCTCAACCCGCATGCCGGCGAGGAGGGACGGCTCGGACACGAGGATGGCGATGTCGTGAAGCCGGCGATCGAGGCGCTCTGCGCCGACGGCATCGACGCCACGGGGCCGCACCCGGCCGATACGCTCTTCCATGCTTCGGCGCGCAAAAGCTACGACGCCGCGCTCTGCATGTATCACGATCAGGCGCTGATCCCGGCCAAGACGCTCGCCTTCGACCAAGCGGTCAACGTCACGCTCGGCCTCCCCTTCATCCGCACTTCGCCCGACCATGGCACCGCGTTCGCGCGCGCTGGAACCGGCACCGCCAATCCCGGCAGCCTCGTCG
>CAZSXA010000243.1:0-2290 GCA_964611195.1 uncultured Bauldia sp.
GCTGCTGCGCCACACCGACCGGGCGATCGGCCTGTTCGATCGGGTCGGCGGCTGCTTTGTCGACCGGCGCCGGCCCGACCTGACGGTGCACAGCGTGCGGACGCTGGTCGGCCAGCGCATCGCGGGAATTGCGCTCGGCTACGAGGACGTCGACGATCACGACACGCTGCGCCACGATCCGGTGCTCGCGCTCCTGTCGGAGAGCCTGACGCCGAAGCGGGACCACTGCGCGGTGCTCGCCGGCAAGTCGACGCTGAACCGGCTGGAGTTGAGCGTCGCCGGGGCGCCGACGCGCTACCACAAGATCGGCTACGAGGGTGCGGCGATCGCGCCCCTGTTCGTCGACCTGTTCGTGGAGGCGCACGACAAGTCGCCGCGCGAGATCGTGCTCGATCTCGACGCCACCGACGAGCCGCTGCACGGACACCAGGAGGAACGGTTCTTCCACGGCTGCTACAAATGCTACTGCTACCTGCCGCTCTATGTCTTCTGCGGCCGGGATCTGCTGGCGGCGAAGCTCGGGCGATCGAGCATCCACGCCTCGGCCGGCGCGATCGACGAGGTCGCGCGGATCGTGGCCCAGATCCGTCGGACATGGCCGGCGGTGCGCATCGTCCTGCGCGCCGATTCCGGATTCTGCCGTGAAGAGCTGATGGCGTGGTGCGAGGCGAGCCGCGTCGACTATGTCTTCGGACTCGCCCGCAACGCGCGGCTGGAGGAGCGGATCGCGCCGGCCCTGCAGGAAGCTGGCCTCGCCGCCGCCGCGAGCGGCCGGGCGGAGCGTGTCTTCCGCGACTTCATGTGGTCGACGCGCGACAGCTGGTCACGACGCAGGCGCGTCGTTGCCAAGGCCGAATGGACGACGATAGGCGCCAACCCGCGGTTCATCGTCACCTCGCTCGCGCCCGATCACTGGAAGGCGCGGCCCCTCTACGAGGACCTCTATTGCGCCCGCGGCGACATGGAGAACCGAATCAATTAGTGCCAGTTGGACCTCGCTAGATTCACAAACCAAGTGCGACACCGGCTTATGTCCGGGGTCGCCATGGGAAAGAGCTACAAGCACTTCACACTTGATGAGCGATGCCGCCTGCGCGGCATGATGGAGATCGGTCTTGGCCCGAGCGAGATCGGGCGCCGGCTCGGCCGGCATCGAACGACGATCCACCGCGAGATCGGTCGCAACCGCTGTGCCTCCGGGTATCGACCCGAGACGGCCGACCATGTCGCCTGGGCCCGCAAGCTGCGCGGCTCCAGGATCGGGCGCTCCACCCGCCTGCGCGACCACATTGGCGACCGCCTTGCCATGGGATGGTCGCCGGAAGCGATCGTGGGACGGATGGAGTTCGACGCAATGAACGACACCGTCAGCGTCGAGTCCATCTACCGCTATGCGTACAGCGCCGCCGGCCGGCGCGCCGGATGGCCGCGCTACCTCGCCCAGAGCAAGGCGAGCCGGGGCCGGCGGCGTCGGAACGGACGGCGGCAACCGGCCATTCCCAACCGCGTCCCGATCGATCGGCGGCCCGCCGAGGCCAACGGCCGCACCGCCTTCGGGCACTGGGAGGGCGACCTCATGCACTTCCGCCGCCAGAACGACATCCTCCTCACTCTTCAGGAGCGGTGCTCGCGCCTCACCCTGGCGACACGCCTTTCCAGCAAGGACGCGACCGACACCGCCGACGCCATCGTAGACCAGCTCGCCGCGCTGCCGGCGACCGCGGTCAGGACCATCACCCACGACAACGGCGGCGAGTTCGCCCGCCATGAGCGGGTCACGGACGCCATCGGGATGCCCGCCTTCTTCTGCGATCCGCACAGCCCGTGGCAGCGCGGCGGCAGCTTTCCGCGTGCGTTGATCCACAGGGGATCCGTCTCCGTCGACTTCGCGTCTACAGTGACCTTCGAAGAAACGATCGGGAATTCGTCGCAAAGACGCGAGCCGCACCCCACCGATCCCCGGGTCGACAAGCGTCAGCGTTTCGACTGCCCTGCGGTCCCGCTGAAAAGAATTTGACCACGACCGGTGCCTCGGAGTGAGGTCTCCGACGCCTGCCGGCCAACCCTCTGAAACAACGACAGATTTCGAGACGGCCGACGAGCATCCTTGCACCCCGAATGCCGCGGCCAGCACCACCACCCAAGCGAGCCATTGCGGGACGGATGTCTTTCTCATAGGAAGCCCTTTCGTGCGTGGCGAACCGGCCGAAGTCGGGGAATGAACAACGTCGTGGACGCGCCCCCCATGCTACAGCGTCCGCGCCGGGCCGGTCAAACACTATTAGGAAAA
>CAZSXA010000244.1:0-2249 GCA_964611195.1 uncultured Bauldia sp.
CTGCCTTTGATGCGGCGCATCATTCTGGTGGACGGGCTGCTGATCACCGTGGGGTCGGTGAAGATATTCGACCTCATCTGGGTGATGACCATGGGCGGGCCGAACCACGCCAGCGAGGTGCTGGCGACGTACATGTATCGCTCGGCGTTCAGCGATGACCGCATGGGCTACGCCGCGGCCATTGCCACGGTGATGCTGGTGTTGACGCTGGTTGCGACGGTGATCTACCTGCGGCTGACCCGGCGGGAGGTCGACCTCATCGCCGACCTCAGCCGCGCGCTCGAAGCCATCGCCTGACGGGTGGCCGTGACGACACTGCGCCGCGCGACTAGTCGGTGCCGCAATCGCCGGGATCGGTCGACCCAGCGCCGCTTTCCTCCATCTCCGCGGTTCGCCGCCAGAAGACATCATGCAAAGGGCGCGTTCTGCCGGTCTCCGGATCGACGGCACGGATGGCGGCGAGGCGGTCGACCAATGATGCGACGTCCGGCAATGGGCCGCCGCGCTTCGCCTCCGGCGCGGCCGCTCGCAAACCGGCGCATTGATGACAGATGCCGGCCTTGTTCACGAGCGCGCAAAGGCGCTCGTACTTGTCGGACATCGCTTCTCGCGCCGCGCTCAACCGATGACCGAGGACGGATTGGGACACGCCGAGCGCCTCTGACGCCTCGCGCGCCGACATCTGGCAGACATCGCGCAGGACAAGCGCGGCCTGCTCGTCGGGCGGCAGCGATCGGCCGACACAGGCGAAGCAATAGGCGACGTGCTCGCGGACCTCGAACGAGAAGTCGGGCTCGGCGAACGCCGCACCGACCTCCGCCGAGAGCGCCTCATCCTCGGCGCAGAGATTGGCGTAGGCGACCTGCGCCTCGGTTCGCCATCGCTTGTTGCGCCTGAGGAAGTCCACCGCCTGACGCGACGCGATAGCGGTGAACCAGGTCGCGAACCGCGCCCGTCCGCCGAAGCTCCCGATCGCCTGCCAGGCCTTCAGAGCAGCATCCTGAAGGACATCCTCGCTGTCCTCCGGGTGCCCGACGAGGCGGCGCACCACGCCGCGGGCTTTCGGCGCCGCGTCGGCGATGAGCCGATCAAATGCGCCCCGGTCGCCTGCCCTCGCTCGGTCAATCGGGCTGCCGTCTGCAGTGATTTCCATACCGACTCGATCCCTTTGCTGGGTCGGCGCCCGGACAACAACCGGGCGCGTCTTTAACCCGCTAGCGAAGCCTAACTGCGCCGCCATCCACCGTAAGCGTCGTGCCGGTGATGAAACTCGCTTCGGGTCCGCAGAGGAACGCCACCGTGCCGCCGATCTCGGCCTCCGCGTCGCCCCAGCGGCCCAGCGGAATCTGACCGAGGACCTGCTTCTCGATATCCGGGATGGCGTCGAGCGTTCCGGCGACGGCCGGCGAGCGCACCATCGGCATAATCGTGTTGACGCGGATTTTATCGCCGGCCCATTCGACCGCTGCGGCGCGGCTGAGACTCTCGATCGCGCTCTTGGTGGCGGATTAGATACCGATGCCGGCGATCGCGGTATCGACGGCGGCAGACGACCCGACGTTGACAATGGCACCGCCGGCCTTGGCAAGATGCGGATGCGCGGCCCGCATCATCAGCAACGTCGCCAGCGGTCCCGAGCGCCAGCCGGCGTCGACGAGATCGAGCGCGATTTCGTCGATGCTGCCGAAGCAGAACTCCTGCGCATTGTTCACGAGGATGTCGAGACGGTCGAATGCTTCGAACGCCGCGGCCACTGCGGCCACGACCTCCTCAGGCTGCTTGACGTCGCAGACAATCTTCAACGCGGCGCCGCCGCGCCGCTCGATCTCCGCGACGGTGTCATCAAGCTTCTTTCCGGTTCGGCCGACAACCGCCACGGCCGCGCCGCGCGCTGCCAGTGCGAATGCGATCCCCTGCCCAACCCCTTGTCCGGCGCCGGTCACCAGCGCCGCCTTGTCCTTAAGCTCAGTCATCGTCCGATCTCCTCTTGGATGGCGGTGTTGCCGAAGGGTTAGACGCAACAGCGGGGCGAGTTCCTCAAACTGTTGTTATTAAAGGCAATTTTTCTGCGGCGAGCGAAGCTTGATTTGACGAGCGCGGTTGGTCTAGAGGGCTGGCATGGCTGAGAGCGAAGCAACCTACCGGGCAACCACCCGATCAATCCAGGTGACGGCGACGCCGAGCTATGAGCCGGAGCGCTCCGAGCCCGAGGACGGCCGCTTCTTCTGGGCCTACACGATCGAGATCGT
>CAZSXA010000245.1:0-2249 GCA_964611195.1 uncultured Bauldia sp.
CGCTCGTGGGTGGAAGGGCTGATCGAGCGCTGCTTTGGTGCTTCGGTGAATCGCAACGAGGCAACCTTTCGCGCCGCGGCCACGGCATAGCCTCCGCCCCGCCGTCGAATGCCAGCTTGCCGTCGACCGGCAAGCGAGCGCGCCCTCGGTCGGGCGTTCAACACGAGGGGATATTCGGGAAAGCATTTCCTCGCGCGGTAAGGTGCGTTATGGGGCTTCGCGTCAAACGTCGCCGCGCGCGACATCAGCAAGCGCGGCCTCGCGATGCCCGATCCGATCATTTCGGTCCGCAATTTCCGCATGAGGTTCGACGGTACCGCCGTCGTCAACGACCTCTCATTCGATGTCGGCGAGGGCGAGGTGTTCGGCTTTCTCGGCAGCAACGGCTCTGGCAAGACGACGACGATCCGCGCGCTGCTCGGCATCTATGAGCCCACCGGCGGCGAACTCCTGATCAACGGCCAGCGCTTCGACCCGACTCAGTCGAGCTTTCTCGGTTACCTGCCGGAGGAGCGCGGGCTCTACAAGAAGGAGAAGGTCATCGAAACGATGACCTTTTTCGGCCGGCTCAAGGGCATGTCAAAAGCCGATGCGCGCCGGTGGTCGCTCGACTATCTGGAGAGCGTCGACCTCGGCCACAAGGCCAATGACCAGGTCGGCTCCCTTTCGGGCGGCCAGCAGCAGAAGGTGCAGTTCGGCGTCACCATCATCAACAACCCGAAGCTTCTCATCCTCGACGAGCCGACGAAGGGGCTCGATCCGCTGAACCGGCGGCTGATGCTCGACATCATCCACCAGCGCGTCGCAGACGGCGCGACGGTCGTCCTCGTTACCCATCAGATGGAGGAGGTCGAGCGGTTCTGTAACCGCATGCTGCTCCTCAAGGACGGCGTCGCCCGGCTCTATGGCGACGTCGACGAGATTCGCCGCTCGCATGGATCGGAGGACGTCCATCTCCGCTTCACCGGAACGCTGCCGGAGAACCCGGCGCTCTACGCCATTGCCGAACAGGAGGGGACCACCGCGATCGTGACGCCCGCCGATGGCGTCTCGGGAGAGGCGATCCTCGACTTCCTCGTCGGGCAGGAGACCCTCGATATCAAGGCGTTCGAGCTGCGGCCGCCGACGTTGGAGGATCTCTTCGTCGACATCTATCGCGAGAGCGGGCGCTGACATGCACAATCTCAACACCGTCATCAGCTTCGAGCTCGTCCGCACACTACGCAAGCGCTCGTTCTGGATCGGAGCGCTCGCCTTCCCGATCCTGATCATCGTGATCGGCGCGATTTCCTACCTGTCGAACACAGCGGCCGACGAGCAGAGCCAGGTCGACATCGGCGCGGAGTTCAATTTCGCGGTCTACGATGCCTCCGGTATCCTGGCGCCCGAAGTCATCGAGGCCCTCGGCGCCACAACCGTCGACAGCCGCGAGGAGGGAATCGAACGCGTCCTCAACGGCGAAATCGACGGGTTTGCGTTTTATCCGGCCGACCTGGTCAACGAGCCGGTCGAGGTGTTCGGGCAGGAGATTTCGATCGGCGAGAACGATCGCTACGAGACTGCGGCGCGCCTCATTCTGGATGCGAGCCTTGTGTCCGAAGTGACATCGCCCGAGCGACGGGCGCTGCTCGAACTCGGCTTCGAGACCGATCTCACCACCTATACCGATGGCGTCGAGGCGGTGGGATGGCGCGACATGATCGCGCCCGGCTTCTTCCTGGTGTTGTTCTTCATCATCGTCATCCTGCTCGGAAACCAGATGCTGAACAGCGTCACGGAGGAGAAGGAGAACCGCGTCATCGAGATGATCCTGGCGACCATCAGCGCGCGGACGATGATCATCGGCAAGATCATCTCGATCGGCCTGCTCGGCCTTGTTCAGATCGTCGTCATCGCGGTGCCGGTGATCCTCGCAATCGTCCTGTTCGGCGACAATCTCGGCATCGACTTCAACCTCTCCGAACTGGTGTTCGATCCGCTGCGGATTCTGATCGGAGCAGTCCTGCTGGTGCTCGCCTTCATGGTGGTGACCGGCATCCTTGTCACGATCTCCGCGGCGATGCCGACGGCGAAGGAGGCGGGGTCGTTCCTCGGCTTTGCGATCTTCGCGAACTTCGTGCCTTTCTACGCGGTGTGGCCGATCATCACGGACCCGGACCAGGTGATCGTCCAGGTCTTCACCTATTTCCCGCTGACCTCGCCGGTGACGCTGATGCTGCGCCATGCTGTCGACAATACGACCGCCACCG
>CAZSXA010000246.1:0-2236 GCA_964611195.1 uncultured Bauldia sp.
ATGCGATCAACGATTGCCGGGTGTGCAACAAGGTCGTGGACGACGCGGCTGTCGAGATGGCGATGCGCGGTCGGCGCGCCCGCATATCCTTCCGTGGCCAACACCCGATCGAATGAATCGCGGATCCGGTCCATCTCGGCCGATCCGAACACAGGCGGACAGATCAGGAAACCGTCGCGATCATACTGCGCACGCTCTTCGGCGCTCAACGACCCTTGATCTGTTGCCACCGCATTGTCCGTCATACCGGCGCCAATCCAAGCGAGCCTTCCCGTTCGCGCACAAGTGCCTGGATGTCGCGTGGCATCGTTTCCAATGATGGCGGCGGACCATCCCCAAGAAGGAGATCGAAAACGTCGCGGACCGTTTCGGGCGGAACCCCGCCCTCCTTGATGAGATTTCTGGCGCGCAGGGCCAGCCACAGTCCGACCGCGTAGCGCGCCATGCTTCGCGACTCGGCATCATCTGGAAGGCGGTCGACGAGTGCGATCATGGTCGCAGCGTTCCTGCGGAACCCCTCCACGATTTCAGCCGCGCCCAGCGAACGCCAGCCATCGGTGAGGCCACCCGCTCGCTTGTCCCAGCGGCGATAGAGTGTTTCTGCAACGTGGAGCGCCGGCCCGGCCGCGACCAGTCCAAGGAGATACGGCTCGTTCGCCCAATAGCCGGCCGGTCCGTCCTCGGGCAGGCGCAGTGCACCAATGGCAGACTTGCGGGTCATCGATCGCAGCAACGATCCGCGCTCGCGGCGAAGCATGAAGCGGCAGATCCGTTCGGCGGCGGTGCCTTCATACAATGCGCCTGGCTTGATTGCGTCGCTGCCGCCGAAAAGCGCCATGTCGGAGTGCGCGCTTGCTGCGTCCGGCCGCTCTTGAAGTGCTCGCGTGAGCCGCGCCGCGAAGTCCGGTTCGATGATGTCGTCGTGAAAATAGAAGCAGAAGAGATCGGTTGGAGCCGCCTCAATCAGGACGTTGGCGTTTCGAGCCCAGCCGATCCGCTCGCCGTGCTCGATCACGTCGATGCGGGCGTCGTCGCGCTGACGGGCGCGACAGATATTGGCCGTGTCGTCGTCGCTCCGATCAATGCTGACGACGATTCGTATGTCGACATCGACCTGATTGCAGGCGCAATCGAGCGTTCGATCAATGAACGGTTCGCTGTTCCAGGCGGGGATACAGATCGTTACATCAGCCAAGAGTCGCTTCCGGTTGGCATGGCGAGCGGCAGGGTCGGTAATTTATGGCAAAAACCGTCGGCATGCGGAACGATAGACGCCGCTGGGCCTTTGCGAGGTCTGCGTGACAACGGGGCCGACTGGGATGAACGACGAACACCTTGACGATCAAAGGGCGCGGTTCGATCAGCTCCTTGAATCGGCGCGGAAGGACGTCGCGACGGTCTCCCCGGAGGGCAAGGCGCTGGGGCGTCTTGTGGAGGGTGTTGTCGTTCGCGAACTGGTGCGCCAGGTCGACCGGCGCGGTTCGGTAATGGAGTTGTTCGACCCCCGCTGGGGATGGCACGACGAACCGCTCGCCTCTGTCGGTTCCTACTCGATCCGGCCGAATGTCGTGAAGGGCTGGCACCTTCACCGCCACCACCAGGATCGGATTACCGTGCTTCGAGGCGAACTCGAGCTTGTTCTTTACGACGTCAGGCCGGGATCCGCGACTTTCGGCGATATCTGTAGGGTCGTGTTGTCAGGCTCCAGTTCGCGCCTGGTGAATGTGCCCGAGAATGTCTGGCATGCCGAGCACAACATCGGACCGCGGGATGTTGTGGTCATCAACTTCCCGACGGCCGGGTACAATCACGCCGATCCGGACAAGTACCGCCTGCCGGTCGACACGCCACATATTCCGTTCTCGTTCGGGAATGCCGTCGGGGGGTAGGGGCTCTGCGAGAGGCAAAGAGCAGGATCGCGGTCCTCGGTGCAGGGATCACCGGCAGCCTTTTGGCGATCATGCTCGCTGAACGTGGCCACAGGGTCACATTGTTCGATGCCGCGCGTCGTCCAATGGCGCGCGCCAGCCGCTGGAACGAGGGGAAGATCCACCTCGGCTACCTTTACGCCGGCGATCCCAGCGGGGCGACCGCGCATCGGCTGCTCGACGATGGTCTTGCCTTCCGTCCGACGATGGAACGTGTCCTCGGAAGGTCCATCGACGGTCTCGCGACCGATCATGACGACGTCTTCCTGGTTCATCGCCGCTCGGTTGCCGATGTCGACGAGATTGCT
>CAZSXA010000247.1:0-2186 GCA_964611195.1 uncultured Bauldia sp.
CGACCAGTGCCGCCAGTCGGCAGTCTTCGGCGAGGGCCTGCGGCGACGTCGGCATCGCCACCCGCCACGCCGTGTCCCCAAAGGGCGCTGTGCACCCGAGCGCATCACATAGAACGCCGTCTGGCAGCGACGGATCGTTTGTCGCCCGCGGATCGGCGTCGGCACGCAGCCAGGCATCGATCTCGAAATCGGCGTTGGCGCCGAGTATGGCGTAGCGGCCCTCCGGTCCTCGCACCGCCACCACTTCTCCGGTCTCGTCAATCAGGACCGTCGGTCGCTCGGCGAACGCCGCAATGGCTATCCCGGCAGCCGTCACCGGCACGCCGAGCAGTCGCCATCGCTGGCGCCAGACACACAGCCACACCAGCCCGAATGCGATCGCAAGCAGCGACCAGGACGGCATCGCCGCAACGAGAC
This sequence comes from uncultured Bauldia sp., assembly GCA_964611195.1. Lineage (GTDB taxonomy): Bacteria > Pseudomonadota > Alphaproteobacteria > Rhizobiales > Kaistiaceae > JADLGL01. The sequence goes on from CAZSXA010000247.1 coordinate 418, forward strand.
CGCTCGATCCGGTCCAACCGTCGACGGCCTCCGCCACGGCGACGACACGGTCGAGCCCCCACTCCATTGCAGAGAGCGGAAAAACCTCGAGACCGAAGGGCATCAGCAGCACGCCTAGCAGCGCCATCGGCATGACCAGCAGCGAGAACAGGGGCATCGCGGCAAGGTTGGCGACGAGCGACAGCGGCGCTGTCCGGTGGAAATGGAACGCCGCGAAGGGTGCGGTCGCGAGCCCGGCGAGGATCGATGTCAATGCGAGCCCTGCGGCCCAGTAGAGCGCTCGGCGGATAATCGTTCGGTCCGGCGGCGGGCCGATCGCAAGTTGCCGGCGACGCCGTTCGGCAACGACTTCGAAGCCGGCGATCAGTGCCAACGTCGCCGCGAACGACATCTGGAACGAAGCCGTCAGCAACGCCTCCGGGGTCAGAAGAAGCACGATGGTTGCGGCGACGGCAACGTTCCGAACGCTGAACGCGCGCCGGTCGAGCAGCACCGCCAGCAGCATGACGGCCAACATGATGAAGGAGCGCTGTGTCGCGACGCTCGCGCCGGACAGGACGAGGTAGAATGCTGCCGCCGCAAGCGCACCGAGCGCTGCCCACTTCTTGATCGGCCGATGGAGGGCAAGCGTCGGGGACAGCGCCAGAAGAGCTCGCAACCCGCCGAAGACCGCACCGACTACCAGCGCCATATGCAGCCCCGAAATCGCCAGGATATGGCCCAGCCCGGACCGTCGGAGGGCCTCGGCCGTCTCGTCCGAGATGCCGCTGCGATCACCGGTGACGAGCGCCCGTGCGATCGCGCCGGCCTCGCCCGGGATCGCTGCCTCGATCCGCTCGCCGACGCCGGAGCGGATGTCGGCAATAACTGCCGCGAAACGATCTCCGAGCGATCGTTGCTCGCCGCCGACCACGTCCGGCGGCCCATAGCTGAAGCCCGACGCGCCAATCCCGCGGAAGAAGAGCTCGCGGCCGAAATCGTAGGCGCCCGGCATGACGGGCCCCGGCGGAGGGAACAACGCCACGAGGCCTTCGATGCGGCTGCCGATGGCAATCTCGGCGAGGTCCCCACGGACCGTGATACGCGCTTTGCGAGGCGTCTCGGCCGGCGCGACGCCTTCAAATGTCTCGACGGCGACGACGAGGCGGTGCTGGTTCGGCCCTTGGACCTCGATGCTTTCGACGACCCCGACGAGGTCGCCGGTCTCGGCTTCGGCGAGGACGGGCGTTGCTACCATCGCAGTCCGCGCCGTCATCAGAGCCGCTCCGGCGAGCACCAGCGCGACGGCGCTCCACAAGCGAAACGCGCCGATCTTGGCGCGGCTGCGATAGGCGATTGCGGCCGCACCCAGCGCGACGGCAACCAGCGCCACCAGGCTGGGTTCGCGCGGCAGCGCGAAGTAGGCGAGGATTCCGACGCCGAGAAGGACCGGCACCCACAACGCGATCCGGCCGCGTTCGGCCTCTCGCTCCAGTGACGCGCCAGCGGCAAGACGAAGCCGATCGATGCTCGCGGCAAGCCGGTCGAGGCCCGACGGCGATGGCACGTACCATCGCCGCGGGCGCGCACTCCGCTCCGTGAGGTCCTGTCGGTCCAGCGCCATCCCGAGCCCCCGGGACGGACATTAGGCGAGCGAACGCAACTTGTCCCGCACGGGTTGCATGCCGGCGCGAGTCCTCAGCCATGCTCACGCTTTCCCGCCTCGCCGGCCCCGTGCTAACAGGCCTGTCATTTCTTCCAGGTCGCGGTCTAATTCGGCGTCCGTTGCT
>CAZSXA010000248.1:0-2182 GCA_964611195.1 uncultured Bauldia sp.
CACGCTTTCCAAAGCGAGCGGCCCTGCCGGATTCGCCTTCGCGCGCGCTGTGGATAGCTTCGTTGAGGGTATCGGCGTTTGCGGGGCCGAATGGGCGGAGTAGGGTGCCGTGAACCCTCTCCCCGGTCGGAAGGCGCCGCCGCAAACCGCGCATGCAGCCATGTCCCGCTTGCTGAAGATCGCCATCGGTAGCCTCGTCGTCGGCGTCACCGTGCTGACGATCAAGCTCGTCGCCTATTGGATCACGGGCAGCATCGGCCTTTACTCCGACGCACTGGAAAGCCTCGTTAATGTCGGCGCCGCGGCGGCGGTCATCGTCGCCGTCTGGCTGGCGCGGAAGCCCGCCGACGCCAACCACCCCTACGGCCACACCAAGGCGGAGTACTTCTCCGCGGTGGTCGAAGGCGCGCTGATCATCATCGCGGCGGCGTCGATCCTCCGCGAGTCCTACAACGGACTTCTCGATCCGCCGGTGATCGACGAGCCGACCGTCGGCATTCTCGTCAACCTCGGCGCGACGGTCATCAACGCCGCCTGGGGCGCGTTCCTCTATCGCTCCGGCAAAAGCCTGAGCTCGCCGGCGCTCGTTGCCGATTCCCGCCACCTCTTCGCCGACGTCGTGACTTCGGTCGGTGTCGCCGTCGGCGTTGTCATCGCCATTGTCGCGGACACGCCGATCCTCGATCCGATCGTCGCCGCGCTGGTGGCGCTCAACGTGCTGTGGTCGGGCTGGAAGTTGGTGAAGGAGTCGGTCGGCGGCCTTATGGACGAGGCCGCTCCGCCCGATCAGGTCGAGCGCATGCGCGAGATCATCGCCACTTATGCCGAGGGAGCGATCGAGGCGCATGACCTTCGCACGCGACATGCCGGGGCGCTGACCTTCGTCGACTTTCATCTCGTCGTCGCGGGGGAGATGTCGGTGACGGAGGCGCACGACATCTGCGACCGGATCGAGCGGGCGCTCCAGGCGGAGTTCGACAACGCCCGCATCACCATTCATGTCGAGCCTGAGAACAAGGCCAAGCACGAAGGAATTGTCGTGCTGTAGGTGCAATCGCCCCCGCGCTTGAGACTCCCTTAACCCTTATGCCCCCTTAAATCGGGGCATGTTCCGTCGTGTTGCGTATCTGGCGGTCCCTGCTGTCGTGCTGGCAAGTCTCGCCGGCTGCGCTGGTGGCCTCTTCAACTTCGAGCGTCGCGAGGCCTGGCGTGCCGAGGCGGACAAGGCCTGCATGTCCGAGCAGCGCGCCTTTCGTCGCGACGACGGCATCAACGAGATCCGGGCGATCCGCGATCAGGGCGTCTGCGGCCTCGAGCGCCCGCTCGAGATCACCGCGCTCGCCGACGGATCCGTTCAGATAGGTCCGACGGCCACGATCAACTGCCCGATGACGGTTGCGCTCGAACGGTGGATCGGCGAGTCCGTACAAGATGCTGCCGTGGCGAGGCTCGGCGTCTACGTCGTCGGCATCGACCAGATGTCGGACTATTCGTGCCGGACCAAGAACTCGCAGCCGGGGGCCGAACTTTCCGAGCACGCTTTCGGCAATGCCTTCGACATCGGTGCCTTCGTCCTGTCCGACGGACGCGAACTCACCATCAAGGATCACTGGACGGGGGGCACGCAGGCCGAAAAGGACTTCCTGCGGGAAATTCTGGCGACCTCGTGCCAATACTTCACGACCGTGCTGGGGCCGGGCTCAAACATATTTCACTACGATCATTTTCACTTCGACCTTGCCCGTCACAATGCCGACGGCACCTCCCATTATTGCCGGCCGGAGATCAACATTCCGCCGCGGCCGGAGACCCTGCCTCTGCTCGCCGACCGGCCGGGATTGTTCGGGCTCGCCGAGCCCGAAACCGCAGCGCCTGCTACGCCGGCGGCGGCCGAGATCGAGGACCTCATCCAGGCGCTCGGCATGTAGCGCGGCCCGACGATTTCGCTAGCAGCAACAAGTAAAAGAGCGTATGCGCAACTTGTCTCTCCTGCGAGAGGTCGGGGGCCGTTGCTCCCGTGGCAAATACTCCTTGGAGGTTTCACTTGGACAAGGGAAAGCGTGCCGGTAAAGGCGGCCTGAAGACGAAGAATGCCGGCCAGAAGAAGGCCGCCGCGCCGGCTGCGGCCAAGCCGGCCGAGGCTGCCCCGAAGAAGAAGGGCAAGTAGCGAACGCTTGGGGTG
>CAZSXA010000249.1:0-2166 GCA_964611195.1 uncultured Bauldia sp.
TTCTTCGTCGGCTTGCCGCGGTCGATGTAGTAGGCGCCGCCAACGGCGAGCATCATGTTGAGGTTGTGACTGCCGCCGAAGACGTGGTTCCAGGGCAGCCAATCGACGACGCGCTGCGGCCGGTCCTTAAGGAACGGCAGGACCGAAGCCATCTGCGCCTGGTTGGTGCACATCATACGTTGCGTCGTCAGGACACCTTTCGGATCCGAACTGGACCCCGAGGTGAAGAGGATCTTGGCGAGCGTGTCCGGTCCGACCTTGGCGTGAGCCGCATCCACCGCGGCGTCATCGTCCTTGGCCAATTCGTCGATGCCGACGACACGCAGCCCGTCCGCGTTGCCCGTCGACGAGACGATCTCGGCGTCGGCAAGTTGCGGCAGACGTAGCGCATCGGCGAATCGTGCTGCGTCCTCGGCGAACGCCATTTGCGGTTTGACCTTGTCGAGGACGAAGGCGAGACGCTCATGGGCGCCCGGAATCAGCGAGTACTGCTCCGCAACCGGAACCGCGGGCACACCGACATACTGTGCCGCAAACGAAAGCAGAGCGTGATCGACGCTGTTGCCCGAAAGGAAAACGATCGGCCTGGTCTCGTCCAACCCGCGAGCGATCAGTCCGGCGGCGAGCGACCGCACACGTTCGAGCGCTCGGCGGTAGGTGACTTCGCGCCAGCCCGCTCCGGAGCGCTCGCCCAGAAAGAACGCGTCCGGTGTTTCGTCCGCCCATCGGTGTAGCCAGACGCCGATGTCGTTGACGACCGGGTCCATGGCCACTTTCGACGTAAGCAGCAGCGAACCGTCGGGACGTCGTTCCGTTTCGACCGTGTGCGCTATGAGTTCGAGATCGGGCGGCCGGCGGAGCATCACGCAACGGCTCCAGCCATGTGCCGCCTTGCCGCAGAGCGATCCTGTCGGGCGTCCTCGATCCGCAGCAGCAGATCGCGAAGGGTCTTGCGTTCGCTTACGCTGAGCTTCGCGAGGAGGCGTTCCTCGTGCTCGACAATGCGGGTCTTGACCCGGGCGAGCGTCCGTCGGCCGGCCGGTGTGGTGCGGAGCGCATAGGAGCGGCGATCGCCTTCGACATTGTTGCGCGTCACCCGACCGGCGCGCTCGAGCTCGTCGACGACCGCAACGCATGTCGAGCGCTCGATGTCGAGAGCCCGGGCGAGCTGGGTCTGAGTGATGCCGGGATTGTCTTCGACGAGGGTGAGGGCGGAGAAGGTCGTGATCCGGAAGTCATCCGCAAGGAGCACTTTCTGCAAATCGCGCTCGATGACCAGCCATGCCCGTTTGAGACCGTAGCCGACGAAGCTGCGAAGGGTTGGGTCGTCGATCCCCTGTTCGGCGTCCTCGCGGCTCATGTCTTCTCTCCGAAGCTCGGCGCGCGCTTTTCCAGAAAGGCACGCAGCCCCTCCTGGGCATCGGGGCTCGTCTGCGTCAGCGCCGCGGAAAGGCTCTCGGTGAACAGCGCGTCCTGTCGCGGCATTTCCTGAATGCGAGCGAGTGCTTGCACGATCACGAAGTTCGTCAGGGGCGCGTTGCCGGCGATCTTGGCCGCGAGTTCGCGCGCCAGCGTGAGGGACTCGCCGTCGCCGACCGCGTAGTGGCAGAGGCCGAGCCGAAGGCCGTCCTCGGCGCCATATTTGCGGCCGGTGAGCATCATCTCCGTCATGCGATCGGCACCGATGATCCGGCCGATATTCACGCTTCCGCCGCCACCGACGAAGATGCCGCGCATCCCTTCGGGCAGCTGGAACATCGCCGACGGCTCGGCGATGCGCACATGCGTTGCCGCCGCGATTTCGAGACCGCCCCCGACGACGGCGCCCTGCATTGCGGAGACAGTGACGAGGCCGCCGAGCCGGATCAGTTCGACGACGCGGTGCCAGCTACGCGAATGGTGCAGCGTGCCTTCGGCATCGCGCGAGACGTGCTCCGAAAGATCGAGACCGGAACAGAAATGCCCGCCGGCGCCGGTCAGGATCACGACGCGGACTTCGGCTGGCGGCGCAGCGTAGAAGGACTCGATGGCGCCAAGCAGCCTGTCGTTCATCGCGTTGCGCTTGGCGGGGCGGTTCATCGTCAATGTGGCGACGGCGCCGTCGACTACGACGTCGAGTTCTGTAGCAGGATCGGACATGTGTTCCTGGGCCCTCATCTCGGAGGC
>CAZSXA010000250.1:0-2145 GCA_964611195.1 uncultured Bauldia sp.
TTTGCCTGACTTACCCGGCCGATATCCATCTGAGCGAGGTAGTAGTCGAGGTTGAGGGCCTCCTTCACCTCGGTGGTGAGGCCCGCAACGTCCCACTCCTCGGGGTAGGCGCGCTCGGGGATGTGACGGGCGACGAGGTCGTCGATCACTTCGTGGCGCATGTCGTTGATCGTCTCGGAGACGTTGTCGTCCTGCATCAGCTCGATACGCTGCTCGAAGATGACCTTGCGCTGGTCATTCATCACGTCGTCGAACTTCAGGAGATTCTTGCGGATGTCGAAGTTGCGGGCTTCGACCTTCTGCTGGGCGCGCTCGAGAGCGCGGTTGATCCAGGGATGGACGATCGCTTCGCCCTCCTGGAGGCCCAGCTTCTGAAGCATCCCGTCCATTCGCTCCATGACGAAGATGCGCATGAGGTCGTCCTGCAGCGACAGGAAGAAGTGCGAGTGGCCGGGGTCGCCCTGACGGCCTGAACGGCCGCGCAGCTGGTTGTCGATGCGCCGGCTCTCATGGCGTTCGGTGGCGACGACGTAGAGGCCGCCGGCGGCCTTGGCCTGCTCCTTGAGCTTCGCCACTTCCTCGCGGATTTTCGCTTCCTTGGCGGTGCGCTCCTCGCCCTCGGGCATGTCGCCGAGTTCCTGCTGAATGCGCATGTCGGGGTTGCCGCCGAGCTGGATGTCGGTGCCGCGGCCGGCCATGTTGGTGGCGATCGTCACGGTGCCGGGAACGCCGGCCTGGGCGATGATGAACGCCTCCTGCTCGTGATAGCGCGCGTTCAGCACCTGATGCGCGATCTTCTCCTTTTTGAGCATGTCGGAGAGGAATTCCGACTTCTCGATCGAGGTCGTGCCCACGAGGACCGGCTGGCCGCGCTCCTGGCAATCCTTGATGACCTGGATGATTGCCGCGTATTTCTCGTCTGCGGTCCTGTAGACCTCGTCATTGTCGTCGATACGATTGACCTCGACATTGGTCGGGATCTCGACGACGTCGAGGCCATAGATGTTGCCGAACTCCTCCGCTTCGGTCGCGGCCGTGCCGGTCATGCCGGCAAGCTTGCCGTACATGCGGAAGTAGTTCTGGTAGGTGACCGAAGCGAGCGTCTGGTTCTCCGGCTTTATCTGGACATGCTCCTTCGCCTCAAGCGCCTGGTGCAGCCCTTCGGAATAGCGCCGGCCCGGCATCATGCGGCCGGTGAACTCGTCGATGATGACGATCTCGCCGTCGCGGACGATGTAATCCTTGTCGCGCGTGAACATCTTGTGGGCGCGCAGCGCCTGCTGGATGTGGTGCACGACGGTGACGTTCTCGATGTCGTAGAGCGACTCGCCCTTCAGCATGCCGGCCTCGGAGAGGAGCCTCTCGAGCTTCTCGTTACCTTCCTCGGTGAAGGTCACCGAGCGCATCTTCTCGTCGTGCTCGTAGTCCTCTTCGTCGAGCTTCGGGATGAAGGTGTCGATGGTGTTGTAGAGTTCGGAGCGGTCGTCGAGCGGGCCGGAGATGATCAGAGGCGTCCGCGCCTCGTCGATCAGGATCGAGTCCACCTCATCGACGATCGCGAAATTATGACCGCGCTGCACCATGGCGGCGAGGTCGTATTTCATGTTGTCGCGCAGATAGTCGAAGCCGAACTCGTTGTTGGTGCCGTAGGTGATGTCGGCCGCGTAGGCGGCCTTGCGCTCAGGGTCCGACAGGCCGTGGACGATGACGCCCACGCTCATGCCGAGGAAGCGGTAGATCTGGCCCATCCATTCGGAGTCGCGCTTGGCGAGGTAGTCGTTCACGGTGATGACGTGGACGCCCTTGCTCTCCAGCGCATTGAGATAGACGGCGAGCGTGGCCACCAGCGTCTTGCCCTCGCCCGTCTTCATCTCGGCGATGGCGCCTTCGTTGAGGACGATACCGCCCATCAGCTGAACGTCGAAATGCCGCTGGCCGAGCGTTCGCTTGGCGGCCTCGCGGACGGTGGCGAAGGCCGGCGCCAACAGATCCTTCAGTTTCTTGCCGTTGGCGAGTTCCTGCCGGAAGGCATCCGTGCGGGCACTCAATTCGACGTCGGAAAGCTTCTCGACTTCAGGCTCGAGCTTGTTGATCGCCTCGATCCAGCGTTTGGATCAGACGATCCCAACCCCCTTCGCAATCGGC
>CAZSXA010000251.1:0-2107 GCA_964611195.1 uncultured Bauldia sp.
TCGGTCGTCGCCCTGAAATATTTCAAGCGCATTGCGAGCACGAAGCCGGTGTTCGTGTGCTCGGGCAATCACGATCTCGACGTGCGCACCGATGACGGCGAACTCGTCGCCCGCTGGATCGAGAAGGTCCGGCTACTCGGTATCCCCGCCGACGGCGACTCGCCGATCATCGGCGATACGATGTTCAGCCTCTGTCCGTGGTGGGATGGCGATAACCGCAAGAAGGCCGTCGGCGAGCAGCTGGCGCGCGACGCCGAGACCCGCCCCGAGCACTGGATCTGGGTCTACCACGCGCCGCCGGACGAATCGCCGACCAGTTGGGGCGGGTCACGATCCTTCGGCGACAAGGCGCTGCGCGAGTGGATCGAGCAGTACCAGCCCGATCTCGTCCTCTCCGGTCACGTCCATCAATCGCCGTTCGTTCCCAACGGGTCGTGGGCCGATCGCATTGGCCGCAGCTGGGTCTTCAACGCCGGCCATCAGATCGGCCCGGTGCCCTCCCATGTCGTGGTCGATACCGACGGACCCAGAGCCTATTGGCTGTCGCTCTACGGCGCGCAGACCACGGCCCTCGACGAGACGGCCTCGCCGCCATTCGGGCCTTTGATCGAGCCGCCCGAGTGGCTCAATTCTATGGCTCAGACGGCAGCTCGCCACCTGGGGTGAAGCTCTCGTCCTGCTGATTGATGAGCGATTCCAGCACCTGGTCGACCATCGCGAAATGGTCCTGGTGGTCCTCGAACTGGCGCTTCAGATCGACGAGATAGGTGGTGGAGTTGCGAAGCCGGCGCGCAAGAAGCTGCGCGATCGGCAGCACCATCGCCGGATTGCCGCGCAAATGCTCCAGCGCATTCTCGATGACATGGACCTTCGACGGAGCGGCCGCCCGGACGTCGGCCGTGTGCGGAATGCCGAGCAGGAGCGCCATCTCGCCGAACACCGAGCCGGGCTCGGTCACAAGGGCGATGGTGACATCGCCGCGGAAGACCTCCACGGCGCCCTCGGCAAGGACATAGAGACGGTCGCTCTTCTCGCCCTCCGTGAGGAACACCTCGTCCTTGGCAAGGTCACGAAGCGGATAGGACCGCGACAGCTCGAGCAGGCCTGGCATGGGCAATCTCCTCCGCAGTTCGGCTTGCACGTCCTGTGCCAGCTATCGGGCGCCCGAGACGCCGTTCACGACACCGTGCCCGGGATTGCTCCGATGATGTGTGGGTCCTACTTCTGCGGCAACGCGAAGTCCAACGCGCGCCGGTGACACGGCGCAGCGGGATAAGGAGATCTCGATCATGTCGCTAAGGCCCGTTCGAAGCATCACGCCGGCCAAGCCGACCATGGAGGGTGACGGCGTCAAGCTCCACCGCGCCTTCGGGTTCGGGGAGACGGAAGCGTTCGATCCGTTTCTCCTGTTCGACGATTTCCGCAACGAGAACCCGGAGGACTACCTCGCCGGCTTCCCGTGGCATCCGCATCGCGGCATCGAGACCATCACCTATGTGCTTGCCGGCTCGGTCGCGCATGGCGACAGCCTCGGCAATCGTGGCACGCTCAGCGCAGGCGATGTGCAATGGATGACGGCCGGCTCCGGCATCATGCATCAGGAGATGCCGACCGGCGACGACACCGGCCGGATGCACGGGTTCCAGCTCTGGGCCAATCTGCCGTCTTCGCTGAAGATGACGGACCCGCGCTATCAGGACATTCCCGGCAGCGAAGTGCCGGAGATCGTCGACGACGACGGCACCGTGGTCCGTGTCATCGTCGGCGATTTCTGGGGCAAGACGGGGCCCGTCGACGGCATCGCCGCCAGCCCGCGCTATCTCGACATCTCGGTGCCGCCGGGCAAGCGCAAGGTGCTGCCGATCGAAACGACGCGCCATGCCTTTGCCTATGTCTTTGCCGGCTCGGGCACGTTCCGCGACACTTCGGAGCCGTTCGGCGTGCTGATGGAGCACGAAGGACCCAATGGCGAAGAGGTGCTGGTTCGCGAGCAGGCCGGCGACCGGTCGCTTGTCCTCTTCGACTCCGGCGATGAAGTCGTGGTCCAGGCCGGCGACGAGGGCGTTCGGTTCCTGCTCGTTTCGGGCGAGCCGATCCGCGAGCCGGT
>CAZSXA010000252.1:0-2089 GCA_964611195.1 uncultured Bauldia sp.
CTCGACCGCCGGCTCACGCGCCGCGACGCCGTTGTGGATCACGCCCCAGACGTCGCAGAGCAGCGCGCGATAGCCGTCGGCGATCTCCGACAGCCCGGCGATCGCGCGGGGAAGGGCGGCAAGGGCGTCCATGCCGGCGTGAGCTAGAGGCGCCCTGCCGCGCGGTCAAGCGACAGCCGCCCCGTGAGGCCGTGACAAACGCGCCGCGTCCGATCATTCTCGCCGCCGACGTGAAACGCCGGATGCACAACAGAACGGTTGCAGCGCTCATAGGCGCGGCAGCCATCATGCCGCTGCCCGCGGTCGCCGACGAGATCGGCGACGCCTTCCTGGAGGCCGAGGCACTGCTGGAGGCCGGCGATCCGGACGCGGTCTGGGACGCCTTCGACCGCGCCGTCGAGCTGTTCTGGGCGGCCGCGCCGCTTGGCTTCGCCGAGGTCCGGCTCGTCGAGGCCGTCGCCGGCTATGGCGACTACACGCCGAGCCCGGACAACCGCTATCGCCCGGGAGATCAGCTCACAGCCTATATCGAGCCGGTCGGCTATGGCTGGACGGCGATCGGCGAGGACTACCGCATCCGCTTTCGCCTCGACCTTGTGATCGCCTCGACGATTCGTGGGGTCGTCGTCGACGAGGAAGGCTTCGCGACGGTCGAGCGGCTCGTTCGCAGTCGCGGGCGCGAGTTCCAGGCGACGGTCGTGCTGACCGTGCCGCCGCTGCCCGCCGATTCCTACGAGATCAGGATCACCTTCCACGACGTCGCCACCGGCAAGGAAGCGGTGGCAACGCTGGGTTTCGTGGTCGAATAGGCGCCGGCGTTACTCGGCGATCCGCAGCGTTGCAATGTCCTGCGCGATCAGCCGGAACACGGCAATCAGCTCGTCATTGTCGTCCGCCTCGAACGCCTTGTTCTCGTCGCTCGCGCAGCCGAGGAGGATGTCCTCCGAGTCCGGATCGTCGATCTGGAAGGCGATTGTGTAGACGGTGATCTCCGTGCCGTGGAGGTTGTCGCAGGTCTCGATCGTCCGATCGTTCATCGCGTCCTCGATCTCGCGTGCGGTCGGGTTGTTCCCTTCGTCGACATCGAGGAAGTAGTCCTCGCCGGCATCGTCCTCATGGTAGACGTAGTTGAACGCCATGTATTCCGAGTGGTTGATGGTGTTCTGGTCGCGATAGGTGTTCGCGCCGTCCGTCATCACGATCATGATCTTGTGGTTGTCGTTGTCGCCATACTCGCGACCGGCGGTGAATGGAGCCGTTTGCGACAGGGCATGCCAGCCCCAGACGACACCCTGCTGGATGTTGGTATTGCCGCCCGCCGACATCTGATTGATTCGGCTGAGCAGAGCGGAGCGGTTGGTGGAGAGTTCGGTCACCGCCTGCGTCGTGCAGTCGCGGTTCGGTCCCTCGTTGTAGTCGTTGAAGCCATAGCCGTTGACGCCGTCATACTTGCACACGCGCTCCTGGCGGCACCGCTCGTATTCCGGGTCGCTATCATCGCAGTCATCGGGGCCCGGCTCCTCGATCGTCGTGCTTCCTCCCCCCGAGCCATTGAAGAACCGGCACAGAAACAGCTGCCAACCCGACAGGCCGGCACAAGGATCGGGACCTGTGACTGTAGTGGTTGTGGTCAGGACGCAGGCATCGTCGCCGTCGCTGCCGTCATCGGCGAGATAGTTATTGTCGTAGTCGTCATCGATGCCGGAAACGTCGTCGGGCTCATCGGGCGCGAACATCGGATTGAACAACGTCGCCGGCGTCGAGGGCGTCGGCGTCGTGTCATCGACGTCGTAGGGGTAGGGGCGCGCCTCCACACAGCCGAGCCAGTCGACACCGTTCATCGAGTCATAGAGGTCGAAGCGGCTCGTGAACGCCATAGTGTTGGGATCGTCGTCATCCCAGTCGTGGTTGATGCCGGCGACCGGCGACGCGCCGTCTTGATCCATCCACGACTGGTTGGCGTTGTTGGCGCCGATATTGACCGATGCCGCGAACGGAATGATCGCCACCTTCACCGGATCCGGCTGCGGGTTGGAACTGTTGAGCTCGAACAGCGAATTGATGAGGTCACGCGCCGCCGTCTTGAGCG
>CAZSXA010000253.1:0-2084 GCA_964611195.1 uncultured Bauldia sp.
CCTCCCCCTCGGCGAGGCTGCGGCCGCAGGCGTCGCATCTGAGGTGCGGATAGAGTTCAGCGAGCGCCTTGCCGGCGATCTCAAAAACCTCACGACCGTCGGCCAGAGCGGTCATAGCGCGCCCATGATCTTCTGGTTGAAGCCCCAGACCGCGCGTTTGCCGGCGAGCGGGACCAGCGTCACCTCACGGCTCTGGCCGGGCTCGAAGCGGACCGCGGTTCCGGCGGCGATGTCGAGGCGCATGCCGCGCGCCTTGTCGCGATCGAAATCGAGCGCGGGATTGGTCTCGAAGAAGTGGTAGTGCGAGCCGACCTGCACGGGCCGGTCGCCGGTGTTGGCGACCATCAGCGTGACGACCTCGGCGCCCTCGTTGAGGACGATGTCGGGCGCCTCGGCCGCAATCACTTCACCGGGGATCATCGAAGCACCTCAGATCCAGCCGGAAACGAGCCCGACGCCGAGCAGCGCCGTGACGCCACCGACCGCGCGTGTGACGAGAGCACCGCTTCGGCCGGAAAGCACTCGTCCCGCGCCGAGGCCGAGACCGACACCCGCGGCGTGGAGCAGCACCGTCGCGACTGCAAAGCCAAGGCCGTAGTCGAGATAGGTCGCGGCGCCGACCTCGCCGCCATGGGCATGACCATGGAACAGCGCGAAGATGCCGACGACGATCATGCCGATGCGGACCGGCAGCTTGACCGCGGCGGCGACGAGCAGGCCGAGACCGACGACAGAGGCGAGAATCGCCGGCTCGACGAAGGGCAAGTTGGCGCCAGCGAGCGCCAGCAGGAAACCGGCTGCCATCGTGCCGACGAAGGTCGCCGGCACCAGCCAGATCGCCCGACCGCCCAGTGTCGTCGCCCAGAGGCCGACCGCCACCATCGCCAGAATGTGGTCGAGCCCGAAGAACGGATGCGAAAGGCCGGCGGCAAAGGAGCCGTGCGTGCCCGGATCGAGGTGGGCGAAGGCGGGCAGCGTGCCGGCGATCAGAACCGCGAATGCGGAGGCAATCAGCTTGACTGGCTTGTTCATTCCTTTGCCCTCGTCGTTCATCTTATCGGTTGGTGGACGGTCACGAGCTTGGTGCCGTCGGGGAAAGTCGCTTCGACCTGCACGTCGTGGATCATCTCGGCAACGCCCTCCATCACCTGATCGCGGGTGATGACATGGGCGCCCGCTTCCATGAGCTCGGCAACGGTGCGGCCGTCGCGGGCGCCTTCAACGACAAAGTCGCTGATGAGCGCGATCGCCTCGGGATGGTTGAGTTTGACGCCGCGTTCCAGACGCCGGCGCGCGACGTTCGCCGCCATCGCGATGAGGAGCTTGTCCTTCTCCCTCGGAGTCAGATGCATCCGCCGCTCCCTACAACAGCCATGTGCGTGGTAGCGGCCGGCCGTCGCGAAGCGCGGCCAGCGCCGGCACCAGCCGTCGCCTGAGGTCGTAGCTTCCTTGTGCCGTAACCCGCGCGGTCAGCTTGCCGTCGAAGGCGCTCGCTCCGCCGGCATCGCCGAGCGCGTCGCGGACAGCTTCGAGATATCGGTCGGCGCTCTCGGCGACAAAGATGATCGTCGCCAGCGCCACCGCACCGCCGAGCGTCGCGGCACTCGCGGCGAGCATGTCGATGTTGCCTTCCATGCGAATGTCGTCGGCATGGACGAGACGGCCCTCGCGACGGATGCGCCAGCGCTCGTGGAGCGAGCCGCCGCGCACGACTTCGCCCATCGCCGTTCGTCCGAGGACGATCGACTCGACCGCCAGCAACTCGGCGTCCTTCTCGAGGTCGATCTGATAGGTTCGCTTGAGACGAGAGGAGTCGAACAGGATCGTCTCCTGCGGCAGCCAGTCGAGACGGCCGCCGGCGCGTATGACGAGCTCGGCCGCCACCTCGGCCGGACCCTCATTGCTGCGATAGACGCGCTCGCAGGCCTGCGTCGTCGCCGTCACATCGGCCCCGGCTTTGACCTCGATCGCGGTCGAGAACACATCTCCGCCGGTGAGCCCGCCCGCGGTGTTGATCAGGATCGCCTCGGCGCGGGGTCCGTGGGTCAGCGGTAGCCGTAGTTTCGCCGAGCCGCTCTGATGCA
>CAZSXA010000254.1:0-2010 GCA_964611195.1 uncultured Bauldia sp.
GATCCCTGCAGTTCAAGGCGCGAAAGCTCGTTGTCGGTGTGCCCCAGCAGGTAGTCCATGCGCATTCCCCACCGGGCCGGAAGCCCCGAGAACAGATTCGAACCGCGCATTGCGATCATCCGCTCTTAGCTGGACGCAACGGTAGGTTCAACAGGCGAAATGGCACAATCGTCCCATCTTATGGAGTTCTTAATGGAATTGCCCGTATAGCCGCCATGGACGGGCGCCATCGGTGCGCCCAGCACACCAGTGTCGAGGTAACGACAAATGGCAAGAACAATGACGGTTCCCACGAGGCACGCACAGGTGTCGGTGGCGGATACCGGCGGCGACGGCCTGCCGGTGCTGTTCCTGCACGGAAACTCCTGCTCGAAGGAAGCTTTTGTCGAGCAATTCAACAGCCCGATGGCGAAAGACTTCCGGATGATCGCGATGGACCTTCCCGGCCATGGCGACTCCGACGACGCCGATAATCCTGACGCCGCCTATTGCATGCCTGGCTATGCCGAGGCTGCGTGCGACGTGCTGGAGCATCTGGGCGTCTCCCGGGCGGCGGTGGTCGGCTGGTCGCTCGGCGGTCACGTCGCGATCGAGCTGATCCCGCGTTTCTCCGGCCTCGTCGGCCTGATGATCATGGGCACGCCGCCGGTGCATCCGACACCCGAGTCGCTCCAGGGCGGCTATCGCATGCACCCCATGCTGCCGCTGATCAGCCAGGAAGAGCTGACGGAGGACGAGGTGATGGCGTTTGCCGACGGCGTTTTCGGCAATGCCAATAGCGACGAGTTCGTCAACGCGGTTCGCCGCACGGATGGCCGAACGCGCAAGTTTCTCTTCGCCACGGTCTTCGATGGCCGGACCGCCGACCAGCAGACTTTGGCCGAGCAGTCCGAGGTTCCGATCGCCATCGTCAATGGCGAAAACGATCCCATCATCAACGTCGATTACATCAACAGCCTGACCTACGCCTCGCTGTGGGAGAAGCATTGCTTCGTCATGCGCGGCGAGGGCCATGTGCCGTTCCTGACCAATCCGGAGGGGTTCAACAAGATCCTCGGCCGATTCCTGAACGACATGGCTGACGAAGCGAAGAAGCCGCAAGGCGCCAGGAAGCAGACGACGAAGGTCGCGTAAGTCGGCCGTCGTCCGCGGGTCGGAGGGGGTTCCGGCCGGGGGCAGAACACGGGTGGGTGCGGGCTGGCGAGGCCGCCGCCGGCTGCAACTCGCGAGGCATGGGACAACAATGACGACGGTCCCCAGTGAGGCAGAGCTTGCGATCGGTCGGCACCGCCGACCGCATTCGCTCGACATTCCGATCGAGATCTATGCCTCGCTCGTCGACGCGCTCTACGAGATCCCGATCTCCTATTTCGTCGGCTCGCTCGCCGCGACCCTGGCGGTCGTCGTAACCGCCTGGCAGGCCGACAGTCCCGTCATCCTTGTGTTTGCGGCGCTGATCGCCATGGTGACGCTGGTCCGCGCCATCGACATGCGGAATTACGCCAAGGCGCGTCAGAGCTTCTGGGACAAGGCGGCGTTCCAGAGATGGGAGCGGCGCTACGTGGTCGGCGCCACGGTCTATGTGACGATGCTTGGCGCCTGGTGCGTCGCGTGCTTCGTCGTCACCGATGATCCCTGGGTCCGGCTGTTCAGCTTCGTCGTGCTGCTCGCCTATCTCATCGGCGTCTCGGGCCGGAACTTCGCCAGCCCATCGCTGGTGATGTCGCAGATCATCGGCGGTGCCGTACCGATGATGGTCGCGATCGTCTACGCCGGCGGCATCTACTACACGATCTTCGCGATCGTCCTCGTCCCGTTCTTCATGTCGATGAAGCTGATCTCCGACCGGCTTCGCGGTCAGCTTCTCGACGCGGTGATTTCGGCGCGCGACATCACGCAGCTGGCGGCGCGATTCACCACGGCGCTCAACAACATGCCGCACGGTCTCGTCATGTTCGATGCCGGGCACAAGCTGCTCGTCGCCAATGACCGTTTCGTCGAGCTGATGAC
>CAZSXA010000255.1:0-1963 GCA_964611195.1 uncultured Bauldia sp.
GGTGCCGCTTCACCGACTGCCGCCACGAGACCGAGCCGGGCTGCGCGGTTCTTGCGGCCATCGAGGCCGGCGAACTCGACCCGGCGCGGCTCGAGCGCCTTCGCAAACTTCGTCGTGAGGACGCCTACAACTCGGCGACGATTGCCGAGAAGCGGGCGCACTTCAAGGCGCAGGGCAAGCTCTATCGCTCCATCCAGCGGGAGAAACGCGCCCGGCAGGAGGACGAACACTGACGCTTCGCCGCGGCCCGTGCCACGTTTGCGTGTTGTGGCGCGGGCCTCGGCTGGCTATATCGCACGCGCATTCAGCAAACGCCCACGAACGGAGCAGTAATGGCGGTCGAACGTACCTTCTCGATGATCAAGCCGGACGCAACCAAGCGCAGTCTCACCGGCGCGATCACCGCCAGGCTCGAGGAAGCCGGGCTCCGCGTGGTCGCCTCGAAGCGCGTGTGGATGAGCCGCAAGCAGGCGGAGGGCTTCTACGCCGTCCACCGCGAACGGCCGTTCTTCGACGAGCTCTGCGATTTCATGAGCTCCGGCCCGACCGTGGTCCAGGTGCTCGAGGGCGAGAACGCCATCGCCAAAAACCGCGAAGTGATGGGCGCGACCAACCCCGCCGAAGCGGCCGAGGGCACCATCCGCAAGGACTTCGCCACCTCGATCGGCGAGAACGCGGTTCATGGCTCGGATGCGCCGGAAACGGCGGCCGAGGAGATCGCCTACTGGTTCGCCGGCACCGAGATCGTCGGCTAGGGCTCCGGAACGATCCCGCCCGGCCCGGCATCGCGCCCGGCCGGGTGGTTCGCCTTGATGTTGCGTGAGGCCTTCGCGACCGTATCGGCGATGCGGCGCGCCCGTGTTTCCGGCGTCTTCGCAGCGCCAATCCATTCGAGGATGCCGCGTCGGGACGACGGCGGGAACGCCGCGAAATAGCCTGCCACCGCCGGGACGGCAGCGAGCGCCGCGGCGAGATCGGCCGGGACCAGCAGGGCGTCGACCTCGTTAAGCGCATCCCAGCTGCCGTCGGTCTTCGCCTCGTCGATCCGCGCCTGGCCGGCAGCGGTCATCCGCCCCTCGGCGATCAGCTTTTCGGCCTTCTCCTTGTTGACCTTCGACCATGCGCTGCCGCGGCGGCGCGGCGACAGAAGCCGCATCGTGCGCGCTTCGTCGAGCTTTCGCGGCAGCGAGTCGATCCAGCCGAAGCAAAGCGCCTCGTCGACGAAGTCGCTCGCCGCAACGTAGCCGGGCTTGCCCTTTCGTCCGCTGACGATCCAGACGCTCTCGGTCCGGTGGGAGTTGGCGCCAAGCCAGTCGCGAAGGTCTTCCGCGCTGCCGACTTCGATCTGTTCGAGATGGGTTCCGGCGGGCTTGCGCGCGCTCAACTGTCCTGGCCGAGAAGGTGGCGGAAGCCGGCGCGGAAATAGTCGTAACCGGTGTAGAGTGTAATCACCGCCGCGATCCAAAGCAGCGTCAGCCCGACTTCCATCGCGTAGGGCACGATCTCAAGCTCCGGCTCGACCGGCGCGATCAGGAGGACGCCGATCGCCACCATCTGGACCGTGGTCTTCCATTTGGCGAGTTGGGTCACCGGGACGCTGACCCGAACCTCGGCGAGCGACTCGCGAAGCCCCGAAACCAGCACTTCGCGCGACAGGATCACTAGCGCCGCCCACAGCGACCAGCCTCCGATGGTGCCCTCGGCGACGAGGACGAGCAGGGCGGCCGCCACCAGCAGCTTGTCGGCGATCGGGTCCAGCATGCGGCCGAGCGCCGATTGCTGACCCCAGGCGCGGGCGAGATAGCCGTCGAAGAAGTCGGTGATGGCGGCGGCGACGAAGATCACCAGCGCCGTGATGGGTCCCGCCTTGCCGGGAATATGGAAACTCGCCACCACCGCCGGCACCGCAACGATGCGCGCGTAGGTAAGGATGTTCGGCAGCGACATCGCGCTGACACGCTGG
>CAZSXA010000256.1:0-1954 GCA_964611195.1 uncultured Bauldia sp.
ACAGCTCGCCGTCGGCGCGGACCTCGTAAGTTTCCGGGTCGACCTCCATCTTCGGAGTCGCGGAGTTGTGGACCATCGACGCCTTGGAGATGCCACCGCGGGTGTTCGAGACCCCAAGCATTTCCTTTGACGTGCCGATCTTGCCCGCGAGACCGGCATCGAGCGCGGCCTTCGAAACGAATGTCGCCGATGAGGCAGTGAGCGACTTGCCGAACGCGCCGAACATCGGACGATAGTGGACCGGCTGCGGCGTCGGGATCGAGGCATTGGCGTCGCCCATCGGCGCCGAGGCGATCGTGCCGCCGATGATGACGAGATCGGGCTTCACGCCGAACAGTGCCGGGTCCCAGAGCACGAGGTCGGCGCGCTTTCCGGTCTCGACCGAACCGAGATGGTCCGACAATCCGTGCGCGATCGCCGGGTTGATCGTCACCTTGGCGATGTAGCGCTTGACGCGGAAATTGTCGTTGCCGCCGGTCTCCTCCGGCAACGCGCCGCGCTGGACCTTCATCTTGTGCGCTGTCTGCCAAGTGCGGATCAGTACCTCGCCGACGCGGCCCATCGCCTGGCTGTCGGAGGCGATGATTGAGAACGCGCCGATGTCGTGCAGGATATCCTCGGCGGCGATCGTCTCCTTGCGGATCCGGCTCTCGGCGAAGGCGATGTCCTCGGCGATCGACGGATCGAGGTGGTGGCAAACCATGAGCATGTCGAGATGCTCGTCGATCGTGTTGGCCGTGTAGGGCCGGGTCGGATTGGTCGAGGACGGGATGACGTTGGAAAGCCCGCAGACCTTGATGATGTCAGGCGCATGACCGCCGCCGGCGCCCTCGGTGTGATAGGCGTGGATCGTCCGCCCCTTGAAGGCGTCGATGGTGTTCTCGACGAAGCCCGACTCGTTGAGCGTGTCGGTGTGGATCATCACCTGCACGTCGTAGTCGTCGGCGACGGAGAGACAGTTGTCGATTGCCGCAGGGGTGGTCCCCCAATCCTCGTGCAGCTTCAGACAGGACGCGCCGCCGAGGATCTGCTCGACGAGGCCTTCAGGCCGCGAGGAATTGCCCTTGCCGGCGAAGGCGAGGTTCATCGGGAAGGCGTCGGCCGCCTGGATCATCCGGGCGATATGCCATTCACCCGGGGTGCAGGTGGTGGCGTTGGTGCCGGTCGCGGGGCCGGTGCCGCCGCCGATCATCGTGGTGACGCCCGAGTTCAGCGCCTCGTCGATCTGCTGCGGCGCGATGAAGTGGATATGGGCGTCGATGCCGCCGGCGGTGAGTATCTTGCCCTCACCGGCGATCGCCTCGGTCGCCGGACCGACGATGATATCGACGCCCGGCTGCGTGTCCGGATTGCCGGCCTTGCCGATGCCGACGATGCGCCCATCCTTGAGGCCGATATCGGCCTTGAAGATCCCGGTGTGATCGATGACCAGCGTATTGGTGATGACGGTGTCGACGGCGCCGTCGGCGCGGCTCACCTGGCTCTGGCCCATGCCGTCGCGGATGACCTTGCCGCCGCCGAACTTCACCTCCTCGCCATAGGTCGTGAAATCCTTCTCGACCTCGACGAATAGCGCGGTGTCGGCGAGACGCACCCTGTCGCCGACGGTCGGGCCGAACATGTCGGCATAGGCGGCGCGTGGGATCGTTGCGGGCATGGGTCAGGTCCTCACGAAACGCGGCAGGCGGCGGGATGGGTCAGGTGGCGTCCGGCGGCGACGCATTCTGCGCAGAAATAGCCGCATGACACCTTCGCCCAGATTTGGTCCTCCGCCTCGGCGAGGCTGCGGCCGCAGGCGTCGCATCTGAGGTGAGGATAGAGTTCGGCGAGCGCCGTGCCGGCGATCTCGAAGACCTCACGACCGTCGGCCAGAGCGGTCATAGCGCGCCCATGATCTTCTGATTGAAGCCCCAGACCGCGCGTTTGCCGGCGAGCGAGACCAGCGTCACCTCAC
>CAZSXA010000257.1:0-1947 GCA_964611195.1 uncultured Bauldia sp.
CGCGATCGGACAGGATCACGCCATCCGCGTCCACCGGCCAATCGATGCCGAGCGCTGGATCGTTCCAGGCGAGCCCGCGATCATGCTCGGCGGAGTAGGTGTCGGTCGTCTTGTAGGCGATCTCGGTGTCCGGCTCCAGCGTGACGAGGCCGTGCGCGAAGCCTTTGGGAATCCAGATCTGGGCGAAGTTCTCGGCGCTGAGGATCGCCGACACCCAGCGGCCATAGGTCGGCGAACCAGCACGGATGTCGACGACGACGTCGAGGATCGAGCCGCGCAGCACGCGGACGAGCTTGTCCTGCGCCCGCGGCGGGATCTGAAAGTGCATGCCCCGGAGGGTCCCGGCCTGCCGCGACAGCGAGTGGTTGTCCTGGACGAAATCCTCGGTAATGCCGGCCTCGGCGGCGAGGCGTTCCTTGTTGTAGGTCTCGGCAAAGAAGCCGCGCCCGTCGGAGAACTGCTTCGGCGTGATCACAAGCACGCCTTCTATCTCGAGCCGCCGCACCTCCAAGGTTCCGGGTCCTCCTCCTGGCCGCGACGGTCACGGCGATGGTTTGACCTATCGCGGCGGGCGGGGGGCGATCAAGCGGCCCCGCCATGCGCCGTCGCTTCCCGTTCGGCGGGATACTCGAAGGGCGTCCCTTCGAGGACACCCGCGGTGACGACGTCGAGCCCGGCGTCGGCGCCGGGCTCGACCGCACCGAGGTCGGTGACGGCAAGGTTGAAGGGCGGCCAACCCGGCTCCGGCTTGGTCGCTGCGATCGGGATCATCCGCCGGTAGAAATAGTGGAAGGCGTAGCGGCCGGCGCGCTCCGCATCGGACGCCGCCGCGCCGCCTGTCGTAAGCCTTTCCAGAATGGCCTCGTAGTCCGGCGGCGATTTCGCATCGAGCGAGAACCCCTTCCCGCGGACCCAGGCGTCGCCGGCGACGACCAGCGGCTTGCCCGCCGCGGCGATCTCGATTCCGGCTTTGGTGGCGTAGACGATCGCTGCTGTCGCGGCGTCGATGAGAGCGTAGGTGCTGATCTCCTCTTCCGGACCGACAACGACGATGTTGCTCGGGAGCACCGGGACGGCCTTGGCGATGATCTCGGCGGCTCGCTCGCGCGCCGGCATCGACCCGGTGATCTCGGCCGGGTGGACCCGGACGACCAACTGCAACTCGGGGCGCTCGGCGAACCAGCGCACCGTGGCCGCCAGCCATTCGTTCATCGATTCGAAGCTGTTCGACGGATAGTGAAGCTGCGCGTCCCAGGCGACATTGGTGAGCGCCAGATAGGTGGGGCGCTCCGGGTCGAGCCCGCGCCGCTTCAAGTATCCGGCGGCATCGAAATCCTTGCCCCGGCCGAAGACGATCCAGTCGCGGCTGCCATGCCGCCGGCTATGCAGATAGCGCTCCAATTCGTCCTGCAAAGCCGATGACAGCTCGAGTCGGTCCCAGCGTTCATTGGGCTCGTCGAGCATCGTTCGGTGGTAGCTGTCGCCATGGCTGAAGATGAAGGTGCCGGTACGGTAGCCGACATTCCAGCTGACGATCCGCGATCCCGCCGCCCGGGCCGCGGCGACCATCGGCCCCTGCGGCACATAGATGCCGTGATGGAGCACCACCGCGTCGTAGTGGCCGGCCTCGACGATCCGCCGGCCGGCAATCTCAGTGAGCTTCGCCGCCATCAGGAAGGCGCGCAGCACCTCTTTCGCCGCCGGATCGTTCGGCAGCGTCGAGCGTGCGTAGAAGCGAAGAGAACCGGCCAGCGCCTGGTCGGCGATCGAGTCGGCCCGCACCACCGAGACATCGCCGCCGAACCCGTCGGCCCATAGCCGCGCCTCGGCGCGGTCTTCATCCGTCAGCGATGCGCCAAGTCGAAGCGGCTCGATGCCGAGCCCGCGCCAGGCCTCGGCGGCGGGCGGATAGCAGGAGGCGCAGAAATCGGCCTGCGGACCCGAGCG
>CAZSXA010000258.1:0-1938 GCA_964611195.1 uncultured Bauldia sp.
CCGATGATCGACCGGTCCGACCGCGTCAACGGCACCTGGCGGCTGATCTTCCTGGCGACGCTGGTGCTGGCCGGCGCTATCGCGTTGGCGCTGCTGCCGGGCGATCGCGACCCGATTGTGCTGGGACTTCTCGGCGTTCTCGCCGTCATTGGCGTCTTCTCGCTCTTCGCCTGGGCGATCGGCCTGGCACGGATCGCCGGACGCTCCGCAACCGGCAATCCTATCGCGAAGGCGTTCCTCGAAACGCTCGACGAGGGCGTCGTCGTCACCGACCGCGAAGGTCGGATCGTCTTTTCCAATCCCGCCTATGCATCACTCACCGGTGCCAAGGACGATCGCGATATCCGTGCGGTCGACCGCGTCTTCGCCGGCGAGCCGAGCGCGGCGGAAGCCATCTACCGCGTCGCGCAATCGGTTCGGGAAGGCGCCAGCGCGGTGGAGGAGGTGCGCGTTCCGGCGCCGCTCGACCGCTCGCCGGGCAATGGCCGCTGGTATCGGATTCAGGTGACGCCGCTCGATGCCGGTGCCAATCTCGGCCGGCTCGCCGTCTGGCGGGTCTCCGACGTCACGGTCGAACGGCAGAAGCAGGAATCGATCTTCCTCGAGCTGCAGCACGCCATCGACTATCTCGACCACGCGCCGGTGGGGTTCTTTTCTGCCGAGGCGGACGGGCGGCTCGTCTATATCAACGCGACGCTGGCGGAATGGCTCGGCCTCGACCTCGCACGATTCGTACCCGGTTCGCTTTCGCTCACCGACCTTGCGCGCGGCGCCGGGGCGGCGCTGCTTCCGGCCGGCGAGGCGCCCGGCGAGGAAGGCCGGACCGAAATCATCGACCTCGATTTCGTGAAGCAGAACGGCCAGAATCTGCCGGTTCGCCTGCTCCACCGTTTTGCCCGCGCCGCCGACGGTGCGCCGGGTGCAACGCGAACGATCGTCCTCAATCGCAGTCCCGGCGAGGATGTCTCGGAGCAGGTGCGGGCGGCGGAAGTCCGCTTCACCCGGTTCTTCAACAACACGCCGATTGCTATCGCCGCGCTCGACAAGCGCGGCCATCTCAGCCGCACCAACGCGTCTTTCGCGACGCTGTTCGGTTCGCCGATGTCGGGCTCGTCCGATGCGCGGCGCCTCACCGATTTCGTGCGCGAGGCCGATCGCGCCGCGCTCGAGGCCGCGATCGAGGCGGCAAACCAGGGCAAGGGCGAGATCCCGCATCTCGACCTCATGCTCGAAGGCAACCCGCCCGAGCGCTCGGCACGCTTCTTCGTCAGTGCCGTCGAGGACGGGGCTGGCGAGGACGAGCGAGTGATCGTCTACGCGCTCAACATCACCGAGCAGCGGGCGCTCGAGGTCCAGTTTGCGCAGAGTCAGAAGATGCAGGCGGTGGGTCAGCTCGCCGGCGGCGTCGCGCACGATTTCAACAATGTGCTGACCGCCATCATCGGCTTCTCGGACCTCCTGCTCTCCAACCATCGGCCGAGCGATCCGTCCTTCCAGGACATCATGAACATCAAGCAGAACGCCAATCGGGCGGCCGGCCTTGTCCGCCAGTTGCTGGCGTTCTCACGGCGGCAGACGCTGCGGCCGCAGGTGCTGACGCTCGCCGATGTTCTCTCGGAACTCTCGATCCTCCTGCAGCGGCTGCTCGGTGAGAACGTCAAACTCGACCTCGTTCACGGTCGCGATCTCTGGCCGGTCAAAGCCGACATCAACCAGTTCGAGCAGGTGGCGATCAATCTCGCCGTCAACGCGCGCGACGCGATGCCGGAAGGCGGGCGGCTGACAATCCGCACCTCGAACGTCACCGAGGAGCAATCGCGGCAGAGCGGTCATTCGGGGCTCCCGTCCGGGGAGTATGTGCTGGTCGAGGTCGAAGACACCGGCACCGGCATCGCCCCGGAGAACCAGGCCAAGATCTTCGAGCCGTTCTTCTCTACC
>CAZSXA010000259.1:0-1878 GCA_964611195.1 uncultured Bauldia sp.
GCGGAGCTCCTCGGCGACGACTTCCTCCGCGGTGCCTTTGATCGCAACGTCGATGTGCCCCAGAGCCTCTATGACGGCCACCCGGTGGCGCTCTCGGTTGACCACGGACGGCTCCGATCCGGCCGCATCCGTCGCCCACTGTCCGAGCCGGGCGATCAGGTCCGCCATGCCATCGCCCGCCTTCGCCGACAACGGAAGCCAGCCATCGTTGCGTAGCCGAATCAAATCGTCGGCTGTCGCGAGGTCCGCCTTGGTCGCCACGCGCCACACCGTTGAAGCCGCGGCCGCTGCCTCACCCGGAGCGTCCCGCCCTCGCTCCGACAGCCACAGAACGATCTGCGCATCCGCGATTCGCGTCCTTGCGCGTCGAACGCCCTCGCGCTCGACAACGCTCTCGGTCTCGCGCATCCCCGCGCTGTCGACCAAGGTCGCCCGGCGCCCGGCGAGATCCACCGCCACTTCGAGGAGATCCCGCGTGGTGCCGGGCTCGCTGGAGGTGATCGCCACGTCGCGCCCGGCGATCGCGTTGAGGAGCGTCGATTTTCCCGCGTTCACCGGCCCGGCAAGCACGATCGTCAGCCCCTCGCGCAGAAGCCGCGCCCGAGCATACGCATCGAGCGCAGCGCGCATCTCTTCGGCGATAGCGTTGGCGAGGTCCCGCCCCTCAACGGCCCAGGCGCCATCGACGCCTTCCTCGTCGGAGAAATCGAGCTCCGCCTCGACCAGCGCCCGCGCACGGACGAGCCCGTCCGCCCATGCTTCGTATCGCATCCGATTCGACCCGCGCGCCTCCTCGAACGCGGCCCGTCGCTGGGCCTCGGTCTCGGCCGCCACGAGGTCGGCGATGCCCTCGGCTTCAGTCAAATCCATGCGGCCAGCGACGAAGGCCCGGCGGCTGAACTCGCCCCTCTCGGCCGGCCGAAACCCGGCGAGGACCGCGAGCGCATCCAACGCGGCAGCCACCACGGCGCGGCCGCCATGAAGGAGCAGTTCGAAACAGTCCTCCCCGGTGAAGCTCGCCGGCCCGGCGAAGTAGATCACAAGGCCGCGGTCGATCGGCTCCCCGCTCGACGGGTGCCGGATGTTCCGAAGTGACGCCCGACGCGGCTCCGGCAGCGACCCGAGCAGCCGGGCAAGCCCCTCCCGAACGTTCGGGCCACTGGCGCGGATGACGGCAATGCCCGCTGGCGGCGGCCCGCTCGACAGGGCGTAGATCGTGTCGCTGCCCTTGTGTTCCGCAGTGCTTGTGGTCACGTCTGGCTCAAGGAGCACCGTCATGTCCGCCAATCTCCTCGCCAACGAAACCAGCCCCTATCTCCGCCAGCACGCCGACAACCCCGTCCACTGGCGTCCGTGGGGGAAGGCCGCGCTCGAAGAAGCCAAGCGCCTCAATCGGCCGATCCTCCTTTCGGTCGGCTATGCGGCCTGTCACTGGTGCCATGTCATGGCCCATGAAAGCTTCGAGGATCCCGAAACCGCCGACCTCATGAACCGCCTCTTCGTCAACATCAAGGTCGATCGCGAGGAGCGGCCCGACGTCGATCAGGTCTATATGCGCGCTCTTCAGGCGACGGGAGAGCAGGGCGGCTGGCCCCTGACCATGTTTCTAACGCCCGACGCCGAGCCGGTCTGGGGCGGCACCTACTTCCCGAAGCAGGCCATCTACGGACGGCCGGCCTTTACAGATGTGCTGAAATCCGTTGCCCACACCTTCGCCGAGGCGCCCGACCGCGTCGATCACAATCGCGCGGCGCTGACCGACTACCTCGCCGCCGTCCCGGTAAACCAGCCCGGCCAGCCGGGTCCTGCGCTTCTTCGCGAAACGACGCAACTGGTCGAAGGCCTGTTCGACGCCGAGCACGGCGGCATACGCGGCGT
>CAZSXA010000260.1:0-1852 GCA_964611195.1 uncultured Bauldia sp.
GAGAAACAGATTGACCGTCGCGCGGGAGTACTTGCATCCGGCGGCGATGGTGCCTTGGTTTGCATCCGGATGATTCGCGAGCCAATCGTTGGCGCGGGTGATCGCCAGTTCGACGAGCTCGCGGTCGTCGCCGCCAGGCGGCGGTTGTGCATTGCCCTTTTTCAGGGCCACCACGTTACGTTTGTTGCTCATGAGTCCTCCTCCTTCTTGGTTTCCGGTGGCTGATATAGATCGGACCAGGCGATGTCCGAATCGTCGGTTGAGGGCTGTTTAGGAGCGCTATAAAGGTCGTTTAGCAGGTCGTCGTCGAGCGGTTCGGGAGCGTCGTTGACGGCCTGCTGCTTGGCCTCTTGCGAGGCGAAAAAATCGGCGGCGGCGATGTGCTTGCTCGCGAAGGTGGTGGTGACGACCTGCGCCGGTTCGGGCTGCGAGGCAGGCGGCTCGTCGGATGGCGGAATAAGCGACTCGTGCGCGTCCATCACATCGGCGCGAAGGGCGCGGCGTTCGCCGTCGAGATGCTGAGCGAGCTTCTTTATGCGTTTGCGGCGCTTGCCGAATTCTTTGTGCTGAGCCTGGCCGCCGGGGAGTTGCGAAGCACGCGGATCGCGCGTGGCAATACAGAGAGGTTCGCCGAGATTGTTAGAGACGAACAACTTGGAGAGATCGTCCGGATCCCAGGCGACGACAACCTTGGTTCCGGCCAGCGGCAGGTTGTCAGACCAGTAGAATGCATCGAACTTTTCAACTCCGTCGCGCTGGACGGTAGCTGGGGCGCGGTCCATCAGAAGGAAGCGCAGCTTCTCAGCCGGGATGCGCTTGATCGGCCGATCGTCTTTTTCCTCGTTCCAGATTTGGAGCGGAGAGCGGCCGTGCGAGCCGTGAGCGCCGCGGCGGTCGAGCGGATGCGTGCGCCAGAACGTAACCAGCCAATGGTCGAAGGCGGCACGGAACTGCTCGAAGGTCGGCAGCAGCGAGGTGCTGCCCTTCTCGTCGATCTCTTTTTGCGCGGCGGCGAGCAGGCGGTCGCATTTCTCGCTGCGATCTTCGGGGCCGGTGCCGCAGTAGCTCGGCCATTCTTTGTCGAATTCCTGTTGGATTCGGCCGTGCACCGGCTCGATATTTTTGCTCGCACCGTGATAAGGCTCGGTCGCGCCAAAGGTGCTGCCCAGCACCGCGAGCACGCCCTCGATCTCCGCGTCGGTCGAGTATGGAAACTTCGGATGATACTGACCGCGAATGAAGTATTTCGCCGTGAAATCTTTGCCCCAATCGTGCTTGACCTTGCGAGGTACGCCGAACTCGATGCACATGTGATAGAAGGCGCGCCGGATGCTGAGGGTGTTCGGCTTGACGCAAGTGTCGTGGCCGAGATCGATGCGCGCCTTGGCATCGATGTACCAGGATAGCCAAGGCCGAATCATCTTTTGACGACGCACGCCCGGCGCGATCGTCTGCCAGATGGTGCACCAGCATTTGTGGCGGTAGTTGTCGGCCACGGCCACGTCTAGGGGGCGAAGATCTTCGTAGTCCATCCGGCGGTGCGGTTCCCAGTTTTTCTCGAAGGTTTTCTCGCCGGTGTGATAATCGGCCGACAGCCGGCACTCGGGCGATCGGTAATAATTTGCGACGATCGTATATGACGGCTGCGGCCGGCCAGCCATCTTGGCCAGGTTCCGCACGCGCTCCCAGGTCTGGCGTACGTTGCGGCGGTTGCGCCGCGACGAACGAATCTCTGTCTTGTCAATATCGGCGAGCGACCCGCAGCCGGCGCGGTTGCCGTAGTTGTCGAGCAGCCCCGCGTAGCCGTCGCGCTCGTAGGCCAGCAGCCAACGGTAGAGCGTGGGTCGCGACA
>CAZSXA010000261.1:0-1816 GCA_964611195.1 uncultured Bauldia sp.
GAGGAGATGGCCGGCTACGTGGCGGATGGATTCGATGCCGTGAAGATGAAGATCGGCGGCGCGTCACTGGAGGAAGACGAGGCGCGCGTCCGGCGGGTCCGCGAGACCATCGGCCCGACCCGTCGGCTGATGATCGATGCCTCCAGCGTCCTGACGCCGCGCCAGGCGCGCGACTACGCCGTGCGGCTTGCGCCGCTCGACATCCATTTCTTCGAGGCCCCGATCGCGATTCCCGACGTCGGTGGGCTTGCCGAGCTGAAGACCGTGAGCCCCATCGCCATCACGACGGAGAACCATTTCGGGCTGGCCGCCTACGAACGCCACACCCGGGCGCGCGCGGCCGACAATCTGCAGATGAACGTCACCCTGAGCGGTGGTTTTACCGAGTGCTTCAGGATCGCCGCGCTCGCCACCGCGGCCAACATGGCCTGCACCTTCCAGTGCGCCGGCAGTTTCGTCTCGCTCGCGGCGACGCTCCAGTTCGCGGCAGCGCTGGACAACTGCGATTCCGTCGAGATGCACATGGTCCACCAGTGGCTGCCGGAGTACGCGACGGGCGACGAGTACCGGCGTGACGGCAGTTTCCTCACGCCCGGCATGCACCCGGGCATCGGGCTCGGTGACGACGCCCGGCAGCGCCTCATGCAGGGCAGCTGATCCGTCCCAGGAGCAGACTAAGATGGCCGACCAACCCCTCACCATCCTTGCGTCCGGCGAGATCAGGCCGACGCTTCCCGACGAAATTCGTGCCGTGGCCCCCTCGGTGGACTTCCGGCATCACGTCGATGTCGCCGCGATGGAAGCGGAGATCGACAGGGCCGATGTCGTTGCCTCGACCAACCTGTCCCCGGCGGCGTTCGCGCGGGCGCACCGGCTCAAGTGGATTCAAAGCTGGGCGGCCGGGCCGGACGTGCTCATGTATCCGCAAATCGTCGAGAGCCCTGTCATCGTCACAAGCTGCAAGGGCAACGGCGCGATCCCGCTGGCCGAGCACGCCTTGATGCTGATGCTGATGCTCGACCGCGAGATGCTCCGCTCCCTGGCGGCGCAGGGCGAACAACGGTGGGATCGCTTCCGCCACGGCGAACTGAACGGCCGCACGCTGGGTGTCATCGGCACCGGTTATTCCGGCCAGGATCTCGCCGCCAAGGCGAAGGCCTTCCACATGCGCGTGCTCGGCATGCGCCGCACGTCGGCCGATGCTCCGGGCTTTGACGAGGTCTTCCCGCGGGAGAGGCTCCACGCGTTTCTCGGCGCGTGCGATTTCCTGGTCGTCACCGCGCCGTTGACCGATGAGACACGCGGCATGCTCGGGACCGAGGAATTCGCCGCCATGAAGGACGGTGCGTTCTATATCTGCATCTCGCGCGGCGGGATCGCCGCCGACAACGCGCTGCTTGATGCGCTCCGCAGCGGAAAGATCGCCGGTGCCGGCCTCGATGCCCACGATGTGGAACCCCTGCCCGAGGGGAGCCCGTTCTGGTCGCTGCCTAACGTCATCGTCACCCCGCACCATGGCGCGGTCTCGGCCGGAACGCGCCATCGCGGATGGGATATCTTCGTCGAGAACGTTGGCCGCTATGTGCGTGGCGAACCGCTGGTCAACGTCGTCGACAAGCTGGCGGGATACTGAGCGGAATCCGCGAGGATCGATTGCGGGTTGCCCACGCCGTCGGCGGGCATCGCTGGCGCTCAGCCCGCCCTACTTGGCCCGCCCTACGGTGTTTGCGATGTCCTGGACGACTGTGCATCCGATGCCCCCGGGCGCGCGGCAGCGAGGTCGTGCCGGACATCCTGTAGCA
Source organism: uncultured Bauldia sp. (assembly GCA_964611195.1). Taxonomy (GTDB): domain Bacteria; phylum Pseudomonadota; class Alphaproteobacteria; order Rhizobiales; family Kaistiaceae; genus JADLGL01. Next base: position 1,803 of record CAZSXA010000261.1, read on the forward strand.
AACCAGACCGGCAA
>CAZSXA010000262.1:0-1738 GCA_964611195.1 uncultured Bauldia sp.
CGTTGCCTCACCGGTCGTTTGACAGCCCGCAAGCACCACCCCGGCCGCGACAAGCGCCGCAGCCGGCAAACAATCGTTTCAGTGAATCTCCTCTCGCCAGGATTGGCCAGCCCAAGGACACGGTATGGCGGTGAGGGGCGCCCGGCAAGGTTGCGCGCTGCGGGGCAGAACAACTTTGCGATGGGCGTTGCACAAACGGCGCACTTCCGCCCCGTGCGATCTCAGCGCCGTTCGAGCGGGGTGAAGACGAAGTCGGCTTCAGCCGCCTGGTGGCAATCGGCGCAAAGATTGGGAGCCGCACCGAAGCTCCGGCCAGAGAACGAGCCGTCGCCCTGGCGATCATAGAATGCGTAGATCCACGTCCCGTCGACCTTCTCCATCGTGTAGAGCCGATCGACCAGCAGCGCGTCGCGATCGTTGCGTTCCTTCACGATGATCGTACCGTCCGGGAACGGGACAATCGCTGCGCCGGCGGCATCGACGAGATCGGCAGGCTCGAGATTGACGTAGACGTCCTTCGGCTGCGGATGCGCGCCGGTCGTGTTCTCGGTGAAGCGAGCGATGTTGAGCCGCGTCCAGTCCCAGTAGTCGGCAATCGCGTCCGGCACGCCGGCCGGCTGAGCGAGCACCAGCGGCGCAGCAACCGCTCCGACCAGCGCTAATGGCAATGCCTTCCACGTCATGATCGCCCCGCCTCCGTTTCTCCCGCGATGTGGCGACCTTAGCGCGGCAGCGCCGCTGCCTCATCTGACATCGCCGTGATGGCGAGGCCTATTGCGCGGCCATCGCCTGCGCTTCGGCCGGCTGCCGCTGCTCCGGCACCGGTACGGACCGTCCGAGGCTGACGCAATCGCGACCCGACGCCTTGGCAACATAAAGGGCGGTGTCGGCACGGGCGAGGAGTTCGGCAAGGCCAGTGACCTCCTCTCCGGGCTCGATGATCGCCACCCCGCTCGAAACGGTGGTCGTCACTCTCTCGCCGTCGACGGTGACGGCGCCGTCGGCGAATGCTTTCCGCACGCGCTCGGCGAAGGCGAGCGCCGTCCGGCTGTCGGTGCCCGGGATGATCGCGGCGAACTCCTCGCCGCCGACTCGGGCAAAAAGATCGTCACCGCGAATGCATCGCCGCGCGCTCGCCGCGAACCGGCAAAGCACGGCGTCTCCCGTGCGGTGTCCGTATGTGTCGTTGACGTTCTTGAAGTGGTCGAGATCAAACAGCGCGACGGCAAGCGGAATCCCTTCGGCCGCCGCCCGTTCGAGGGCCTGCGCTCCAGCGATCGACAGCGCATAGCGATTGAGGAGACCGGTGAGGGCGTCGGTGCGTGCGGCGGTCTCCGACACGGCGATCTCGCGCTCCTTGGTCATCGCAAGCACAAACATCGCCGTCCCGATCGTGAACGCGACGGTGGCGACGTAGACGATCCAGAGCGCACCTTCGAGCGCGAAATCCGGGGCTACTCGGAAGCCGGCGAACTCAGCCGCCGCGACGAGCACCGCGAGCGCGTTCATCGAAACCAGCGCAATGACAGCAAGCCGCGCGCGCTGACCGCTCTCGCGGCCAAGGTAAAGAAGGTAGGCGCAGGCGACGAAATAGACAGCGGTGATCGTCAGCACGATCGAGGCCGCCAGGCCGAAATCGATGGGCCAGGGCCCGAGCTCAAGCACCACCCAGACCGTCGGCCCTGCGACGTAGTAGGTCAGCGGGCGCATGCGGGTGGCATGACCTGCGCACAGGACT
>CAZSXA010000263.1:0-1657 GCA_964611195.1 uncultured Bauldia sp.
TAATTTCGCGTTCCTCGAAGCCGAGTTTCCGACAGTCCATGAAGGGGCGGTGGCAGCGGAGAAGCACGCGAACTCAGATCCGACGGCCGCCGCCTTCTACGCCGGCAAGACGGTCGAGACGGCGGTGAAATGGGCGTTCGCGAATGACCCCAGCCTGACGCTGCCTTATCAGGACAACATCTCAGCGCTGCTGCACGAGCCGAGCTTCAAACAGCTTGCCGGCGAGAAGGTCTTCGCCAAGGCCCGCTACATCAACCGCATCCGCAACCGTGCGGTCCATGAGGAGAAGCGGATTTCGCCTGGCGACGCTTCCGGCGCGGTCAAAGAACTCTTCCACTTCTGCTTCTGGCTGGCTCGGACGTATGCCCGCAAGCAGCGCCCGCCGGACGGCCTCGCCTTCGACCCGGCGCAACTCACCCGCCGCGACGATGTCGTCCGCCGCGCGTTCGAGCACATCAAGCAGCAGCAGGCCGAACTCGAAGCCAAGGACGGCGAACTAACCGCGCTCCTACGGGACAAGACCAATCTCGACGACGAGCTGAAACGGCTCCGTGCCGAAATCGCGAAAGCGCGCAAGACCAACGAGTCTGTCCCGGACCATCACAATTACAACGAGGCCGAGACCCGCGATCGCTTCATCGACCTCCTTCTCAAGGAGGCCGGCTGGAACCTCGACAAGCCACAGGACACCGAGTTCGAAGTCCACGGCATGCCGAACGAGCATGGCGTTGGCTATGTCGATTATGTGCTGTGGGGCGCCGACGGAAGGCCGCTCGGCCTCGTCGAGGCCAAGCGCACCAAGCACGACGCGCGCAAGGGGCAGCAGCAAGCGAAGCTCTACGCCGATTGCCTGGAGGCCCAGTTCGGCCAGCGGCCGGTGATCTTCTTCTCCAACGGCTACGAGCACTGGATCTGGGACGACACGCGCTATCCGCCGCGGCAGATCGGCGGCTTCTACAAGTACGACGAATTGGAACTGCTGATCCAGCGTCGCGCGACGCAGAAGCCGCTCGCCGAAGAGCGCATCGATCGCAAGATCGTCGAGCGGCCGTACCAGCACCGCGCCATCCGGGCGATTGCCAAGAGCTTTGAAGAAGCGGGCGAACGCAAGGCACTGCTCGTCATGGCGACCGGTTCCGGCAAGACGCGAACGGTGATCGCACTCGTCGATCTGATGATGCGCGCCGGCTGGGTGAAGCGCGTTCTCTTCCTGGCCGACCGCGTGTCGCTGGTGAACCAGGCGACCGCCGCCTTCAAGGCGCATCTGCCTGACTCGGCTCCGGTCAACCTCGTCACCGAACGCACGGCAGACGGCCGCGTGTTCGTCTCGACCTATCCGACGATGATGAACCTCATCGACGGCAAGGCGCGCGACACCCGCACCTTCGGCCCCGGGCATTTCGATCTCGTCGTCATCGACGAGGCGCACCGCTCCGTCTACCAGCGCTACCGCGCGATCTTCGAATATTTTGACTCCTTCCTGGTCGGTCTCACGGCGACGCCGAAGGAGGACATCGACCACAACACCTACAGCCTCTTCGACCTTGAAGACGGCGTGCCGACGGACGCCTATTCGCTCGATGAGGCGGTGAAGGACGGCTATCTCGTCCCGCCGGAAGCGATCTCGGTTCCGCTGAAGATCATCCGTTCCGGTCTT
>CAZSXA010000264.1:0-1594 GCA_964611195.1 uncultured Bauldia sp.
CGCTTGGGCGCGCGAGCCTCATATCGGTCGGCCCTGATCGGGGACAGCGCTTCCCCACGCCGGGCGCCTCGGTCCTCCCGCGAGGCGATGTGCTGGAGACCGGCGGAACGCTTTCCACGACGCTGCGGACGGAATCCGGTCCGGATTCGACAGTTGACGAAGTCTGTTCTCGGATACGCCCTCGGACGCGGGGGCAATGGTCTACAGACCGCCGCCCGAGATCAAGTGAGCCATCGTATCGGCGAGGGCGGCAGGTTGGTGCGCCAGCGGATCGTCCATGGCGTCGGCGAGCGAAGCCATCAGCACAAGGCCAAGCGCTGCCATGTGCGTCGCCACGGCCTTGCGACGCGGATCGGCGAACCCGTCCTCGCTCAGCCTTTCCGCCAAGGCGGTATACATCTCGCCGGTGATCCCGTGGATGGTGTCGGCGAGCGCCCCGGGCATAGAGAGCGGTGCGATGCGCCCGCTCGCCTGGATTGCGACATACATTAGCCTGAAGCGGTCAAGATCGCGCAGATGGAACCGGACAATGGCATGGACGACAGCGCTCATGGCCGCTGCGGCGTTGTCGGCCGATCGTGCCGCCCTTACCGCTGCGCGGGCCTCGTCGCGAAGCGCCGGTAGAGCATAGCCGGCGATCAGGTCCTCCTTGGTCGGGAACCAATAGATCACGGCCTGTTTTGAAACGCCGAGCTTGGCCGCAACGGCATCGAAGGTTAGCCGATCGACGCCTTCGCGACGAACGATCTCCTTGCAGGCCTTGAGTATTCCAGCGCGCGTGTCGGTGCGCGTTCGTGCCATGGGAAGCCTCTTGTCAACTTACCTTTGGTAAGTTAATACTGCTTACCTAAGGTAAGCATCGGAAGGGGGTCGTCAATGACCGATCTGCGCGTCTTCACCTTCTCGGCCGACTGGGGGCTGCCGACCACCGGGCCGTTCGCGGTCAAGCTGCTCGCCTGGCTTAGTCTCAACGCAATACCGTATGAGCAGTCATTCGAGGACAACTCGCGGAAGGGGCCGCTCGGCAAGAGTCCGTGGGTCGAATACCGCGGTGAGCGAATCGGCGATTCCGGTGTTATCGTCGCGCGACTATCCGCCGACTTCGGTATCGTGCCAACGGTCGGCAGGTCGCCCCGCGACCGCGCCATCGCGCATGCTTTTCAGACCGCGTTCGAGGAACGTTTCCACCAGTTGTTGGAATGGGAGTTGTTCGTCCATCCGGCGGGCGCTGCCTATATCGACGAGATGGTGCGCAAGGCTTTTCCGCCAATCGCAAGTGCCGCGATTGGCACCTCGCTGAAGCGCCATTTCGCCAGGCAACTCTATGCGCGGGGAGTTGCGCGTCATCCACCTCCGGTGATCGCCGATCTCGGCAGAACGGCAGTTGATGCCTTGAGTGCCGTCCTTGAGGGCCAGCCATTCCTCGCCGGCGATGAGCCGATGCTGGCCGACCTCGCAGTGTTCGGTCAGCTGGCACCAATGGTTCGCTGGCCGATGAAGACGCCGGTTGCCGAGTATCTCAAACAGTCGGACGCCGTCCGCTCGTGGGTGGAAGGGCTGATCGAGCGCTGCTTTGGTGCTTCGGTGAATCGCA
>CAZSXA010000265.1:0-1575 GCA_964611195.1 uncultured Bauldia sp.
GACGAAGAATGCCGGCCAGAAGAAGGCCGCCGCGCCGGCTGCGGCCAAGCCGGCTGAGGCCGCGGCTGCCCCGAAGAAGAAGGGCAAGTAGCGAACGCTTGGGGTGGGCCGCGCTCGCGCCGGCCCGCCTTCACGCTTTGCCGAATCCGCCGCCGGTCGGCGTCACGACCGTGACGCTGTCGCCGGGCCCGACACGGGTCTGATCCGCGCCGGCGAGTTCTTCCATCGACCCATCCGCCCGAGTGATCCTCGTTTCGCCGAGCGCGCCCGGCTCACCCCCCTCGAGCCCGTGGGGTGGCACCGTGCGATGCGAGGCGAGGATGGCGAGGTCCATCTCCTCGAGGAAGCGGATCGTCCGCTCCGTGCCGTCGCCGGCTTTCCATGTGCCGCGACCGCCCGAGCCCTCGCGGATGTGGAAGTCCTCGACGACGACGGGATAGCGAAGCTCCAGCACCTCCGGGTCGGTGAGCCGCGAATTGGTCATATGCGTCTGGACGGCCGGGGCGCCGTCGAACCCGGGTCCGGCCGGCGAGCCCGAAGCGATGGTCTCGTAGTACTGAACCCGGTCGTTGCCGAAGGTGAGGTTGTTCATCGTGCCCTGGCCGGCGGCCATCGCGCCGAGGGCGCCGAAGATGCAGTTGGTCACCTGCTGGCTGGTCTCGACATTGCCGGCGACCACGGCGGCGGGATAGCGCGGCGCCAGCATCGAGGCCTCCGGGATGATCGTCTTCAGCGGCCGGAGGCAGCCGGCATTGATCGGGATCTGACCGCCGACCATGACGCGAAAGCAATAGAGCATGGCGGCTCGGGTCACCGGCTCGGGCGCGTTGAAGTTGTTCGCCTGCTGCGGTGACGTGCCGGTGAAGTCGAGCGTCGCCTCGCGCTTGTCGCGATCGACGCTGATCTTCACCCGGATCGTCGCGCCCTGATCGGTGTCGACGGTGAACGCCGAATCCGAAAGGCGGTCGATGACGGCGCGCACTGCTTCCTCGGCGTTGTCCTGGACGTGACCCATATAGGCGGCGACGACGTCCGCGCCGAACTCCGAAACGAGCCGGCCAAGCTCGGCGATGCCGCGCGTGTTGGCCGCGAGCTGGGCGTTGAGGTCGGCAAGGTTCTGCTCGACATTGCGGACGGGGTAGGGGTGCCCGGTCAGCAGCGAGCGGATCTCCGACTCGCGCAGCTGGCCGGCTTCGACCAGTTTGAAGTTCTCGATGAGCACGCCCTCCTCGTCGACGGTCGTCGCGCGCGGGGTCATCGAGCCGGGCGCCTTGCCGCCGATATCGGCGTGGTGGCCGCGCGAGGCGACCCAGAAGCGGATCGTGGTGTCGGTTTCGTCGAACACCGGGGAGACCACGGTGATGTCGGGCAGGTGGGTGCCGCCGTCATAGGGTGCGTTGAGGGCGAAGGCGTCGCCCGGCCGGACATTCCCTTCATTGCGCCGGATGATCGTCTCCACCGAACGGTCCATCGAACCGAGATGGACCGGGATATGCGGCGCATTCGCGATCAGTGCGCCGGCGGCGTTGAAGATCGCGCAGGAAAAGTCGAGCCGCTCCTTGATGTTCACCGAAT
>CAZSXA010000266.1:0-1563 GCA_964611195.1 uncultured Bauldia sp.
GAAGCCGCGGACATAGAGCCAGCCCAGCCCGACGCCCATCGCGAATTCAAGCACGACCGGATCGCCGAGGAACCGTCCGACCGTTCCGGTTATCAGCGCCGTCTGCCCAAGCACCATGATGAAGACCAGGGCGGCCGCGGCGAACCACCGCGAGAAGCGGAGCGGCAGAAGCAGTCCGACGGCGAACAAGAGGTAGAAATACATCTCGTATTGAAGCGTCCAGCCGAGGCCGAGGATCGGCTGAATCGCGCCGTCGGCGGCGCGGGCATAGGGGACGAAGAAATACGAGGCGAGGAAGTGGTTCCAGTCGGCGCTCGCCGAATGGAAGAGGCCGGGCGCCGCCAGCACCGCCGCGATCATCAGCGTCGTCATGATCCAGTAGAGCGGGACGATGCGAATGAGCCGGCGGCGGAAGAACGAGCCGCCCATGCCTGGGCCGGTCGATCCGCGGGTGGTGAAGACCATGATGAAGCCGGAGATCACGAAGAAGAGGTCGACGCCGAAGCCGCCGGGGAACCGCTGATTGAGCGTTTCCGCGTCGGCGAGGAATCCTACGCTGACTTCGTGAATGACGTGGCCGCAGACGACGATCGCCACCGCCACGGCGCGAAGAACCTGGACGGCTTCGAGGCGGGGCGATGGCTTGGCCGCCGGCGCATTGGCGACGGACAATGCCGACATTTCCTTGGGCTCCGGGGCCGACGGATGACGTGGCCGGTTGGGCAGCGATGCGAGACTAGCGCCGCCTCCACCGGAATCCATTCCAATTGTCTGCAATAGTTACCGATTAACGATACCGGCTGCCCACGATGGATTGACGGGCATCGCCATCCCCTCAGACGTCCCGCTCGGCGAGTTCGCGGAACGCGTCCGGGATCAGGCGTGCGCCATTGAGCACCACCGACGCATAACCGACGGACTCCCGTCCGAAACGCTCGCGGATGGCATCGATGGCGCGATCGGCCACCCAGCGCGACGCGCCTTTGCGCGTTCCCGGCCGAGAAGCCGAGTCCTGAAGGTCGAGCGGCAGTTCGAGCTGGAGGTGCGACTGCTCCTCCAGATGCGAAACCCCAACCGCCAGAAGCGATATCTCGCGCTCCCGCCGATGGTCGCGGAGCGCCGCCCGGGCAAGCTCGGCCGCGATTTCGGCGAGAATGCCGGTGGCGGCGATCGCGGCCGGCAGTGTGATCGAGCGCGTGACGGCCCGAAGGTCGGTGAAGCGGACACGGGCGGTGACCGTCCGCCCGGCCCGGTTCTTGGCGCGGAGCCGCGACGCCACCCGATCGGCGAGGTGCAGCATCGTCGGCACGATGACGGCGTCGGTCGCCGGCTTCCGGCCGAGGGCAGACTGGGCGGACACCGAGCCGGCGCGGATATGGGTGCGGATCTCGCGCCTGTCCTCGTTCCACGACAACGCGTGCAGCTTGGCGCCGGCGGCGTGGCCGACGATCCGCTCGAGCGACTGCCCGGGCATCCGCGCCAGCTGGCCGATCGTCGCAATGCCGCTCTCGGCCAGCTTCTCCTTCGTCACCGGCCCGACGCCCCAGATCAGGTCGACGGGCA
>CAZSXA010000267.1:0-1539 GCA_964611195.1 uncultured Bauldia sp.
GGCCGCGCCCGAGCCCCGCACCATCACGCCGGAAAAGCCCCAGCGCCACGCGTCCGAAAGCTCGACCACGCCGATATCGACGTTGCGCTGCTTGAAGATGCGGTTGCCGGTGAGAAGGCTGTCGATCTCGCCGAGCACCTTCAGGAACGGATCGCAGAATGCGCCAATGTCGTCGACGAGCGGCTGCGGCAGGTCCTGATGGACGCCGCCCGGCCGGACATACGCCGCATGCATCCGGCTGCCCGAGGCGCGCTCGTAAAACACCATCAGCTTCTCGCGCTCCTCGAAGCCCCAAAGGGGTGGCGTCAGTGCGCCGACATCGAGCGCCTGCGTGGTGACGTTGAGGAGGTGCGACAGGAGCCGCCCGATCTCGGAATAGAGGACCCGGATCAGCTGCCCGCGATAGGGAATCTCGATGTCGAGGAGCTTCTCCACGGCAAGCGCGAAAGCGTGCTCCTGGTTCATCGGCGCGACGTAGTCGAGCCGGTCGAAATAGGGCAGAGCCTGGAGATAGGTCTTTGATTCGATGAGCTTTTCGGTGCCACGATGTAGCAGACCGATATGCGGGTCGACGCGCTCCACAACCTCGCCATTCAACTCCAGCACAAGGCGCAGCACGCCGTGCGCCGCCGGATGCTGCGGCCCGAAATTGATCGTGAAGTTGCGGACGTCGGTCTCGGCCATGGCGGTCTACTGTTTCGCCTTCTCGTCGCCGGGAAGGAGGTATTCGGTGCCTTCCCAGGGCGAGAGGAAATCGAAGTCGCGGTATTCCTGCGGCAGGTGCACGCGGTCATAGACGACGCGCCGCTGCTCGTCGTCATAGTGAACCTCGACATAGCCCGTCAGCGGAAAGTCCTTGCGCAGCGGATAGCCGTCGAAGCCGTAGTCCGTGAGGATACGGCGAAGGTCCGGATGGCCGTCGAACAGGACGCCGTAGAGGTCATAGACCTCGCGCTCGAACCAGTCGGCCGCCGGGAAGACATCCGTCATCGACGGCACCGGCGTCGCCTCGTCGGTCGAGATCTTCACACGAATCCTGAGGTTCTGGGTCGGACTCAGCAGATGGTAGACGACGTCGAAACGCTCCGCGCGCGCCGGCCAGTCGACGCCGCAGATGTCGATCAGACAAACAAAGGCAAGCTTCGGATCGTCGCGAAGCGTCCGCATCACGGCGACGACGTCGCCGCGGCCGACCCGGATGGTCAGTTCACCACGGTCGATCGACCACTCCGGCGCAACGGCCGGGTGCGTAGCCTCCAGGGCCTCGGCGATTTCGACGAGGTTCTCCTCCATCCCCTCCCCGCTCAGCTTAGCGTTCTATCGTTCCGGTGCGGCGGATCTTGCGCTGCAGGAGAAGGACCCCGTAGAGCAGCGCTTCCGCCGTCGGCGGACAGCCGGGCACGTAGATGTCGACAGGAACGATGCGGTCGCAGCCGCGCACGACCGCGTAGGAATAATGGTAGTAGCCGCCACCATTCGCGCACGAGCCCATCGAGATCACGTAGCGCGGTTCCGGCATCTGGTCGTAGACCTTGCGCA